>NZ_BAGK01000175.1 GCF_000308795.1 Nocardia thailandica NBRC 100428 | reverse complement strand
CCGCGCGCGGGAACCTTCGCGGGCGGGTCGTGGGGGACCAGCGGGATCGCCAGCGCGGCGACCACGGCGGCCAGGGCGAAGGCGGCCGGGTAGCCGGCGACCGTGATCAGGCCGCCGAAGGCCGGGGGAATGATCGCCATCATCAGGTTCTGGCCGGTGTTCTGGATGCCGAGGCCGCGCCCGCTCCAGAACGGGCCCGCGATCTCGGCCACCGCGGTGAACGCCAGGCCGTTGTCCGACACCGAGATCACCGAGGCGGCGATCATCAGCGGCACCGCCAGCCACCAGATCCCGGTCGCGGCGAACACCGCCAGCGCGCCGGTGGCCACGGCCGCGGCGATCGCGACCTTGCGCAGCGGGACCAGCCTGCTGCCGACCCGGTCCGACCAGGCGCCCGCGCCGATCCGGCCGCCGGCGCCCAGGAACTGGGTCAGCGTCATCACCGCGCTCGCGACGGCGATGGCCCAGCCCAGCTCGATGTGCATCCACAGCAGCGCGAACGTCCACAGGGTGCCCTGGGGGACCACCAGCAGGATCGACACCGCGTGGATGCGCCACAGCGTCGCGTCGCCGCGGTAGGGGTTGGCGCGGTCGGCCGACTTGGCCGGCGGGCGCGGCGGATCGACGATGCCGATCGCGCACGCGACGGCGGCGGCCCCGGCCAGCAGCGCGGGCACCAGGAGGGCCGCCGCGACGCCGTGATGGGTGGCCACCCACGGCACCGCCAGCGCGCCGATCCCGACCCCCAGCGGCTGGGCGGCCTGCCGGATGCCCATCGCCAGGCCGCGCCGGTCCGGCGGGAACCACCCGACGATGACCCGCCCGCTGGCGCCGTTGGGACTGGCCGCGCCGACACCGCCCAGGAACAGCAGGACGCCGAACAGGACCTGGTTGCCCGCGAACGCGGCGCCGACGCCGGCGACGAACATCAGCGCCGTGCCCGCCACCAGGACGAAGCGCTCACCGATCCGGTCGACCACGTAGCCCCAGGCGATCAGCGTGCAGACCAGCCCGACGGTGGGCAGGGCGACCAGCGCGCCCGCGGTCGGCAGCGACCAGCCCTGCGCGGTCAGGGCGGGCAGCAGGAACGGGGTGGCGTGGATGAAGATCGCGCTGGAGGACTGCGCGAGTACGCCGAGCGCCAGCATGGTCCAGCGATGGGCGTCTCGGATCGTGGTCGTCGCGACCTGGGTCATCGGTCTCACCTCGCGCAGCGTGTCTCAGAATATGAGATTGTGATCTCAATGTATGAACTACGCGGCTTACGTTACACCCGGCGGGCCCCCGTGTTCCCGGCCGTCGGTGTCGATCGCCTCACATCCCGCGGACACGCCCGGCGCCGCGCCGGTGGGGGCGGCGCGATCGGGGGCGTTTCCCGGCCATAAACTCGGGGCCATGCGTCTAGGTCGAGTTGCCAGTCCCGATGGGGTCGCGTTCGTCAGTATCGAAGGCAGCGCTGCCGACGGCAGCGATGCGCGTGCGAAGGAAATCGCCGAGCATCCGTTCGGTACGCCGACGTTCACCGGCCGGAGCTGGCCACTGGCCGACGTGCGCCTGCTCGCGCCGATTCTGGCCAGCAAGGTGATCTGCGTCGGCAAGAACTACGCGGCGCACGCCGCCGAAATGGGCGGTCCCGCACCGGAAGACCCGGTGATCTTCCTCAAGCCGAATACCTCGATCACCGGTCCGAATTCCCCGATCCTGCTGCCGCCCAATTCAACTCAGGTCGATTACGAGGGCGAACTGGCGGTGGTGATCGGTCGTCCCTGCAAAGACGTGCCCGCCGCCAAGGCATTCGAGGTCGTACTCGGATATACGGTTGCCAACGACGTCACCGCCCGCGATCATCAGCGGCACGACGGTCAGTGGACGCGGGGCAAGGGCTACGACACTTTCTGCCCGCTCGGCCCGTGGATCGAAACATCGCTCGATCCAACGGATCTCGAAATCCGCACCGAGGTCGACGGAACGGTCGTACAGCGCAGCCGCACCTCGGCCTTCCTGCACGACATCCCGAAGGTGATCGAATGGATCAGCGCGGTGATGACCCTGCTTCCCGGTGACGTCATCCTCACCGGCACCCCGGAGGGTGTCGGCCCGCTGACCGAGGGGCAGTCGGTGTCGGTGACCGTCGAGGGCATCGGCACGCTGACCAATCCTGTCGCCGCGAAACCGCTCAAGAACTGAAAAGGCCAACCATGACCAACGTACGGGTCCGTTTCTGCCCGTCGCCGACCGGGACACCGCATGTCGGCCTCATCCGCACCGCCCTGTTCAACTGGGCCTACGCGCGCCACCACGGCGGCACCTTCGTCTTCCGCATCGAGGACACCGACGCCGCCCGCGACTCCGAGGAGTCCT
Source organism: Nocardia thailandica NBRC 100428 (assembly GCF_000308795.1). GTDB lineage: Bacteria > Actinomycetota > Actinomycetes > Mycobacteriales > Mycobacteriaceae > Nocardia > Nocardia thailandica. The sequence goes on along the minus strand of NZ_BAGK01000175.1, from coordinate 16,933 downwards.
ACGCCGCGATCCTCGACGCCCTGCGCTGGCTCGGCCTCACCTGGGACGAGGGGCCGGAGGTCGGCGGCCCCTACGAGCCCTACCGCCAGTCGCAGCGGCGTGACCAGCACCTGGACGTGGTGCGCAGGCTGCTCGAGGCCGGCGAGGCCTACGAGTCGTTCTCCACGCCGGAGGAGGTCGAGGCCCGGCACAAGGCCGCGGGCCGCGACCCGAAGCTGGGCTACGACAACTTCGACCGCGACCTGACCGCCGAGCAGATCGCCGCCTACAAGGCCGAGGGCAGGCCCGCGGTCGTCCGGCTGCGGATGCCGGACGCCGATCTGTCGTGGAACGATCTGGTCAGGGGGGAGACGACGTTCAAGGCGGGGACCGTGCCCGACTTCGCGCTCACGCGCGGCAACGGCGACCCGCTCTACACCCTGGTGAATCCGGTCGACGACGCGCTCATGCGGATCACCCATGTGCTGCGCGGCGAGGACCTGCTCTCGTCCACCCCGCGCCAGCTCGCGCTCTACGGCGCGCTGCGCCGGATCGGCGTCGCGGAGTTCACCCCGGAATTCGGTCATCTGCCCTTCGTCATGGGTCAGGGAAACAAGAAGCTCTCGAAGCGCGACCCGGAGTCGAATCTGTTCGTCCATCGTGACCGCGGATTCATTCCCGAAGGTTTGCTGAATTACCTCGCCTTGCTGGGTTGGGGTATCTCCGAGGATCGCGACGTATTCTCCATGGCGGAGATGGTGGCGGCCTTCGACATTTCGAAAGTGAATTCGAATCCGGCCCGTTTCGACCAGAAGAAGGCGGACGCGATCAATGCCGAGCAGATTCGGCTGCTCGAGCCCGGCGATTTCGGTCACCGGCTGCGCGAGTTCCTGACCGCGCAGGGTCACCTGGGCGCCGAGGTGGACGAGAAACTGTTCCTGGCGGCCGCCGAACTGGTGCAGACCCGCATCGTGGTGCTCGGCGACGCGTGGGATCTGCTGCGTTTCCTGTTCGTCGCGCCCGCGGAATTCGCGCTGGACCCGGCCGCGGCCGCCAAGAACCTGGGCGCCGAGGCCGACCCCGTCCTCGACGCGGCCCTCGCCGCGATCGAGCCGCTCGCGGAGTGGACCACGCCCGCGCTGGAGGAGGCGCTCAAGGCGGCGCTGATCGACGGTCTCGGTCTCAAGCCGCGCAAGGCGTTCGCGCCGGTGCGGGTGGCGGTGACCGGCTCGCACATCTCCCCGCCCCTCTACGAGTCGATGGAGCTGCTCGGCCGGGAGGAGTCGCTGCGGCGGCTGCGCGCCGCCCGCGGCTGGGTGCCGGCCGAGTGAGCCGCCCGGTGGGGTCGCGAATCGGTGCGCGACCCCACCGGATCCGCCCGAAACGTAGGGTCTGACCAGGCGATTTGTAGTTGACCCCACCTGGTGGGGTAATCTTCTCCTCGCCGCGGAACACGGCCTCGAGACACCGACAACCAGCCGGTGCGCGAGGGCGAGCGTTTCCATCCTTGGGGTATGGTGTAATTGGCAACACAGCTGATTCTGGTTCAGCCATTCTAGGTTCGAGTCCTGGTACCCCAGCAAGATCTCCTTCCGAGTGAGATCGTCCTGGCCCCGTCGTCTAGCGGCCTAGGACGCCGCCCTCTCAAGGCGGTAGCGCGGGTTCAAATCCCGTCGGGGCTACAGAGAAAGACCCCCGGTCACCCGACCGGGGGTCTTCTTCGTTTCCGGGAGCGGACGCGGCCTCCGGCGGGCGTGCCGTCGGAGGCGGCGTCTGTCTGTCTGTCCGTCTGTCTGTCTACAGCCGCTTGTGCAGCGCCTCGGCCGCGGCGACCAGATCGGCCGCCCACCGGGCGCCCGGCCGCCTGCCCATCCGATCGATCGGGCCCGACACCGACACCGCGGCCACCACCGTGCCCGCCGCGTCCCGCACGGGCGCCGAGACGCTCGCCACACCCTGCGCCCGCTCGGCCGCGCTCTGCGCCCAGCCCCGCTTGCGGACCTCGGCCAGCGCCCGCTCGCCGAACACGGCGTCGGCCAGCACGGTCCGCTGCAGCTCGGGGTCGGCCCACGCCAGTAACACCTTGGCCGCCGACCCCGCGGTCAGCGGCAGGCGCGAGCCGACCGGGACCGTGTCGCGCAGGCCGACCGGGGGTTCCAGCGCCGCCACGCAGACGCGCGCGTGCCCGTCCCGGCAGTACAACTGGACGCTCTCGCCGGTGATCTCCCGCAGGCGGGGCAGAATGGCACCGGCCGCCTCGACGAGGGGATCGGCCGCCCCCGCCGACAGTTCGGTCAGCGCCGGGCCGGGCCGCCACAGCCCGTTGCCGTCGCGGGCCAGCAGCCGATGCGTCTCCAGGCCGACGGCCAGCCGGTGCGCCGTGGCCCGGGGCAGCCCGGTGCGGGTGCACAGGTCGTTGAGACCACAGGGCTGCTCGGCGACGGCGTAGAGCACCGCCACGGCTTTGTCGAGGACGCCGATACCGCTATGCTGTCTCATATAACGATACTAGCGTCCCATATCGTGAGATCTCAACACCCCGAGAGCCCGCTCACGGTGCCCGGGACATCGTCAGCCCAGTCGAAAGGTGATCCAGCAATGGCCGAGCGCGCTCGCACACTGGCCGAGAAGGTGTGGGACCAGCACGTGGTGTCCCGCGGGGAGGGCGAAGGCGCCTCCCGCGAACCCGACCTGATCTACATCGACCTGCATCTCGTGCACGAGGTGACCAGCCCGCAGGCCTTCGACGGCCTCCGCGCCGCGGGCCGCACGGTGCGCCGTCCCGATCTCACCATCGCGACCGAGGACCACAACGTCCCCACCGTCGACATCGACAAGCCGATCGCCGACCCGATCTCGCGCACCCAGGTGGAGACCCTGCGCCGCAACTGCGCCGAGTTCGGCGTGCGCCTGCACCCGATGGGCGACCTGGACCAGGGCATCGTGCACGTGGTCGGCCCGCAGCTCGGCCTGACCCAGCCGGGCACCACCGTGGTGTGCGGCGACAGCCACACCTCGACCCACGGCGCGTTCGGCGCGCTGGCGATGGGTATCGGCACCAGCGAGGTCGAGCACGTGCTGGCCACCCAGACGCTGTCGCTGCGCCCGTTCAAGACGATGGCGATCACCGTCGATGGCGAACTGCAGCCCGGAGTGTCCTCCAAGGACCTGATCCTGGCCGTCATCGCCAAGATCGGCACCGGCGGCGGCCAGGGCTACGTCCTGGAATACCGCGGCGAGGCCATCCGCAAGCTGTCGATGGAAGCGCGGATGACCATCTGCAACATGAGCATCGAGGCGGGCGCCAGGGCGGGCATGATCGCCCCCGACGAGGTCACCTACGAATTCCTGAAGGGCCGCCCGCACGCGCCGTCCGGGGCCGACTGGGACGCCGCCGTGGCGGCCTGGGACGCGCTGAAGACCGACGAGGGCGCCGTTTTCGACGCCGAGGTGCACATCGACGCCGACGAGCTGACCCCGTTCGTCACCTGGGGCACCAACCCCGGCCAGGGCGCCCCCCTCGGCGAGAACGTGCCCGACCCGGCCGACTTCGCCGAGGAGAGCGACCGCGACGCCGCGCAGAAGGCCCTGCGTTACATGGACCTGACCCCGGGTACCCCGCTGCGGGAGGTGAAGATCGACACCGTGTTCGTCGGCTCGTGCACCAACGGCCGGATCGAGGATCTGCGGATGGTCGCGGACGTGCTCAAGGGCCGCAGGGTCGCCGACGGCGTGCGGATGCTGGTCGTGCCGGGCTCCATGCGGGTGCGTGCCCAGGCCGAGGCCGAGGGCCTCGGCGAGATCTTCACCGCCGCCGGCGCGGAATGGCGGCAGGCGGGCTGCTCGATGTGCCTGGGCATGAATCCCGACCAGCTGGCCCCCGGTGAGCGCAGCGCCTCCACGTCGAATCGCAATTTCGAGGGCAGGCAGGGCAAGGGCGGCCGTACGCACCTGGTTTCCCCCGCCGTCGCCGCCGCGACGGCGGTCCGCGGAACCCTGTCCTCGCCTGCCGATCTGGCCTGAGCGCCCGCCGATACGAACCAGAAGAAGGAGAATCGAGATGGAAGCCTTCACCGTCCACAAAGGCATCGGCGTCCCGCTGCGACGGTCCAATGTCGACACCGACCAGATCATCCCGGCCGTTTACCTGAAGCGGGTCACCCGCACGGGTTTCGAGGACGGCCTGTTCGCCGGCTGGCGCGCCGACCCGGACTTCATTCTGAACACCGAGCCCTACTCCCGGGGATCGGTGCTGGTGGCCGGGCCGGATTTCGGCACCGGATCCTCCCGTGAGCACGCTGTCTGGGCGCTGTCGGACTACGGGTTTCGGGTGGTCATCTCCTCGCGTTTCGCCGACATCTTCCGCGGCAATGCGGGCAAGGGCGGTCTGCTGGCCGCGCAGATGTCACAGAATGATGTCGAAATGCTGTGGAAGCTGATCGAGGAACAGCCGGGTCTCGAATTGGTGGTGGACCTCGAGGCACGCACTGTGACCGCGGGAACGGTCGTGTTGCCGTTCGATATTGACGACTACACCCGGTGGCGTCTGCTGGAGGGTTTGGACGACATCGGCCTGACCCTGCGGCGCGCCGACGAGATCGCCGAGTTCGAAAAGGCCCGGCCCTCTTGGAAACCCACCACCCTCCCGGCTCGCATTTCGCAGGCGTAATGACCGGCACCCGATAGCGGCGGGCGCCCCGGGGGGCGGTAGCTGGACGTGTGCTAAACCACATGAATTTTGGCGTGGCACATGGACTCTTGCAGAAACTGGGTTTACCGTGGTACCTAGTCGGTCCGACGACGGGCCATTAGTCTGCGGAGGATTCAATGAACAAGGCGGAACTGATCGACGTTCTGACCGAAAAGTTGGGTACGGACAGGCGCACGGCCACTGCAGCGGTCGAGAACGTGGTCGATACCATCGTGCGCGCCGTGCACAAAGGTCAGAGCGTGACCATCACCGGATTCGGTGTGTTCGAACAGCGCAAGCGTGCCCCCCGGGTTGCCCGCAACCCGCGTACCGGCGAAACCGTGAAGGTGAAGGCGACTTCGGTTCCGGCTTTCCGCCCCGGTGCGCAGTTCAAGGCCGTGATCGCCGGTAAGCAGAAGCTCAACGCCTCCGGCCCGGCGGTCAAGCGCGGCGCCAACGCCCCCGTGGCGGCGAAGAAGGCCGCCGCCAAGAAGACCGCGGCGAAGAAGGCGGCGGCCAAGAAGGCGACCCCGACCAAGGCGCCGGCCAAGACCACGGCCCGCAAGGCCGCGACCAAGGCCCCCGCCAAGAAGACCGCGACGAAGGCCGCGGCCAAGAAGACCACCAGCACCGCCACCACCGCGGCCAAGAAGACCACGGCGGCAAAGAAGGTCACCGCGGCCAAGAAGGCCCCCGCCAAGGCCGTGAAGGCGACCAAGGCGACCAAGGCGACCGCCGCCAAGAAGACCACGGCGGCGGCCAAGAAGGCGCCCGCGAAGAAGACCGTCGCGAAGAAGACCACGGCGCGTCGCCGCTGACCCCGCCGCGGCGGGATCGGTGGCGCGGGTGGGCGCATGTCGGGGAATGTGCACCCGCTCGCGTGAGAGCTCAGTGAAGCACGAAGCGGCTCCGGTTCGCCGGAGCCGCTTCGTCATTTCCGTGGGGTGATTGGGGGCCGAACCCGACTCAGGGTTTGACGATGCCCGTCGACAGGGCCCGATCCATATGGTCGGCCGCGACCAATCGGTCACCGGAGAACGACAGCACCCACACGCTGCCCTTGCGATTGCGGGCCGGTGGCAGGGTCACGCCGTCCTCGTCGGCCAGTGATTGCACGAGATCGGGAATGACGCCGCCCTGACTGCACACCACCGGAACACCGCGGTCGGTAACCAGCTCCCGAATTCGCGCACGGGCCGCCGCGCGGGTGGAATCCGCGTCGTTTCCGGAAGCATAGCGGACTTCGGAAAACATTGGCTCGCAATTGATTTCGGTTCCGATACGTTCCGCGAGCGGCGCAACGGTCTGCACACAGCGCAGCGGATCGGCCGAATGGATTTCACTCGCGCCGAACGCCAGCAGATTCGCCACCAGTCCCTCGGCCTGGAGCAGGCCCGCCTTCTCCAGGGGACGCTGGGCGTCGGGGCCGTCGAAGCTGTGGCGCTTACCCGCCTTGGCGTGCCGGACCAGCAGCAGGGTGCGGGTATGGGCGGGCAGCCGGGCGAAGGTGCGCACGATCTGGCGGTCCATCGGGTACGACAGCTCGTCCATCACCCGGTCCAGCGGGATCCAGCGCAGCTCGTCGACTTCGGAGTTCTCCGCGAAATCGCCGTCGGCGGCCCGCGCCGCCCAGTAGTCCACCCGCTTGAGCTGGCGGTGACCGGGGATCGGATAGGTGACGTGACCGAGATAGCGGCCCAGCACGCACGCCAGGCCGGTCTCCTCGGACACCTCGCGGACCGCCGCGATCACCGGGGTCTCACCGGGATCGAGTTTGCCCTTGGGCAGCGACCAGTCGCCGTACTTGGGGCGGTGGATGACCGCGATATCGGTCCCGCCACGGGTGCCGGGGCGCCAGAGCACCGCCCCCGCGGCGTGAATGTTGGGCCGGACACGGGGATCGTCGATGGTGGGCATCACGGCTGATTCGGTCTGCGCAGACGCATGAGGAACTCCTGGTGATCACGAACCTGTTCGGGGGCGGCGTCCTGCGGACTGGCCTGCCAGGTACCGTCGGCGCCCAGCACCCAGCAGCGGGTCATCGGGTCGAGTGCCGAATCCAGCGCCACGGTCAGCTGATCGGTCAGCCGCGGATCCTTCACCTGCACCATCACCTCCACCCGGCGGTCGAGATTACGGTGCATCATGTCGGCGCTGCCGATCCAGGTCTCGTTCTGGGCGCGGAAGTCCAGCACCCGGGAATGCTCGAGGTAGCGGCCGAGGATGGAGCGCACCTCGATGTTCTCGCTCATGCCCTCCACACCCGGGCGCAGGCCGCAGATGCCGCGCACCACGATCTGCACCGGCACACCGGCCTGGGAGGCGCGGTAGAGGGCGTCGATGATCTGCTCGTCGACGATCGCGTTGGCCTTGAGCCGGATCCGCGCGTCGCGGCCCTCGCGGGCCAGGGCGATCTCCCGGTCGATCCGCTCGATGATGCCGGCGCGCACGCCGAGCGGGGCCACCATCAGGTTGCGGTAGTCCTCCTTGCGGGAGTAACCGGTCAGCGAGTTGAACAGGTCGGTCAGGTCGGCGCCGATCTCGGGGGCCGCGGTCAGCAGGCCGACATCCTCGTACAGGCGCGCGGTCTTGGGGTTGTAGTTGCCGGTGCCGATGTGGCAGTAGCGGCGGATCGTCGAGCCCTCGCGGCGCACCACCAGGCAGGTCTTGCAGTGGGTCTTGAGGCCGATGAGGCCGTAGACCACGTGCACGCCCGCCTGTTCCAGCGCGCGGGCCCATTTGATGTTGGCCTGCTCGTCGAAGCGGGCCTTGATCTCCACCAGCGCCACCACCTGCTTGCCCGCCTCGGCGGCCTCGATGAGCGCGTTGACGATGGGGGAGTCGCCGGAGGTGCGGTAGAGGGTCTGCTTGATCGCCAGGACCTGCGGGTCGGCGGCGGCCTGCTCGATGAACCGCTGCACCGAGGTGGAGAACGAGTCGTAGGGGTGGTGCACCAGGACGTCGCCCTCGCGCAGGGCGGCGAAAACATTGCGCGGGGTTTCGCGTTCGCCGAAGGCGGGCGGGGTGGCCGGGACGTAGGGGGCGTCCTTCAGCTCGGGACGGTCCACGCCGTAGACCTGCCACAGGCACGACAGGTCCAGCAGGCCGGGGACCTGGATGACATCGCCGGGGTCGACCTCCAGCTCACGTAGTAGGAGGTCCAGCATGTGCTCGGTCATGTCGTCGGAGACCTCGAGCCGGACCGGCTTGCCGAAGCGGCGCCGCGCCAGCTCGCGCTCCATGGCCTGCAGCAGGTCCTCGTCGCGGTCCTCGTCGACCTCGAAATCGGCGTTGCGGGTGATCCGGAACGAATGGTGCTCCACCACCTTCATTCCGGGGAACAGCAGGTCGAGGTGGGCGGCGATGAGCTCTTCCATCGGCAGGAAGGCCGCGATGGCCGAGGGCGCGTTCGTGCGGCGCACCCGCACGAAGCGGTCCACGTTGTCGGGGACCTTCACCCGGGCGAAGTGCTCGCCGCCGGTGCCCGCGTCCTTCACGGTGACGGCCAGATTCAGGCTCAGGCCGCTGATGTAGGGGAAGGGGTGGGCCGGATCGACGGCCAAGGGCGTGAGCACCGGGAAGACCTGGTCGGTGAAATAGCCCGACAGCCGGGCCCGTTCCTGCTCGTCGAGGTCGTGCCACTCGATGATGTCGATGCCCTCGGCGGTGAGCGCGGGCAGGACACTGTCGAGGAAGACGCCTGCGTGCCGCACCGCCAGCTCCTGGGCGCGGGCGGCGATCATGTCCAGCTGCTCCGACGGCGACCGGCCGTCCGCCGAGCGCACCGAAAGGCCGGTCTCGGCGCGGCGTTTGAGCCCGGCGACGCGGACCATGTAGAACTCGTCCAGGTTCGAGGCGAAGATCGCCAGGAACTTGGCGCGCTCCAGCAACGGCAGCGAGGCGTCCTCGGCCAGCGCGAGGACACGGGCGTTGAAGTCGAGCCAGCTCAGCTCGCGGTTGACGTAGCGATCGCGGGGCAACCGGTGGGGCGCCGCATCCGTGCCCGCCGCGTGCGCGGCCGCGGGCGGCGGGGAAATCTGCTGCTGCTGCTTGATGGTTTCCGTCTCGCTCACGTGATCGATCATCCCCTACGAACCGCTCGGTGCGCAGCGTGACGCCGGGCGGGTCGGCGCGCGTCCCGGACGGGTGAGCGATCACTCAGCACACGGTGTGCGCGGGCGCGGGCGGCAGCGCGGGCAGATCGATTTCCCGCAGGACAGCAGCGGTTTCCGGGCCCGTGCCCAGGGCGGCGACGCGGGCCAGATCGGCCGGGGTGTCGACGTCCGAGCGCAGTCCCGGCCACGCGCCGGTGAGTTCGGTCGCACCCGAGCGGCGGTGGGCATGAGCGGAATCGTTGCCGAATCGTGGCATCAGCGGGGCGGTGGTGTCGCGGACGAGCAGCGCCGCGGTGCCGGTGCCCGCGTGATCGGCCACCACCGCGCGGCCGGGCGGCGCCACGGTGAGCATCTCCCGCAGCTCGGCGGGGCGCAGCGCGGGCAGGTCGGCCTGCAACGCCAGCAGATGGGTGGGGCCGTGCCGGTCGCGGACCGCGGCCGCCGCGGCGGACAGGGCCGGATTCAGTCCGGCGCCCGCGGGTTCGGGCAGCACCTCGGCACCCAGGCCCGCGACCAGGGCGGCGACCGCCGGATCGGGGGTCGTCACGCTGACCGAGAGCACCTCGGGCACGGCGAGGACGGCGCCGACGGTGTCGGCCAGCATGGCCAGGACCAGGCGGCGCCGCCGCGGCGGGGACAGCAGCGGGGCGAGCCTGGTCTTGGCCCGGTCGGTGTGCTTGACCGCCAGCACGACATGCACGGTGTGCGGACGCATGGCTCCAATCCTTACATGGCATATTGGGCGGATGACGAGGGCGGCGGTATTGGGCGCGGGGTCGTGGGGAACGGCTTTCGCAAAGGTCTTGGCGGAAGCGGGAACCGAGGTCACGGTGTGGGCCCGGCGGGCCGAGGTGGCCGAGGTCATCGACACCACCCACACCAATCCGTTCTACCTGCCGGGAGTCGACCTGCCCCCCGTGCGCGGCACCGACGACCACCGGGTGGCGCTCGACGGCGCGGACATCGTCGTACTGGCGGTCCCGTCGCAGTCGCTGCGCGCCAACCTGGACCGCTGGCGCGACGACATCGGCGCCGAGGCCACGCTCCTGAGCCTGGCCAAGGGCATCGAGACCGGCACGCTGCTGCGGATGAGCCAGGTGATCGCCGAGGTCAGCGGCGCCGACCCGGGCCGGGTCGCGGTGCTGTCCGGGCCGAACCTGGCGCGGGAGATCGCCGAACGGCAGCCCGCCGCCACCGTCGTCGCCTGCTCGGACGCCGCCCGCGCCGAGGCGGTGCAGAAGGCCTGCGCGACCGGCTACTTCCGCCCCTACACCAACACCGACGTCGTCGGCTGCGAGATCGGGGGCGCGAGCAAGAACGTCATCGCGCTGGCCTGCGGGATCGCCGCGGGCATGGGGCTGGGCGACAACTCGATCGCCTCGCTCATCACGCGCGGGCTCGCCGAGGTCATGCGGCTCGGGGTCGGCCTCGGCGCCCAGCCGGTCACCCTCGCCGGGCTGGCCGGGGTCGGCGACCTCGTCGCCACCTGCACCTCGCCGCTGTCGCGCAACCGGTCCTTCGGATACGTGCTCGGCGAAGGCGGCTCCATGCAGGTCGCCCAGGAGGCGACCCATGGGCAGGTCGCCGAGGGTGTGAAATCCTGCACATCCATCCGCGCGCTGGCCGCGGCGCACCAGGTGGAAATGCCGCTGACCGACGCGGTGCACCGGGTGTGTCACGAGGGACTGTCGGTGCGCGAGGCGGTCGACAGCCTGCTGGGCAGGCGGATCAAGCCGGAGTGACCCGGCCTATGCTGCTTGCCATGAGCAAGCGGATCAGGGTCGCTGTCGTGTTCGGCGGACGCAGCAACGAGCACGCGGTGTCGTGCGTGTCGGCGAGCAGCGTGCTGCGCCACCTCGATCCCGAACGTTTCGAGGTGGTCCCGATCGGCATCACCCGGCAGGGCAGCTGGGTGCTCGGCGACGAGCGCCTCGGCGAACTCGCCCTCGCCCACGGCTCCTCACCCGCGGTCGACGCCTCGGGGACCGCGCTGACCCTGGCCGCCGACCCGGCGCGCGGCGGCTCGCTGGTCGCCCTGGACGACCCCGCGGCCACGCTCGGCACCGTCGATGTCGTGTTCCCCATCCTGCACGGGCCCTTCGGCGAGGACGGCACGCTGCAGGGCATGCTCGAACTCGCCGGGGTGCCCTACGTGGGCCCGGGCGTGCTGGCCAGCGCGGCGGGCATGGACAAGGAATTCACCAAGAAGCTGCTGGCGGCCGAGGGCCTGCCGGTCGGCGTGCAGGTCGTGCTGCGTCCCGGCACCGCCACCCTCACCGACGCCGAACGCGCGCGGATCGGGCTGCCCGCCTTCGTGAAGCCCGCGCGCGGCGGGTCCTCCATCGGCATCACCAAGATCACGTCCTGGGACCGGCTCGACGCCGCCGTCGCCGCCGCCCGCGAGCACGACCCCAAGGTCATCGTGGAGGCCGGGATCGTCGGCCGCGAGGTCGAGTGCGGCGTCCTGGAATTCCCGGACGGGCGCGTGCAGGCCTCGGTGGTCTCGGAGATCCGGATGCCCGACGCCGACGCGGCCGCGCCCGAGTTCTACGACTTCGACACCAAATACCTCGACGACGTCTGCGAGTTCGACGTCCCCGCCAAGCTCGACGACGCCGTCGCCGACGAGATCCGCGAGCTGTCGGTGCGCGCCTTCCGCGCCCTGGACTGCCAGGGCCTCGCCCGCGTCGACTTCTTCATCACCGCCGACGGGCCGGTGATCAACGAGATCAACACCATGCCGGGCTTCACCCCGATCTCGCAGTACCCGCGCATGTGGGAGGCGACCGGCGTCGACTACACCACCCTCGTCGCCACCCTGGTCGACACCGCACTGGCCCGCGGCACCGGGCTGCGGTGACGGTGACATCCGCGTCCGGGGCCGCGGGTTTTCGGCCTCGTGACCTCGCCGCCGAGTGCCGATACTGCGCCTGCGGCGTACGTCTCAGCACTCGGCGGCGAGGCGGCCGAAAACGTGGTGGGTGGGGTTTGCAGGTTTCCGGCTGCAGCTCTTCCGGCTACAGCTCGCCCGGGCGGGGCTCCTGGGCGGGGAGTTGGGCGACGGTGTCGGAGACGATCTGGACCGCGGCCGTGCCGGAGTTGTCGGGGACCGTGAGCGCGATGTAGGTCTCGCGGTCGACGGCGAACCAGGTGCCCTTCTTCGCGTCCTCGTCGCGGACCTGGAACCACTTCACGCCGTCGATCTCCGTCAGGGGGGAGGCGCGGTTGAACTCGAGGGGGCGGTCGAGACCGCAGCGCAGCACGATGGCCTCGCCGCCCTCGGGCAGCTGCCAGGCGCGGGTGGCGGGCGGGGCCGGCTCGACCAGGGTGGACTTGGTGTACTCGCCCAGGTCGGCGGGCAGAGCGGGAAGCAGGGTCTGGCAGGCGGTGCTGTCGGCGCCGGGCGCGGGGACCGGGCCAAGGGCGAGCGGCTCCCGCTCGACCGGCGCGTTACGGGCGATGACGGCGGCGACGATGATGCCGACGATCAGCACGACCGGCAGCGCCACCGCCGTGGCGATCAGCGCGGGGGAGTAGGCGGAATCGCCTGCGTTCTCGTCGGTCGCGGTCGCGTCCTCGGTGGCCGCGGTGGGCTCGGACGCGGCGGTGTCCGGCGCGTCGTCGCCGTCCGCGCCGGCGGGGGTGACCTCGGGATCGTCCGCCGGGTCCTGGTTCGACGAATCCGCCGCCATGGTGCTGGGTCCTCTCCTGCGGGTCGGTGTGGCTGGGACGCCGGGTGGCCGTTGCGGGCCGGGCGCCTCCGAAAGGGTACCGTCGGGTCGATTTCGACTCCCACGACGGCGGGAAGGGGCGCATCATCAGCGAGGGCACTCGGGGGCCGACCGTGCGCGAGCTGGGGGAGTTCGCGCTCATCGACCGGATCACGGCGCGCCGACCCGCCGGGCCGGACGTGCTGCTCGGCCCCGGCGACGACGCGGCGGTGGTCGGTGCGCCGGACGGGCGCGTGGTGATCACCACCGACATGCTGGTCGAGGGCCGCCACTTCCGCCGGGACTGGTCCGCGCCGGGCGAGATCGGGCGCAAGGCCATCGCGCAGAACGCGGCCGACGTGGTCGCGATGGGTGCCCGGCCGACCGGGTTCGTCGTCGCGCTCGGCTGCCCGGGCGACACCCCGGTCGCCGACATCGAGGACCTGTTCGACGGCATGTGGGCCGAGATCGCCCGCAGCGGGGGCGCGATCGTCGGCGGCGACGTCGTCGGCGGCGAGCGTCTCGTCGTCTCGGTCACCGCGTTCGGCGACCTCGGCGGCCGCGCCCCGGTCACCCGCGCGGGCGCCCGTCCGGGCGACCTCGTCGCGGTGGCGGGCGGGCTCGGCTGGTCGGCCGCCGGCCTGGAGATCCTGTCCCGCACCGACTTCCCCGGGGCACGGGTCACCGCCCTCGCGCAGAACGCGGACGTCGTCGTTCCGGGCGCGGACCCGGCGGCGGTCGGCCGCGCGCTGGCGACCCACCGGGTGCCGCGCCCGCCCTACGCGGCGGTGCGCGAGCTGCTCGACCACGGCGTCACCCCGACCGCGCTCACCGACGTCTCCGACGGCCTGCTCGCCGATCTCGGCCACCTCGCGCGCGCCTCGGGCACCCGGATCGATGTGCGGGCCGCCGCCCTCGCCGAGCCCGGCCTCCACGCGCTGGCCGCCGCGCTGGATGTCGATGCGGCGCAGTGGATCCTGGCGGGCGGCGAGGACCACGCCTTCGCTGCGACCTTCCCCGCGGGCACCGCGCTGCCGCCGGACTGGCGGGTGATCGGGGACGTTCACGCAGGTGCGGGCGTCACGGTCGACGGCGGCGGGTACACCGGCAACACCGGCTGGGAATCGTTCCGTGGGGTGGAGGTCCCGCCGCCGGGCGAATCACGATAGGTTGTGCGGTCATGGGTGCCAAACCACTGGCGGAGATCATCGATCCGGGCTGGGCCCGGGCTCTGGAACCGGTTACCGACCGCATCACCGAGATGGGCGAATTCCTGCGCGCCGAGAACGCGGCGGGCCGGGGCTACTTACCGGCGGGAGAGAACGTCCTGCGCGCGTTCCAGCGCCCGTTCGACGCGGTACGCGTGCTCATCGTCGGCCAGGACCCGTACCCGACCCCGGGTCACGCCATGGGACTGAGTTTCTCCGTCGCCCCGGATGTTTCGCCGGTGCCGCGCAGCCTCGCCAACATCTTCTCCGAATACAGCAAGGACCTCGGCTTCGACACCCCCACCTGCGGCGACCTGAGCCCGTGGTCGGACCAGGGCGTGCTGCTGCTGAACAGGGTCCTCACGGTGGCGCCCGGCAACCCGGCCTCGCACCGCGGCAAGGGCTGGGAAGCGGTGACCGAGCAGGCGATCCGCGCGCTGGTCGAGCGGGACGAGCCGCTGGTCGCGGTGCTCTGGGGCAAGGACGCGGGCAGCCTCAAGCCCGCCCTCGCCGCGGCCGAGGTGCCCTACATCGAATCCGCGCATCCCTCGCCGCTGTCGGCCTCGCGCGGCTTCTTCGGTTCCCGCCCGTTCTCCCGGGTCAACGAGCTGCTCGACGAACTCGGCGCAGAACCCGTCGACTGGCGGCTGCCTTAGTCCAGGCGTCCGCTCGCACAGAGAAATAGGAACAAGGAGTACACCCTTCATGCACAACCGCACTGTTCGTGCCGGCCTCGCGGGCATCGCCGCGGCCGCCGCACTCACCGCCACCGCCGGGGCCGCCTCGGCCCAGGGGCTGCAGCTCGAGCCCTACTCCGGCGAGCCCGCCGTCGCCGGCTACCAGATCGGCGAGGAGTGGACCTCCACCGGTACCTCGAGCATCTCCTCCGGCGTCAACGCCAAGGTCACCTGCATCCTCCAGAACACCCTGAGCGCCCTCGGCGCCAACTGCTAGTCGGTGTTGTTCGGCGGCTGGCGCCGCGTGGTTTCGGCCTCGTGACCTCGCCGCCGAGTAGCGATACTGCGCCTTCGGCGTGACGTATCGCTACTCGGCGGCGAGGCGGCCGAAACCGTGGTGGTCGCCGATTCTGGTCGGTGTCTGATCGGCCGTGGTGGGCCCACGCCCGGTCAGCTCACCTCCGGTTGCCGTCAGTTCACGGCGGCGTAGTCCGGCTTGCGCTTCTCGATGAACGCGTTCACGCCCTCGCGGCCCGCGGGGGTGCCCGCCGCGGCGGCGATGCCGTCGCGTTCCCGGTCGAGCTGGGCGTCCAGGGTCGACGTGGACGACACGGCCAGCAGGCGCTTCATCGCGGCGTAGGTGCTGCGCGGCCCGGCGACGAACGAGCGGGCCACGGTGGTGGCCTCGGCCAGGACGTCGGCGTCGTCGACCAGGCGGCTCAGGATGCCGAGGCGCACGGCCTCTTCGGCGTCGATCACCGCGTCGGTGAGCAGGATCTCCGCGGCCCGGCTCTTGCCGACGATGCGCGGCAGCGACCACGACATGCCGCCGTCGGGGCTCAGGCCGATGCCCGGGTAGGCGGGCCGCAGTTTCGTCGACGGGCCGCCGATGGCGATGTCGGCCGCGCACACCAGGCTCATGCCCGCGCCCGCCGCCCAGCCCTGCACCGCGGCGACCACGGGCAGCTCGACGGCCTCGAGCGCCCGGACGAATTCGTGGAGTTCCCCGGCCAGTTCGGCCAGATAGGCGCTGCGGTCCTCGGCGGCGGCGAAATCGCGCACGTTGCCGCCCGCGCAGAAGTTCGCGCCCGACCCGGTCAGCAGGACCGCGCCGACCTCGTCCCCTGCGGCGCGCAGGGCGGCGGTACCCGCGTTCACGAGATCGAAGTTCATCGAGGTGCCCGCGCCCGCGGTCGCGATGGTCAGGGTCAGAACACCGTCGGTGAGATCGACGGCAGTGTCAGCGCTCATGATCCGAGAGTATTGCGGCGCCACACCGGCCGCGCAGCCGGGCCGGGACCAGCGCTCCTCGGTCAGCAGGGTGATGGGGTCCACGCGCCGGTCTCCGGTGTCGGCGAAGCCGTGGCGGGTGTAGAAGGCGTGCGCGCGGGGATTGTCGGCGAACACCCACAGGGCCCGGGCCGTGCCGGGCGCGACGACCGCGCCGAACAGGGCGTCGGCCAGGCCGGTGCCCTGGTGGGCGGCGCGGACGTAGAGCGCGCACAACTCGTCGGCGGTGGCGGCGGCGAACCCGGCGACGGCATCACCGTCGCGGGCGAGCACGATCGTGTGTTCGCCGTCGCGGCGCCAGCGCTCCCAGGTCGCGACGGACCGCTCGGGGGCGAAGGCGGCCAGCACGTGCGCCGGGACCAGATGGCGGAACGACTCACGCCAGCTGTCGATGTGGCAGCGCGCGAGCGGCAGGACCAGCTCGGCGCTCAGCGGCTCGACCGGCGGAATCATCGGCCCGGGAAACGACGAAGCCCCGGATCACCCACGAGGGGCGCCGGAGCGTCGATCGGCAGATGTACGGGCTGAATCAGCCGCGGACGACCTTGCCCGCCTTCAGGCAGGAGGTGCACACGTTCATCCGGCGGGTGTTGCCCGGGGCAACCTGCGCACGCACGGTCTGGATGTTCGGGTTCCAGCGACGGTTGGTGCGCCGGTGCGAGTGCGAGACCGACTTCCCGAAACCGGGGCCCTTGGCGCAGACGTCGCAGACGGCAGCCATAGTCGCGAGCTCCTTCATGTCATAGCGAACCCGTGGCGAACACACGCCACTGGTCCGGAAACTGATGTCGTCAATGCCTTGCCGACTGACGTCGGCCAGCGCAGACCGTATCGGCCGCGCGAGGCAACCCTGCAAGGGTAGCTGGACCGGTCACGAACTGCCAAACCGGGGTCCCGGTAGAAGCGGCCGGGACGGTGCGGAGTTCGTGCCGTTCCGCGCTCAGCATAGCGGTGTCGTCACTGCCCGCTAACCTGGCCTGCGACGAGCCGGGAGCGCCCGGTACGTGGGCGCATGGAGTCGGAGAGGGGTGAGCGGTGTCACGCGAGGAACTCGACGGCACCCAGGTGCTGCACTGGGCCCGTTCCTGCACGGCCGAGCTGGAGCGCCGCCGCGGCGAGATCGACGCCCTCAACGTGTTCCCCATCGCCGACGCCGACACCGGCACCAACATGCTGGCCACCATGCGGGCCGCCGTCCGCGAGGCCGACACGCCGACCTCGCGCCCCGGCCCGGCGCCCGGAACCGCGGCCGACCCGGCAGCCG
>NZ_BAGK01000176.1 GCF_000308795.1 Nocardia thailandica NBRC 100428 | reverse complement strand
GCTGGTTCCACGGCCCCGGCCTCGACGGCACCAAGGCGATGATGGAGACCGGCGGCTGGGACCATCCCTCCCTGGCCACCGCGCTGGTCGTCGCGGGCGAGGTCGGCGGCGGCGCGCTGCTCGTCCTCGGCCTGGCCACCCCGCTGGCCGCCGGCGCGGTGCTGGCCACGATCCTGGACGCGTGGCTGTGGAAGCAGGGCATGATCCCCGGCTTCCAGTTCAACAACGGCGTCAAGACCGGTGTCGAGTACGAGACCATCCTCGCGGGCGCCGCCGTCGCCATCCTGCTGACCGGCCCGGGGCGGCTGTCGCTGGACCGCGGCCGCGGCTGGTCGACCCGGCCCGCCTACGGCTCGTTCCTCGTCCTGGTCCTCGCCGTCGCCGCCGCGATCGGCACCTGGTGGTTCCTGCACGGCGGCAACCCGCTGACCGGCATCGGCCCGTGGTGAGCACCGCGCCCTGACACGACGATGCCCCCGGGAGATCCCGGGGGCATCGTCATGTCGGCCCGTCCGTCACAACACCTTGCGGACGGCGCCCTTGTCGGCCGAGGTCGCCAGCGCCGCGTAGGCGCGCAGCGCGTTGGTGACCGGGCGTTCGCGGTCCAGCGGCTGCCACGGCCGTTCGCGGGCCTCCATCTTGGCGCGGCGCTCGGCCAGCACCTCGTCGGAGACCAGCAGTTCCAGCGCGCGGGTGTGCACGTCGATGCGGATGCGGTCGCCGTCCTCGATGAGGCCGATGGCGCCACCGGAGGCGGCCTCGGGGGAGATGTGGCCGATCGACAGGCCCGAGGTACCGCCGGAGAAGCGGCCGTCGGTGATCAGCGCGCACTCCTTGCCGAGGCCCGCGCCCTTGAGGAACGCGGTCGGGTGCAGCATCTCCTGCATGCCGGGGCCGCCGGACGGCCCCTCGTAGCGGACGACGACGACGTCGCCGGGCTTGATCTTCTTGCCGAGGATCACCGAGACCGCCTCCTCCTGGGACTCGACCACCACGGCCGGGCCCTCGAAGGTGAACAGGTCCTCGTCGATGCCCGCGGTCTTGAGGATGGCGCCGTCGGGGGCGATGTTGCCGCGCAGCACGCACAGGCCGCCCTCGACGGTGTAGGCGTGCTCGATGTCGCGGATGCAGCCGCCCGCGGCGTCGGTGTCCAGCGAGGACCAGCGGTTGCCGGTGGAGAACGGCTCGGTGGTCCGCACGCCACCCGGGGCGGCGTGGAACAGTTCCAGCGCCTCGTCGGACGCCTTGCCCGAGCGGATGTCCCAGGTGTCGAGCCACTCGTCGAAGTCGGCGGTGTGCACGGTGGACACGTCGGTGTGCAGCAGGCCGCCGCGGCGCAGCTCGCCGAGGATGGCCGGGATGCCGCCCGCGCGGTGCACGTCCTCCATGTGGTAATCGGAGTTGGGGGAGACCTTGGACAGGCAGGGCACCCGGCGGCTGATCTCGTCGATGGTGGACAGATCGAAGTCGATCTCGCCCTCCTGCGCGGCGGCCAGCGTGTGCAGCACGGTGTTGGTGGAGCCGCCCATGGCGACGTCGAGGGCCATGGCGTTGCGGAAGGCCTTGGCGTTGGCGACGTTGCGCGGCAGCACCGAGGCGTCGTCGTCGCGGTACCAGCGGTTGGCGATGTCGACGATGACGGTGCCCGCCCGCTCGAACAGCGCGCGCCGGGCCTCGTGGGTGGCCAGCGTGGAGCCGTTGCCCGGCAGCGCAAGACCGAGGGCCTCGGTCAGGCAGTTCATCGAGTTGGCGGTGAACATGCCCGAGCAGGAGCCGCAGGTCGGGCAGGCCGAGCGCTCGACCTCGTCCAGGCCCTCCTCGGTCACGTTGCTGTTGGCCGAGGCCGAGATGGCGGTGATCAGGTCGGTCGGCGCCTGCGCGACCCCGCCGACCACGACCGCCTTGCCCGCCTCCATCGGCCCGCCGGAGACGAACACGGCGGGGATGTTGAGCCGCATGGCGGCGTTGAGCATGCCGGGGGTGATCTTGTCGCAGTTGGAGATACAGACCAGCGCGTCGGCGGTGTGGGCGTTGGCCATGTACTCGACGGAGTCGGCGATGATCTCGCGCGAGGGCAGCGAGTAGAGCATGCCGCCGTGGCCCATGGCGATGCCGTCGTCGACGGCGATGGTGTGGAACTCGCGCGGCACGCCACCGGCGGCGCGCACGGCCTCGGCGACGATCTCGCCCACGTTCTTCAGGTGCACGTGACCCGGCACGAACTGGGTGTAGGAGTTCGCGATGGCGACGATCGGCTTGCCGAAATCGGAGTCGGTCATACCGGTGGCGCGCCAGAGCGAGCGCGCACCCGCGGCATTACGGCCGATGGTGGTGGTTCGGGAACGAAGCGGAGGCATGACTCATCCTTGATGTTGGCGGTTTCGCCGGGGGCTGGCCGGCGAAGAGCGCAATACGTCGGCGGCGGTCCACGTTACTCCGCGGCGCACCCGCCGCTCGGGGCAGTGCGGGTGTGCTCGCCGGGCACGTCGGCCGGGTGGTTCGGGGTGTCGCCGCGGTCGTGCCGTCGGCGCGGGAGCTGCCGGTGGGTGAGCCGGAGCGGGCGGTGGGTACTCGGTGCCGCTGTGTCGACGACGACGGGTACCCGGGCCGGTTTCTCACCAGCCTACCGGGGGCAACGCCGGTCAGGAGCCGGATTGTTCCGTACCGCCGCCGGTCCCGCCGGTCTCGCCTGTCTCGGCCTCGCGGGCCGCCCGGTAGGCGGCCTCCTCGGCCTCGGCTGCGCTGGCGAACACGTCGGGCAGGCGGCCGCCGGAGGCGTCGATGAGTTCGCGCAGCCGGTCGTAGGTGACCCCGGGCAGCTTCATCTCCGAGTCGTCGACCAGGCGGGCCCTGATGTAGCCGCGCTTGGGGATGCTGATGCCCTTGACCTGCGCCCAGTCCAGCTCGCGCCTGCCGAGCAGCGAGCTCAGCGCGAGGCCGGAGTCCGAGACCGTGGTGTGGGTCCGAGTCACCCAGAAGGCCGCGAGCACCGGCAGCAGCATCAGCCACCACAGCGCGGCGGGCCATCCGACGAACGTGAAGAACACGCAGAACGTGAGAACCAGCACACCGATGTAGGCGAGCTTGGGGATGCCGATCACCGTGACGCCCGGCTCCGGCGTGCTCGCCTTGCGTGGCACGAGCAGCCAGACGATCACCGCGGTGGGTACCAGCAGGCCGATCCGCAGCGAGAGCGGCCAGTCCGAGATCGTGCCGACGACGACGAACGCGACGTAGGCCAGCACGATCGCGGCGATGGCGGCGAGTCTGCCGGGACCGGCCGAGCGGAGGCCGCCCTGCCCGGAGGCGCGACCCGTTACGGTCGCCGCCTCGGCGGTGTGGGACGATTTACCCGGTGGCACGGACTGATGCGGTGATGACACCCCCCTATCCTCGCATCCCTGGTGTAGGACCCAAGCAACCACTCGAGTCCCACATAATGGGACGCCCTGAGTCATCTGTTTGACTCTTCGGTTCACACCCGCTTAACGTCGTGCGTGTGAATCGAAACGAGTTGCTCGTACTCGGCCGGCGCGTCCCGCGTTGAGCCTGACTGCCTGAGTCGAATTACGTCAGCTCGCGTCGCGACGCGCCACCCTCGAACAGCCCTGTGCTGTCGGGGGCTTTTTTGTGTCCGGGGTTTCTCCGGCACCGGCGCGCAGCGACCACCGCGTGTCAAACACACAAGTGTTGTCCGGGTTTCGGAACGACAAGTTAGGAACGAAGACGGTGAGCGCACCTACCGCACGGCCCGGGCCCTCGGCCCGCAGGTCAGCGCCTTCGGCCGGTCAGCCCAATGCTGCCGGCCCGGCGACCAGTCCCACCCGCCGCCAGGTCCCGCCCGAGCGGGTCACCGGCGCGCAGTCGGTGGTCCGGTCCCTCGAGGAGCTCGACGTCGACACCGTCTTCGGCATTCCCGGCGGCGCCATCCTCCCGGTCTACGACCCGCTGTTCGATTCCACCAAGGTCCGCCACGTCCTCGTCCGTCACGAGCAGGGCGCGGGTCACGCCGCCACCGGCTACGCCCAGGTGACCGGCAAGGTCGGTGTGTGTATGGCCACATCCGGCCCCGGCGCCACCAACCTGGTCACCCCGATCGCCGACGCCCAGATGGACTCGGTCCCGATCGTGGCCATCACCGGCCAGGTCGCGACCACCCTGGTCGGCACCGACGCCTTCCAGGAAGCCGACATCTCCGGCATCACCATGGCGTGCACCAAGCACAACTTCCTGGTGACCGACGCCGCCGAGATCCCGCGTACCCTGGCCGAGGCGTTCTACCTGGCCGCCTCCGGTCGCCCCGGCGCCGTGCTGGTCGACATCACCAAGGACGCCCTGCAGGCCCAGACCACCTTCAGCTGGCCGCCGGAGATGCGCCTGCCCGGCTACCGCCCGGTCACCAAGCCGCACGGCAAGCAGGTCCGCGAGGCCGCCCGGATGATCCTCGAGTCCAAGGCGCCCGTGCTGTACGTGGGCGGCGGCGTGATCAAGGCCGACGCCTCCGCCGAGCTGATCGAGCTGGCCGAGCTGACCGGCATCCCGGTCGTCACCACCCTGATGGCCCGGGGCGCGTTCCCCGACAGCCACCGGCTCAACATGGGCATGCCGGGCATGCACGGCACCGTCGGCGCCGTCGCCGCGCTGCAGAAGTCGGACCTGCTGATCACCCTCGGCGCGCGCTTCGACGACCGCGTCACCGGCCAGCTCAGCTCCTTCGCCCCCGACGCCCGCGTCATCCACGCCGACATCGACCCGGCCGAGATCGGCAAGAACCGCCACGCCGACGTCCCGATCGTCGGCGACGCCCGCGAGGTCATCGCCGAGCTGATCGAGACCCTCAAGGCCGACCCGCAGGCAGGCGACGCGCCGCTGCTGAAGCTCGACGAGTGGTGGTCCTACCTGGGCGGCATCCGCGACACCTACCCGCTGGGTTACACCGCGCCGTCCGACGGCGCGCTGTCGCCGGAGTTCGTCATCGAGACCCTGGGCCGCCTGGCCGGTCCCGAGGCGGTCTACTGCGCGGGCGTCGGCCAGCACCAGATGTGGGCCGCGCAGTTCATCTCCTACGAGAACCCGCGCACCTGGCTGAACTCCGGTGGCCTCGGCACCATGGGCTACGCGGTGCCCGCGGCCATGGGCGCCAAGATGGGCGCCCCGGACAAGGAGGTCTGGGCGGTCGACGGCGACGGCTGCTTCCAGATGACCAACCAGGAGTTGGCCACCTGCGCCGTCGAGGGCGTGCCGATCAAGGTCGCGCTGATCAACAACGGCAACCTCGGCATGGTCCGCCAGTGGCAGACCCTGTTCTACGAGGAGCGCTACTCCAACACCGACCTGGGCACGCACACCCTGCGCATCCCGGACTTCGTCAAGCTGGCCGAGGCGCTGGGCTGCGTCGGTATCCGTGTGGAGAAGGAAGAGGACGTCGAGCCCGCCATCCGGCAGGCCCAGGCGATCAACGACCGCCCCGTGGTCATCGACTTCATCGTCGGCAAGGACGCCCAGGTGTGGCCGATGGTCGCCGCGGGCACCGGCAACGACGAGATCATGTTCGCCCGCGGCATCCGTCCGCTCTTCGACGAGGACGAGCAGGTCGCCGAGCCGGCGATCATCCACGAGGCGATGGAACGCGAGCAGGCTTCCGCACAGAAGGACCCCGAGGCATGAACGGTCAGCGCCCGGAGGAGGCGGCCCGCGTGATGACGCAGGGCGCCCGAGCATGCCAGGAGGCAGCAGCATGACGAGCAGCACCCACACCCTCTCCGTGCTGGTGGAGGACAAGCCCGGCGTGCTCGCGCGCGTGGCGAGCCTGTTCTCCCGCCGCGGCTTCAACATCCAGTCGCTGGCCGTCGGCGGCACCGAGGTGCCCGAGATCTCCCGCATGACCATCGTCGTGACCGTGGAGGACCTCCCGCTCGAGCAGGTGACCAAGCAGCTCAACAAGCTGGTCAACGTCATCAAGATCGTCGAGCAGGACGCCGACGCGTCGGTGGCCCGCGAGCTGATCCTGGTGAAGGTGCGCGCCGACGCGAGCGTGCGCACCCAGGTCATCGAGGCCGTGCAGCTGTTCCGCGCCAAGGTGATCGACGTCTCGCCCGACGCGCTCACCGTCGAGGCGACCGGTACCCGCTCCAAGCTCGACGCGCTGCTGCGCATGCTCGAGCCCTACGGCATCCGCGAGATCGTCCAGTCGGGCGTGGTCGCGGTCGGCCGCGGACCCAAGTCGATCACGGCGACCCGTTAGCCCCGCGCGGCCACCCGCCGACCTGGGGCATCCGCCCCGCAAATAAACTTCGTTCTACCGATTCTCCAGAAGGGACCAACCAAGTGGCAGTCGAGATGTTCTACGACGACGACGCCGACCTGTCGATCATCCAGGGCCGCAAGGTCGCGGTGATCGGCTACGGCAGCCAGGGCCACGCGCACTCGCTGAGCCTGCGTGACTCCGGCGTCGATGTGCGCGTCGGCCTCGCGGAGGGCTCGAAGTCGCGTCCGAAGGCCGAAGAGGCCGGTCTGACCGTCGGCACCCCCGCCGAGGTCGCCGAGTGGGCCGACGTGATCATGGTGCTGGCGCCCGACACCGCGCAGGCCTCCATCTTCACCAACGACATCGAGCCCAACCTGAAGGACGGCGACGCGCTGTTCTTCGGCCACGGCCTGAACATCCACTTCGGTCTGATCAAGGCTCCGGCCAACGTCACCGTCGCCATGGTCGCCCCGAAGGGCCCGGGCCACCTGGTCCGCCGCCAGTTCGTCGACGGCAAGGGCGTCCCGGCCCTGATCGCGGTCGACCAGGACCCGACCGGCGAGGGCCAGGCCCTGGCGCTGTCCTACGCCAAGGGCATCGGCGGCACCCGCGCCGGCGTCATCAAGACCACCTTCAAGGAAGAGACCGAGACCGACCTGTTCGGTGAGCAGGCCGTCCTCTGTGGTGGCACCGAGGAACTGGTCAAGACCGGTTTCGAGGTCATGGTCGAGGCCGGCTACGCGCCGGAGATGGCCTACTTCGAGGTCCTGCACGAGCTGAAGCTGATCGTCGACCTCATGTACGAGGGCGGCATCGCCCGCATGAACTACTCGGTCTCCGACACCGCCGAGTTCGGTGGCTACCTGTCGGGTCCGCGCGTCATCGACGCGGGCACCAAGGAGCGCATGAAGGCGATCCTGGCCGACATCCAGGACGGCACCTTCGTCAAGCGCCTCGTCGCCAACGTCGAGGGCGGCAACAAGGAGCTCGAGGGTCTGCGCAAGGCCAACGCCGAGCACCCGATCGAGGTCACCGGCGCCAAGCTGCGCGGCCTGATGAGCTGGGTCGACCGCCCGATCACCGAGACCGCGTAAGGTCCCGTCTCGCACGCACGGAGCCCGCCGGAATCCGGCGGGCTCCGTCGCGTTCCGGGGGTTGCCGCGCGGCGGTAAAACACGGCTCGGCATCGGTGCCGCGCAGGTCCTTGCCGTGCCGACGGGGTAGCGCAACACTTGCCCGATGACAACCGTGGAGGATTTCGCCCGCAGCGCCGTGGATCAGGGACGGGCCGCGCGCAAGACGATCTCCCGTTCGGCGCTGGGGAGCTGGGGCGCCGGACCGGATCGGGAGGACCCGATCGCCATTCTCGAACGGCAGGGCCAGACCCGCGTGCCGGAGCTCGTGCCGATCCGGTACGCCCGAATGGCCATCTCCCCGTTCACCTTTCTGCGCGGCGCCCCCGCGGTGATGGCGGCCGATCTGGCCGCGAGCGAGAACACCGGGCTGACCGTGCAGCTCTGCGGTGACGCGCACCTGTCGAACTTCGGCCTGTTCGCCTCCCCGGAACGCAACCTCATCTTCGATGTCAACGACTTCGACGAGACGCTGCCCGGCCCGTTCGAGTGGGACGTCAAACGCCTGGCCGCCAGCGTCGCGGTCGCCGCGCGCGACAACGGGTGTTCCGACGACCGCGCCGCGGCGGCCGCGGAGGTCGCGGCCCGCGGATACCGCGAGTCGATGGCGGCGATGGCCGAACTCGATTCCCTGTCGATCTGGTACGAGCGCGTCGACGCCGATCGGGTGCTGTCGATGGTGCAGAAGCCCAAAGGCCGCCGGGTCGCCGAGAAGACCATGGAATCGGCGCGCAAGCGCACGAGCCTGCAGGCGCTGGACAAGCTCACCGAGCCCGACGCCAACGGGATCCCCCGGATCAAGAACCAGCCGCCGCTGCTGGTGCCGATCGAGATCCTCGACGAGAAGGTGGTCAAGGAGATCCTGGGCGACTTCCGCCGCAGCCTGCCCGACGAGCGCCGCATCCTGCTCGATCGGCACGTCGTGGTCGACATGGCGATGAAGGTGGTCGGTGTCGGCTCGGTCGGTACCCGCTGCTTCATCGTGCTGATGATGGACAAGGAGTCGGGGACGCCGCTGTTCCTGCAGGTCAAGGAAGCCGAGGCGTCGGTGCTCGCCGCGCATCTCAAGCCGAGCCGTTACCAGCACCAGGGGCATCGGGTGGTGGCGGGCCAGCGGCTGATGCAGGCCGCCAGCGACATCTTCCTCGGCTGGGCGACGGGTCCGGCCGGGCGCTTCTTCTACTGGCGCCAGCTCAAGGACATGAAGGGATCGGCCGACATCGGCGCCCTCGATCACACGCAGCTGGCCAACTACGCCGGCCTGTGCGGCGGCGTGCTGGCCCGCGCGCACGCCCGCTCCGGCGACCGGATGGCGATCCACGCCTACCTCGGCAACAGCGACAAGTTCGACAGGGCGATGGCCGAGTTCGCCCTCGCCTACGCCGATCAGACCGCCGCCGATCGTGATTCGCTGCTGGCGGCGATCGACTCCGGCCGCCTCACCGCGGCGCCGCACGCGTACTGACCGGCGCGATCGGGCGCCGGGTAAACTGGCTACCGATGAGTAAGTTCTTTGCGTCGGTCGACGCGGTGACCCAGCGATTGACCGAGGCCGGCTACCTGCCGTCCACCGATATCGCCACCGCGGTCTTCCTGGCCGACCGCCTCGGCAAGCCCCTGCTCATCGAGGGGCCTGCCGGGGTCGGCAAGACCGAGCTCGCCAAGGCCGTCGCGAGCGCCGCCGACGCGCGGCTGCTGCGCCTGCAGTGCTACGAGGGCATCGACGAGGCGCGCGCCCTATACGAGTGGAACCACGCCAAGCAGCTCCTGCGCATCACCGCCTCGCGCGGCGACGGCTGGGACAGCACCCGCGACCACGTGTTCACCGAGGAATTCCTGCTGGCCCGCCCGCTGCTGGCCGCCATCCGCGACCCCGACCCGACCGTGCTGCTCATCGACGAGCTCGACAAGGCCGACGTCGAACTCGAGGGGCTGCTGCTCGAGGTGCTCGGCGACTTCCAGGTCTCCATCCCCGAACTGGGCACCGTCACGGCCGTGCGGCGCCCGTTCGTCATCCTGACCTCCAACGCCAACCGCGACCTGTCCGAGGCGCTCAAACGCCGCTGCCTCTACCTGCACATCGACTATCCGACCGCCGAGCTCGAACGGGCCATCGTGCGGCTGAAGGTCCCGGAACTGGACGCCGCCCTCGCCGATCCGGTGGTGGGCACCGTGGCCGCGCTGCGGCAGCTCCCGCTGCGCAAGGCGCCGTCGATCGCCGAAACCGTCGACTGGGCCAAGACCCTGGTCGCGCTGCGCACCCGGGAACTGACCGCGGGCGTGGTGCGCTCGACGTTGGGCGTGCTGTTGAAATACCAGTCCGACCACCGGGTCGCGGTGCGCAGGCTCGCCCTCGACGCCGGCGACGAGCGATGACCACCGCCGCGGCGCCCCTCACGGACCGACTCGTCGACTTCGTCGGCGTCCTGCGCGAGCACGGCATCCTCGCCGGTCCCAGCGAGACCGTCGACGCGGGCCACGCGATCGTCGCGCTCGGCACCGGCGATCCGGACCGTCTGCGCGCGGGCCTCGCCGCGTGCCTGCTGCGCCGGAACGGACAGCGCGCGGTCTTCGACCAGCTCTTCGACCTGTACTTCCTCGGCCTCGAGCTCCCGCCCGCCCGCCCGGACGACGATCCGGAAGCGCTGCGCGAGAAGCTGATCGCCACGCTCGTCCAGGGCGCCGACACGGCGCGGCTGGCGCGCGAGGCCCTCGACACCTTCGGCGCGTACGGGGGCGCGGGGGAGAGCGCGGGGCGGGTCACCCAGGCGTCCGGCGCGGGCTGGTCGTCCTATCTGACCATGAAATCCCTGCGCCCCGACGAGATCTCCGAGCAGGTCGCCCAGACCATGGGTGGCACGGGGCAGTTCGACTCCGCCGTGCACACCATCGAGGCCCGCCGCCGGGTCGACCGTTTCCGCGCGCAGGTGCAGACCGAGGCCAGGCTGCGGTCCGCCGAACTGCGCGGCACCGACTACATCGCCCGCCGCGGCGTCGAGAACTCCGCCGACCGCACCGATTTCCTCGGCGCCCGCGAACAGGACCTGGCCGAGATGCGCCGCCTCGTCCACCCGCTGGCCCGCAAGCTCGCCACCCGCCTCGCCGTGCGGCGGAAGAAGGCCGTGCGCGGGCAGATCGACCTGCGCCGGACCCTGCGCCGCTCGATGGCCACCGGCGGTGTGCCCGTGGACCCCGTCCTGCGCGCGCGGCGCCACGGCCGACCCGACCTGGTCGTCCTGGCCGACGTCTCCGGCTCGGTCACCGGCTTCGCCGAGTTCACCCTGCAGCTGGTGCAGGCCCTGCAGGACCAGTTCAGCAAGGTCCGCAGCTTCGGTTTCGTCGACACCTGCGCCGAGATCACGTCCTACTTCACCCCCGGCGAGCCCCCCGAACCCGGCTTCGCGCGCACCATCGTCCGCGAGGCGGGGGTGGCCCGTTTCGGCTCGAGCAACTACGGCGAGGCCCTGCAGGGCTTCCACGACAACTACCTCGACGCACTCGGACCCCGCACCTGCGTCCTGAT
This sequence comes from Nocardia thailandica NBRC 100428, assembly GCF_000308795.1. Classification (GTDB taxonomy): domain Bacteria; phylum Actinomycetota; class Actinomycetes; order Mycobacteriales; family Mycobacteriaceae; genus Nocardia; species Nocardia thailandica. The sequence continues at coordinate 22,258 of NZ_BAGK01000176.1, read as the reverse complement.
CCTCGGCGACGCCCGCACCAACCGCACCGACCCGAATCTGGCCGCGCTGGAAGCGATGATCGACCGCGCCAAGGCCGTCTACTGGCTGAACCCCGAACCGTCGCGGTCCTGGAACACCGGCGACTCGGCCGCCCACACCTACGCCGAGGTCGTCACGATGCACGAATGCCGCACCGTCCAGCAACTGGCCGAGGTGATCGGTCGGCTACTGCCGGTATGACCCCGGGAATCCCGGCGGCGGAGGTGTTGTCCCGCACCACTTCCCGGTGGCAGGCAGCAGTGCGAGGATCAGGGCGGCCAGGGGGAAGATCAGCAGCGCGGGCGCGTGCTGCCACGGCGGCAGGAAGCCGGTGCCGAAGATGCCGTTCAGCGCGGCGCACCCGGTCGTGGATACGCAGCGGGCGGGAAGCTCCGCGGTAGTGGTGTTCCCGGTGTCGGATACATGGTCCCCCGATACTGTCGTCGATGGTCGGTGTCACCCGTCGCGGTTTCGCGCGCGCCCTCCGAGGATCAGCGGTGTGGCGGGGCCGGGAAACCCGGGTGTCCCTGGTGCTGCCCGGGCACGCCGGGATGGCCGGCCTGGGGGGCGTAGCCCGGATGTCCGGGCGCGTACCCCACCGGTGGGGACGTCGGTCCCGCGTACGCTCCGCCGTCCCGGCGCCATCGGGTGGTCGACGGCAGGAGCGTGCAGACGAGGGTCAGGACGGGGAACACCAGCAGTGCCGGGCCGGCGAACCACGGTGCCTCGAAGCCGGTGCCGAACGTCCCGGTCAGCGGCGAATGCCCCAGGTACCGCGGCGCCTCCGACAGCTGGTGGAACTCGACGTGCTCGAGCGCGACGGCGGCGTAGCTCACCAGCACATACCCGCAGGCGAGAGCCGTCACGACCTGTCCGGCCAGGCTGCGGACCAGCAGCAGCGCCCCGCCGAAGATCAACAGGATCACCAGCAGCAGATCGGTCAGCGCGAGCCACCGGTGCAGCGGCGACATCCGCCCGGGCAGGTCCGCCCAGCCGAACCAGTCCGTTCCGTACTCGACCAGCCCGGACACTGTGGGCACCGCGGCCCCCGCCCAGACCACCGCTCCCGCGAAGGCCAACACCGCCGCGGCGATCGCCGTCGCCCCCGACGCGCGCCGCGGCGCGGCCGCAGATGGATACATTGTGCCCCCTCCGATTACCGATCGGTCCGGACACACCCTACGGTCACGCGGCGGCGGCGCGCACTCAGCCCATGGACTTCTGCCCGTCCAGCGCCTCGCGGATGATGTCGGCGTGGCCCGCGTGCTGGGCGGTCTCGGCGGCGATGTGCATCAGGGTGCGGCGCACGGTCCAGCGGGCGCCGGGCTCGAACCACGGCGCCTCGGGGAGCGGGTGGGACAGGTTCAGGTCCGGCACCTCCCGCACCAGGCGGTCGGTCTCGGCGGCCACGGCCTCGTAGGTGGCGAGCACGTCGGCGAGGGTGTCCTCGGGCAGCATCCGGAACTGGCTGCTCCAGCGCGCGATGTCCTCCTCGGTCATCTCGTCGAAGCTCGGCGCCGCGGCGGGGCCCTCCAGGATGAAGGTCGCCCAGTTCTTCTCGACCGCCGTGACGTGCTTGATCAGGCCGCCGACGCACAGTTCGCTGACGGTGGTCCGCTGCCCGGCCTGCTCGTCGGTGAGGTTCTGGGCGGTGTAGCGCAGGAAGTGGCGCGCCTTGCCGAGGGTCTCGAGGAGGTCGGCACGTTCGGCGTCGAGCTGGGGGAGCGAGGCTGTGGTCATGGGCTGGTGTCCTTTCCCGGTCGGTGTGAATACCACGGTAGAACCCATTGCGGCCAGTTTATGTCCGCAATGACCGCGATACTCGAAATATGGCTGATACGAGTGCGCGCACCCTGCGTCTGCTGTCGCTGCTGCAGACCCACCGCTACTGGCCGGGCACCGAACTGTCCGAGCGCCTCGGTGTCTCGGCCCGCACCCTGCGCCGCGACATCGACCGCCTGCGCGACCTCGGCTATCCCGTCGACGCCCGCCCCGGCGTCGACGGCGGCTACCAGCTCGCCGCGGGCGCGGCCATGCCGCCGCTGGTCGTCGACGACGACGAGGCCGTCGCCCTGACCGTCTGCCTGCAGGCGGGCTCCCAGGGCGCGGTGGACGGCCTGGCCGAACCGTCGATCCGCGCCCTGGCCAAGATCGTGACCGTCCTGCCGACGCGGCTGCGCCGCCGGGTCGACGCCCTGCGGGCGATGACCGTCGCGGGCACGTGGGGCGGCGTGCCGCTCTCCGACGTCGACCCCGCCGTCCTCACCGATCTCGCCCTGACCTGCCGCGCCGAGGAACGTCTTCGCATCACCTACACCGCCGCCGACAAGGCGCGGACCGACCGCGAGGTGGAACCCCACCGCCTGGTCTCGCTCGGCCGCCGCTGGTACCTGGTCGCCTACGACCTGACCCGCCACGACTGGCGCAGTTTCCGCGTCGACCGCATCGCCGAGTCCCGTCCCACCGGCGCGCGTTTCCGTCCCCGCGAGCTGCCCGCGCCCGACGCGGCCAGCTTCGTCCGGGACGGCATCGGTTCCCGCCGCATCGTCCACGAGGTCGTCGCCGAGATCGAGGCCCCCGCCGACGTGGTCTCGGCGCGCATCGGTCGCTGGTGCACCGTCACCGCCCTGCCCGGGGACCGCACCCGCGTCGACCTCACCGCCGACGAACTGCACTGGCCCCTGCTGGCCCTCGGCACGGCGGGCGCCGACTTCCGGATCCTGCAACCGCCGGAACTGGTGGAGCTGGTGAGCGAATGGGGGAGCCGATTCCGGCGCGCCACGCGAGGTTCCGGACCGCAGGCGATCGACCGGCCGGACGCCACGGCCTGAGCGGTCAGGTCTCGGAGACCGGCCGCGGCAGGCCGAGCCGGGCGAGCGCCCGGTCGCTCACCGAGCGCCCCCGCCGGAGCCGCGCGGCGTGGACGGCGCCGATGCCCGCGCCGATCGCCGCCCCGGTGGCGTTCATCAGGACGTCGTCGACCGAGCTGACCCGCCCGAGATCGAAGACGTATTGGCACAGCTCGAGCACCGCCGACGCCGCCGCGCCGACCGCGGTCATCCGCGCGACACCGGCCAGCCGCGGAAAGCGCAGCGGCAGCAGGAATCCGAGCGGGAGGAACAGCAGCGAATTGGCCCCGACCTGGACCAGGGCCGTGCCCGGCTCGTCGCGGAGGGTGGCGGCGAGGTCGACGAGCGGGACGAGACTGACCGCGCCCGGGCCGCCCGCCGGGGTGAGGATCATCCACACCCAGGGCAGCGTGCCCGCGAGCACGCCGATCTCGGCGACGGTGTGGCGCAGCGCGATCCGCGCCGGGACGCCGCGGCGGACCCGGCGGCGGGCGAGCGTCACGACGAGCACGGCCGCGACCGGCGCCGCGAGGGCACAGGCGATCAGCACGTGTCCCCAGGACTGCCACACCGCTCCCACCGGCGCCACTCTACGCAGCCTCACACCCGCAGTTCGGCCGTCAGCCATTCGGCCAGGGTGGTCGGGGTCGTGGTGAACACCGAGCGCGGCTGCTCGACGGCGAACCCCTCGCGCATCCAGGCCGACATCCCGATCGTCGCCGCCGCGCCGGCCTCGCTCAGCCCCGCCGCCAGCAACTGCTCGCGCTGCACGTCGTCGGGTACCTGTTCGACGCGCACGGTGCGCCCGGTGGCATCGGTCAGCAGGTCGGCGACCCGCCGCCACGACAGGTCCTCCGGGCCGTGCACCCCCTGCACGTGCCTGCCGCGCCAGGCCGTGGACAGCAGCCGGGTGACGGCGACCTCGGCGATGTCGCGCGGCGCCACCCACGGGAACGGCTGATCGACCGGGAGCGACACCCGCAGCAGGCCGACGCGGATGGCCTCGGTCTGGAACCCGAGATTGCTGAAGAAGTAGCCGCAGCGCAGGTGCGTCATGTCCGCGCCGGTGCGGTCGAGGGCGACCTCGGTGCCCGCGAGCCCGTCGATCTCCCCGGCGCCGTGCCGCAGTTCGGCCCCGGCGCTGCTCTGGAACACGACCCGCCCGATCCCGTTGCGCCGCACGGCCTCGGCGACCGAGGCGGTCGCGCGGGCATAGTCGTGCAGCGGGTCCGGGCTCGCGGCGGGTGGGTCCACCCAGTACAGGGCGTCCACACCCGCCGTCGCCGCGACCACCGCCGCGCTGTCGAACTGGTCCACCTCCCGCGTGTCCACCGCGGGCCGGAGCGCCGCGGGCAGTCGGGCGGGACGGCGGGCCAGCACGAGCGGACGAATCCCCGCCCGCACCAGCATGGCGACGACGTGGCTGCCGACATTCCCGGTCGGCGTGGTGACAGCGATGCGCATGGCCGAATCCTCTCCTCGGGTACGACCCCCACGCTAGGCACGGTGGCAGCCGGATCCTGTCCGCCACTCGTCGCACAATGGCGGCATGGACCAGGATCCGACGGCGCGCACCCTGACCCTGCTCGGCCTCCTGCAGACGGGCGGCGCCTGGCCCGCCGCGACGCTGGCCGCCCGGCTCGGGGTGGGCGTCCGCACCGTCCGGCGGGACGTCGACCGATTGCGCGGGCTCGGCTACCCGATCCGGGTGCGGCCGGGGCCGGGCAGCGGATACCGGCTCGGGCCGGGCACCTCGATCCCGCCGCTGCGGTTCACCGCGGACGAGGTGGTCGCGCTCATCGCCGGCCTGCGGATGGCCGCGCCCCGGCTCCGGGGCGACGACAGCGCCGCCACCGCCCTGGCGAAACTGGAGCAGATCCTGCCGGGGTCCCTGCGGCGCCGCGCCGCCGCCGTCGACCTCGCCGTCGCCGTGCTCGACCAGGACCACGCCGTCCCCGCGGCCACCGTCGGACTGGTCGCGGACGCCGTCGCCGAATCCGGCCGCCTGCGTTTCGATTACCGCGACCGGCACGGACAGGCCACGACCAGGACCGTCGACCCCTACCGGCACGTGCTGGGCGACGGCCGCTGGTACCTGGTCGGTTTCGACGTCGACCGCGACGACTGGCGCACCTTCCGCTTCGACCGCATCACGGCCGTGCGGCGCGTCCCTGGCACCTACCACCCGCGCCCGTTCCCGGCGGACTCCCTCGGCCGCTGGTTCGCCACGGATTTCGGCCGAGCCGACGTACCGGCGGGTAGCCCGCGGGCAGCCGCCGAACACCGCGCCCCGTCCCCGCCCAGCGCGTAGATTCCTTCTCTCGAAGAGGTTTACGACGCGTCCGGGGTGGTTATGCAAGCCGATTGGCAGTTCGAGGTTCCGACGACGGGCAGCCGGTACCTGCCCCCCGACGCCCGCTACATGGAGGCCCTCACCAGCCAGGGCTACGGCTTCGAAGCCGCCGTCGCCGACCTCGTCGACAACTCCATCGACGCCGGGGCGCGCGACGTCGTCGTGCATTTCCTGCGCGACGGCGACGACCTGCTCAGCCTGCTGATCATCGACGACGGCCGCGGCATGTCCGAGGAGGAGCTCGACGTGGCGATGACCGTCGGCGGCCGCCGCGACTACGCCGACGACGCGCTCGGCATGTTCGGCACCGGCCTGAAATCGGCGTCGCTGAGCCAGGCGTCGTCGCTGACGGTGGTGAGCCGGACGCGGAAGTCCCGGCCCGCAGGCCGCCGCTGGGCCATGGAACGCGCCCGCGCCGACTTCCAGTGCGACATCGTCGACCCCGGCTACGCCCAGTCGCTCATCGACCGCTACCACGGCTGCCCGATCACCTGGCAGGGCACCGTGATCCGCTGGGACGGTGTCAAGGACTTTCCGCGCAACGTCGGGTCCGCCCAGACCGGCCGCTACCTCGACCGCACCATCGCGCGCCTCGGCCTGCACCTCGGCGTCCAGCTGCACCGGTTCCTGTCCCGTGACGATTTCCACATCACCATCGCCGTCGAGGACGTCCGCACCGGTGACATCTACGCCAATTTCGGTGTGGTTGCCCTCGATCCGTTCGGCTACCCCGTCTCCGGTCATCCCGACTATCCGCGCGTCTTCGCCGCCGAACTCGCCGGGATCGGCCGGGTCGAGCTCACCGCCCACATCTGGCCGCCGAAGTCCTCGCTGAGCGAATACAAGGCGTTCGGCAGCGTGCTCGACCGCCAGGGCTTCTACTTCTACCGCAACCAGCGCGTCGTCCAGGCCGGTGGCTGGAACACCTTCCGCCAGCCCGAGCAGCACCTCGCCCTTGCCCGCGTCGACGTGAACCTGCCCGCCGACATCGGCGACACCTTCCGCCTGACGGTGAAGAAGGAGGGCGTCGAGGTGTCCCCGGAGTTCACCGCCGCGCTGGAGAAGGCCGTCGACGATCGGGGCCGCACCTTCGCCGACTACCTCACCGACGCCCAGCACGTCTATCGCGAGGCGCGTCGCCGCGCGGGCGCCGTCCGCAAGCCGGTGATCCCCGCGGGCCGCGGCTTCGCCGCCCCGCTGCGCGAGACCCTCGACGAGGAACTGCCCGCCCTGCCCGGCGAGGACCCCATCGCCGTCGAGTGGCGCAAACTCTCCGACGACGTGTTCTTCGACATCGACCGCGACACCCGCACCCTGGCCCTGAACCGCCGCTACCGCACCGCGCTGAACGGCGGCCGCCGCGCCACCCCCGACGACGCCCCGATGGTGAAGGCGCTCATGTACTTCCTGGTCCAGGAGGTGTTCGGCAAGGAGTTCAACGGACCACGGACCAGGGACAATCTGCAGCTGTGGCAGTCGGTGCTGCTGGCCGCCGCGCGCGCCGAGTTCGATCAGGCCGACGCGTGAGTGCCGCCGCGATCCGGCTGCGGCTGCACGAGGCGGTGCTGGGGGAGATGGCCGGGACCCGGCCGCGCAACCTCGTGTCGTCCATGCGCTACCAGGCCGAGGACCTGGCCGGGGCCGCGGAGTTCGCCACCGAGGAGGACTTCCGCGAGGCCCTGCTGCTCGTCACCGAGAACGCCGACCTCGTGCGGATGTGGCGGACCCGGCTCTACCAGTGGGACTTCGAGCCGTCCCCCGACTGGTCGGACGCCGAACCCCGCACCGACGAGCGCCGCGCGCACCTCTGCCTGCGCCTCGGCGTCGACCTCGCCACCGCGAAACTCCTGGAGGCCAACGCGCCCGTCCCCGCCCTGCCGCCGCCGGTGGTCATCGGGCAGCGCTTCGAGCCCTGGTATCGCCACCGCTCGCAGAAGTTCTCCCGGCACAGCCGCGAGGGCTACTGGAACAACTACCGCCTGTTGCTGACCGGCAAGCACTGGTCCGCCGAGGCGGTCGCCGATCTCGACGCCGCCACCGACGCGGTGGTCGAACGTCTCGCCGACCCGACCTCGCCGACCGCCTACCAGGCCAAGGGGCTGGTCGTCGGCTACGTCCAGTCCGGCAAGACCGCCAACTTCACCGGCGTCGTCGCCAAGGCGCTCGACGCCGGATACCGCCTGGTGATCGTGCTCTCGGGCACCCTGAACCTGCTGCGCGCCCAGACCCAGCGCCGGCTCGACATGGAACTCGTCGGCCGCGAGAACATCCTGCGCGGCGCCGCCGACCACGAATCCGACTACCGCGACGACCCGGCCTGGATCGAGCGCCGCTTCCTGGAACTCGGCGAGCTGCCGTCGCTGCAGGGCTGGTTCGACATCCACCGCCTCACCACCCGCGACAACGACTACCGCAGCCTCCAGCAGGGCATCTACGCCCTCGAGTTCGAGAAGCGCGAGCCCGCACTCCCGCTGTACGACCCGGCGAATCTGCCGCACACGGCGGCGCGGCTGATGGTCGTCAAGAAGAACAAGACCGTCCTGACCAAGCTGGTGAAGGACCTGCGGAAGATCAAGACCCCGCTCTCGGAGATCCCCGTCCTTATCATCGACGACGAATCCGACGAGGCCTCGGTCAACACCACCCGGCTCACCACCGACACCGAGCGCACCGCCATCAACCAGTCCCTGTCCGAGCTGCTCACGATGCTCCCGCGCGCCCAATACCTCGGCTACACGGCCACCCCGTACGCCAACGTCTTCATCGATCCCTCCGACGCCGCCGACATCTTCCCCAAGGACTTCCTGCTCTCCCTGGAACGCCCGCTCGGCTACATGGGCGCCACCGACTTCCACGACATCGACTCCGCGGTCCCCGAACACGAACGCACCTATGCCAACTCGAACGAGAAGGCCCACGTCCGCGACGTCGTCGTCGCCGACGAGGACGACACCGACGCGCTCGTCCAGGCCGTGGACATGTTCGTGCTGGCCGCCGCGATGAAGATCTACCGCGAGGAACACGGCCTGGGCGACGGCTACTTCACCCACCACACCATGCTCGTCCACGAATCCAGCTTCGTCGCCGACCATCGGGACCTGTTCGCCCGCCTCACCGGCATCTGGCGGGACGCCGACTACGCGGGCCCCGGCGGCCACGCCCGCCTGCGCGAACTCTTCGACACCGACGTCGCCCTGGTCAGCGCCGCCCGCGCCGACGGCGACCCCGTCCCGCCGTCCTTCGACGACCTGCGCCCCCACCTCGCCCCCGCCGTCTTCCGCATCGGCGGCGACCAGCAGCCGATCATCGTCGTCAACGGCGACACCGCCGTGGAGACCGGCGAGGCCGACTTCGACAAACGCCCCATCTGGAAGATCCTCGTCGGCGGCCAGAAACTGGCCCGCGGCTTCACCGTCGAGGGCCTCACCGTCTCCTATTTCCGCCGTCGCGCGGGCAACATGTCCGCCCTCATGCAGATGGGCCGCTGGTTCGGCTTCCGCCGCGGCTACCGCGACCTCGTCCGCCTCTACATCGGCCGCGAGGAATCCGGCCCCGGCCGAAAGACTTTCGACCTCTACCAGATGTTCGAGGCGATCTGCCAGGACGAGGACGCCTTCCGCCGGGAACTGCGCCAGTACGCCACCACCGTCGACGGCGAACCGCAGGTCACCCCCGCGCAGGTCCCGCCGCTGGTCTCCCAGCACCTGCCGCTGCTCCCGCCCACGAGCAAGAACAAGATGTACAACGCCAGACTGGTCGAGGTCCGCTCACCCGGCCGCTGGCGCGAACCCACCGCCTACCCGACCAGCGGCGCCGACCTGCGCCACAACGTCTGCGCCTGGGCACCCCTGCTCCGCGACCTGTCCACCGCCCCCACCTCCTTCTCCTACCACTTCCCCGACGGCGCGAGCACCCACGAGGTCGGCGCCCACCACACCCTGGTCGCCGCCGACCGCGTCCTCGACGTCCTCGAATCGCTGCGCTGGCGCGCCGAACGCCAATTCGCCCCCGACCTCGAATACCTGCGCGCGATCACCGCCGACGGCGACGTCCGCGACTGGGCCCTCCTGTGCCCCTACCCCAACCGCACCGCCGCCCAACTCCCCCTCGCCGACCACCTCCTACCCCGCTGGGACCGGGCCCGCCGCCGAGACCCCCTCTTCGGCACCATCAGCTACCACTGGCACCGCACCATCGCCCGCCGCGTCGCCGGCGCAATGGAATATTCAGGTGATCCGGCCACCGAATCCCTGGTAGCCCCGCGACGCGGCGCGATCCTGGTCCACCCGGTGGTGGAACCCGCCCACCTCGCCGACATCGCCCCCGACGGCACCCTCGACCCCGGCAAGATCGTGCTGACCTTCGGCTTCATCGCCCCCGCCACCGCGCTCGGACGGGATTCCCGGGTGGTGCGATTCGAAACGAAGGACGCGTCTACGGAGAGCGTGGTGGTGGAGGTGGACGGAACCGTCTGAACCATCGCCGGGAGGCGGTGGAGGAGGCGTCAGTTATCGATCCGCGAGCGGCGCGGAGGATTCCGCTGCCTCCGCATCGGCGGTCGAGAACACGAATCGATGCCGACCCGGCCACGCGATGTCTGCGATCGGCGTCGGCTCGGGCGTGCTGGGAACGCCCGCCAGGAAATCCTCGAACCGCGCCCTCAGCTTGTCGGGCGACGGATTGAACTTCTTGTGTGAGGGCGGCTGGAGCTTCACGCGGTGCAGACCTTTGAGGCCGTACTCCACGATGGGGCCTTCATCGTCGGCTCGACGCAATTCGGCGCCGACATGGACGGTGCTGTCGGGCGCGATGCCGATCAGATTCCTGTCGAACGCCGTGTGGTGGATACGGCACAAACTGAGACCGTTGTTGATATCGGCCGTGCCCTGTTCCTGCTTGTCCGGGATGATGTGTGCCGCCTCGAGCAGTTGCGGCCGTCCCAGGCGGCAGATGGCACAGCGGTTTTCGTAGGCGATGAGGACTCGACTGCGGAACTGCGGCTGGTGGAGCCGCTGTGTCGTGAGGACCTGGGCGTACTGGCGTTCGAGTGGCGTCAGGTGGAGCGGATCGGCGACGCGCTGCAGTCGTTCGTCCAGCGCGATGATGATGCGTCGCTCCGCGGGGTCGTCGGCCACCGTGAAAACGGGAAACACCGGCACATACCGTGTGGCGTTCCCGACCTCGATCCAGCGCAGCAGGATGAACGGCAGGTTCGTCGTGAACGTCTTGCGTAGCTTTGCGTTGTCCCCGCGATCGATGGGGCCCTCGCGATAGGCGTATCCGTACAGTGATTCGCCGACGGTGGCATCGGAGTAGGGGCTACCCGGTTTGGACATGACCGACAGCGTCGCGACGAAAGAGCGCGGATTCCTGATTCCTCGATTTCTGTCGATCAGCGGCAGGGGTTCTCCCCGGATGGTGAACGAAGTCAGCGCATCGCGCGTGACTGCGCCGCCTGCCTCCTCGACCATCAGGCGCAGAGCATCGAATATCTCATAGCGAAGCTCGCGCTCCCCGTCCACATTTGACACACGACCAGTTTGCCATCCGCGCACCGGTTTTCCGGGCTCGTGATCGACCTTGCCGACTCATGACCGGACGTGCCGCAAATGGTGAGTCGACGAGGGACTCGCGGGTTGCGGTGTCAGTTCGAGGTGTTGCCTGTGGCGGGTCCGGTGCGGATCGTGCTGACCTGGACCGCGCCGACCGGCCCTACATGCTGCGCCTGCACCGGCGGCAGATTGTCCAGGACCACCTGGCGCAGCTGGGCGAGGGTGATCGGTTCGTCGGGCGGCCAGTGGGCGGCGAGGAAGCCTCGGGGGTCCTCCAGGAAGGCCAGCAGGAGGTGTTCCTCGGCGAGGTAGTTGTAGCCGTGTTCGGCGGACAGGGCTGCGGCGCGGTGGAGTTGGCGTTCGGTGCCGACGGGAATCCAGCCGGTGATGGTGGTGACGCTGTGGTCTCGGGTGGTCATTCGGTCCCTCCTAGAGGACTTCGAGGTCGTGGTAGAAGCCGCCGAGGCAGGTGAGTTCGGTGGTGGACTGGTCGAGGATGACGATGCCGCCGCCGTCCTCGCAGTCGGTGGTGGTGACGGCGCGGGCGGGGGCGGCGGCGAGGAGCAGGGCGGCGGGTAGGGCGCAGGTCGTGAGGACGGCGGCAGTGAATCGGGTTCGCATGGAGGGCCTTTCGGGACGACGTCGGTGCTCGGGTGGGTACTTCGAGCTTCGTCCAGAGGGGCTGTCGGCGGAACGGACGCTGGTTGTACGGAGCTCGTACGGAACGCGTACGTCAGGCGGCGTGGAGGGCGCGCATGGCCGTGGTCGCCAGGGACAGGCCCTGTTCGGCGAGGTCGCCCGCCGCGTGATGGTCGCCGCGGTGCAGGGCGCAGCGGCTCTCGATGGCCCAGACCCAGGTCTCGAGGTCGCGGTCGGCGACGAGGCGGGCGAGGGTGCGGGCCTCGCGGCAGTACAGCTGGGCGGCGCCGTGGTCGCCGAGGTCGGTGTGCAGGAAGGCGAGCAGGCTCGCGGTGTGGGCGGCGAGGTGGAAGAACCGGGCGGCGTGGCGGGGGTGGCGGCCGTGGGTGAGCAGGTCGGACAGGGCGAGGTGGGTGTGGTGGAGGTGGTGGGCCAGGACGCGGCGTGGCGCGGTGGCGTGGTCGTCGAGGACGGCGTGGAGGGTGAGCGTGTAGGTGTCGGCGAGGGCGTCGTCGGTGCTCAGCGCGGACAGGGCCCGGAGGCGCGCGGCGATGGCCGCGGCCTCGGCCGGAGCGGTGCCGGGGTGGTCGGCCAGCGCGGCGTCGAGGCGGGCGCGGTCCGCCGGGGAGAGCCGGGACAGGACGGTGTCCATCGCCTCGGCGTGCCGGGCGGTCAGGGTGATGGTGGCGCCGCGGCGTTCCCACTTGCTGACGGCGGCGACGCTGAAGCCGAGGAGTTCGGCGAACTCGCGCTGGGTGAGCCGCAGGGCGGCGCGGCGCAGGGCCCTGACCTCTCGGCCGGTCCACGTGGTGATGTGGCGGGAAGTGGGGGTCACCGCATCAGTGTGGGGCTCGGCACCGACAGCCCGTGGCGGCTCCGGTGGCGGATCGGGCGGCGCTGTCAGAGCGCCGTCTGCTCCAGGACCCAGGCCAGGTAGCCCGGGTGGGCGTCGGTGACCGGAACCGCGAGGACCTGGGGGGTGTCGTAGGGATGTTCCTTGTCGGCGCGGGCGATGATCGTCGGGACGTGGGTGGCGCGGGTGTGCAGCAGGACGAGGGCTTCGGCGTCGTCCTGGACGGCGCCGTCCCAGGCGTAGATGGAGCGCACGGCGGGCAGGATGTTGCCGCAGGCGGCCAGCCGGTCCGCGACCAGGGCACGGGTGAAATCGGCCAGCCAGTCGGCGGATTCGGCGGTGATGGTGACGGTGACTAGCTGCTCGGCCATGCGGTCAAGTGTCCGTCAGTGCGGCGGAGTGCGTCCACCAGGGGCTCGGCGAGGCGGCGGTGCCGGGTGATCGCGCCCCAGCCCCGGACGACCATGCCCGCGGCGGACTGGCCGACCCAGGTGCCCGCCAGGGCGAGGCCCTGCGGATGCAGCGCGAAATAGAGCGCGCCCTTGGACCGCACGGCCGCCTCGGTGGCGACGTACCAGCCCATCAGCGACTCGTTGTCCCAGACCCGCAGCTCGCCGCGCCATTCGTAGGAGCCCTCGCTGACGGGACGGGCGCGGGCGCCGTCCAGCAGCAGGAACTGGCCGTCCTGGACGATGCCCAGCTCGTGGACGTCGACGCGCTCACCGTCGGCGCCCCAGGTCTGCCAGGCGGCCCACCAGTCGCCGGACAGGTCGAGGGCGCGTGTCGCCTGGCCGGCCAGTTCGCTCACCGAAACACCCAGGGCTTCGGCTAGTTTGGTACCGATGACTAGGTCGGGGAGGGTCTCGCCGGACTCGTATCGGCTGATCGTCTTCTGGTCGGTGCCGACGAGTCGGCCGAGCGCGGTCTGGGAGAGGTCGAGGTGTTTCCGGCGACGCCGGATCACGTCGGCTGTCGGGTTCATACGCCGAGTATTTCAGACGTATCCGTCTGAGATAGACGAATTCGACTGGACGGCGCATGATGCTGATCAGCACCCCGGCGCCAGGAGGCAATGGCCCGAACGCCGGGTGTGCAACCCAGGTTTCGGACTCGTCGAGAGGTCGTGAGAGCTCGGGATGGTGGATGGTGCTTGTACCGAACCAGGAGGTTCGGTCCCGATCGCGGCGCGGCTGCGCCGGGTCGAGGCGCGGGCGGGGAATCGCGGGCTGGCGGTGCGGCGGGCGCCGGCGCCGCCCTACGGGTGGGAGTTGTACTCGCCGGCGCGGGTGGTGTGCCGGGGGACGCTCGACAACGTCGAGGACTGGTTGACGGCCGCCGAGCAGCAGGCGGCGGCGGGGGAGCAGTGACGCCCGGGTCCCGTCCGGGAGGGTGCGGGTTTCGCCACCAAGGGCTGGGATCCGCTCGATCGGCCTAACGGGGTTCCGTGGGCTCCCGATGCAGCAGGCAGAGCCGTCGACGACGGAGCTCCGAGCGGATCGAGGGGAACCATGAAGAACGGAATTCGGGTGTCTGTGCTGGTCGCGGCGGTCGCCGCCTCGCTGGTCGCGTGCACCGGCGAGCAGGGGACGACCGGGGCCGCGGGGACGTCCGCCGCGCCGGTCACGTCCTCGGCGCGACCGGAGGCGACGGCGACCGGGGCGCCGTCCCCCGAGGTCGAGGAGGCGCCGGGTGGGCGGCCGACCGGCGCGCCGGCCACCGGGCGCCCGGGCGGGGAGGCGACGGCGCCGACGGTCGCGCCCGCCCCGGAGACCACACCGGGCCGGGCGGCCGACGACATCGGCGGGCCGGGGCGGTGCATCGACCCGGCCTCGGCCGGGGTGCGTCGGGCCCTCGCGGGGCTGGGCGGCGGATGGGTCGCCTCCGGGGCGTCGACCGACGCGCCCGGCGAGTGCGGGCAGCTGCTGTGGGTGCGGGCGGTCGGCGGCAACTCCGCGGCCGCGCCCATCCACCTGCTGTTCTTCCACGCGGGCGCCTACCTGGGGACCGCGACATGGGAGCCCTACGCGTTCACCTCGGTGTCGGGATCGAACGGGAATTCGGTGACGGCCCAGTACAAGTGGCTGGCCGGGGACGAACCGTTCGCGGCGCCGCAGGGCGGTCCCGCGACGATCACCTATACCTGGACCGGGTCCTCGGTGGCGATGAGCGGACCGCTGCCGAAGGAGGTCACCGAGCCGCACCGGTGAGCCGGGTCCCGATTACCCGGGACGGGCGTGCGCCCGGCCCGGGACATGGGACCATTACCGGCGTCGGTTGGCGGTCAGGAGAGGTTTGCGGATGGCGCGTGGCTGGGTGCGATGGTTCGACGTGCGGAAGGGATTCGGGTTCATCGCCGTGGACGGCGGCGGGCCGGACGTGTTCGTCGTCTACACCGAGCTCGTGGGCGAAGGGTTCCGGACGCTCGAAGAGGGTCAGTGGGTGGAATTCGATGTGCGGGAAGCGAAATCGGGTCCCGAGGCGGTGGGCGTGCGGCTGGCGCGGCGGTAGCCCGCGGAACCGACGGCCGGGTGTACTCGCCCGGGCGTGAACCCGGGCGACGCGGCGGTCAGATCCGGGCGCCCTTGGCGAGATTGCAACGCCTGCACAGGATCTGCAGGTTCGCCGCGCTGGTCGCGCCGCCCTGGCTGAACGGGATGATGTGGTCGAACTCGAGGTAGTTCCGGTCGCCGCACTGGCAGCACTTGCCGCCGTCGCGCTGCCACACCTCCGTCTTGATGTGCTGCGGAATCGAGCGGGTGTCGCGCTGTCCCGGCGCGAGGACCAGCCGCTTGGCCACCCGCAGGGCGCCTTCGAGGACGGCGGCGGCGTACTCCGCGTCGCTCACCGCGAACGTGCCGCCGCCCCGCGCGGTCGTCGCCGCGACGACGACATTGCCGTACTCGCTGGTCACCGAGACGACCTTGGCCCAGGGGAGCTCCATGCCCGCGCCGTTGCCGACGAACCGGAGCTTCTTGCTCGACCCGATGAGCCGGCCCGGCGTGACGCGCGGGCCGCTCGCGAGGTATTTGACCTGCCGGGCATCGGCTTCCAGGTAGAGGATCTCGTCGGCCTCCAGGTGCAGGCTCGAACTCTGGATCCGGGGCAGATCGCCCGACCGGACCCGGGTCAGGCTCCGGCCGCGGCGCATGCGTTCGCGCAACTGCCCCAGGTGGGCGGCAGCAGGCGCGAGGTCGGCGGCGCGCTCCAGGACGCGCACGGTGGCCTCGAAGGTCTCGATCTCCGGTTCGTCGATCTCGCCGTCGGCGAAGGCGAAGGCGACGAGGCGCTCGACGTAGGCCATGGCCAGGGGGCGCAGCGCCTCGCGCGCGGTGCTGTCGGCGATCTGCTGGAAGCGCAGGCTCACCCACAGCTCGTCCCAGGCGGGGCCGGTCGGCCCGGTGGTGATCAGGACCTGCCAGGCCCGGTCGTGCCAGGTCCGCAGGAACGCCGACACGTCGTTCTCGCACCACCGGCACGGGCTGACCCGGCCGAACGCCTGGGCCCGGACCGGCCTGCCGCACCGGGTGCACAGCCCCCGGCCCGGGGCGACCGACGGCCGGGTGTCGGCCGACCACGCGGCGCCGCTCCACCACCGCAGCGTCCCGGCCGCCGATTCGTCGGGATACCAGCCGGGTTCGCGCGCGGGCGACGCGGGCGCGGGCGAGGCCGGCGGCTCGGCGGCCGTGGGCCGCTCGTCGTCGACCGTCACACCGAACTCTTCGGCGAGGCCGCGCAGGCCGCTGTTCCATCCCTGCCCGACATTGCGGAACTTCCAGCCGCCCGCGCGGCGGTAGAACTCGCCGAAGACGATGGCGGAGACGGGCTCCGGCTGCGACAGCTCGACGGTGATCGGGGCGCCGGTGTCCTCGCGGACCGTGAGGACGAGGTCGGGGATCTCCTGGAACGTGCCCGCCTCGACCGACCCGGTGAGGACGATCCGGTCGACGCCGGGCTCGACCGTGGCCAGCGCGAGGTGCACGGTGGCACTGCCCGCGCCGGAGTCGACCAGCCGCACGGTGCCGGAGGGGTGCTCGGGGGCGTTGAAGAAGACGAAGTCGTCGTCCGAGCGGATCCGGCCCGACGGGCCGAGGAGCAGCGCCTGCGGGTCGACCTCCCGGCCCGCGCCCCACCGCAGGACCGCCGTGACAGTGGACGCGGAGATCTGGGCATTGCCGCCCTTGACCAGTTTCACCAGGTGCCGACCGTTCTCGTGATGCTCGTGCGCGGCCGTGACCGCTTCTGCCGCAAGAAGATTAGCGATCCGGTGTGACACGTTTCGCGATTCGCCGGTACTACTTCTGGGTACGGGTCAGCGGGCGGCGTTGCGGGTGCTGTGCCAGTAGCGGCTGGCTCGCTGACCGGTGACGGGGCGGGCGAGGCTGGGGTCCTCGGCTTCGGTGATGCCGACCTGCATCAGCAGGACGAGCGTGACCATGCTGATGCCGATGATCAGCGGGGTCAGCAGCTGGCCCGCGCTGGCGCCTGCCGCGTGGGCGGCGGAGTCGGGGTGCGCGGCCATGGCGAACATCGCCGTGTAGTGCATGCCGGTGACGGCCACGCCCATGATCAGCGCGGCGCCGATGGTGGCGAGCAGGCCGTGGATGTGCAGGGCGAACCACAGGGCGGCGGTGGCGGCGACGACGGCGATCAGCAGCGACAGGGCGACCAGCAGGGGGTCGTAGGTCACGGCGACGTCGGTCTTCATCGCGTACATGCCCGCGTAGTGCATGCCCGCCACCCCGAGGCCGGTGATGGCCCCGCCGACGGGCAGGGCGGCGGTGTCGTGGTCGCGTTTGACCACGATCGACAGCCCCAGCCAGACCACGGCGATGGCGATGGCGGCGCTGCACAGGGTGATGGGGATGTTGTAGCGGATGGTGGAGCCGTGGATGGAGAAGCCGAGCATCGCGATGAAATGCATCACCCAGATGCCGGTGCCGCCGAGCGCGACGGCCGCGGCGGTCAGCCAGCCGCCGTGTCCCTGCGCGGCGCGCGAGCGAACCATGAAACGTAGCGCCAGCATCGAACCGAGCACCGACATCAGATACGCCGGCAACGGGGTCGTCCAGCCGTAGGTGAAGTGGTCGATCTGCAACACGCTCTACTCCTCGGGAGATAGCCGGTACCGGGCCGGAGGCCCTGGAAACCGGAAACTACGCTGGTGAGGAATTTGTCGTAACAGAATGCTGCAAATTGTCTAGCCTGGCTGACACCCCGCGCCCGGGGGGTGTACCGGGACGGCGGCCGGTATTGTTCCCGAACGGCAGCATCCCGGTGGCAAACCGTCCGGCACACTTCCGGCATCCGCGCAGGCCGCGCCGGGTTTGTGCCCGGAAACAAGGTCACCGGCACCCGCGCTGTGTGAAAAGACCGGACCGCGCGGGAACTCCGGCGAACCGTCCCGGCGTTGTACGGGTGGTCGCGGGCGATCGCGGCTGATGTCACCGCTGGATGTCCGGGTCAGATACCTCACAGTCGGCGGGGCCCGGTGTGGAGGAACTGATCGCACCATGGCATCGTTAAGCAACGAGAACGGGGTTGATCACCTAGGCGACCCCGGCTCGTCAACAGAAGGTATGAAATGGCTCAAGGCATTGTGAAGTGGTTCAACAGCGAGAAGGGCTTCGGCTTCATCGCGCAGGACGGCGGCGGTCCCGACGTCTTCGTGCATTACTCGGCTGTGAGCGGCTCGGGTTTCCGCTCCCTCGATGAGGGTCAGCGCGTGGAGTTCGAGATCGGCCAGGGCCAGAAGGGCCCGCAGGCCCAGGACGTCCGCGTCATCTAGTTCTCACCAGAGACTTGTGAGGCCCCGCACCGGATCGGTGCGGGGCCTCGCTGCGTCCGGGGGAGGTCGGGGTCGCGGGTTCGGAAGAACTGCGCGGGCACGGTCCCGGAGCTCCTCTCGCGGGTTCGGGGCTTCAGCGCCGTGAGTTCGGCCACCGCCGCCGGGATCCACGGACAGCGCGCAGCCCTCCATCAGGGTCGGCACGTGCGCGGGCGCCACCGCGGCGCCGGGGCCGCATCCGTCGAAGCGGGAATCGTGCGCGGAAGCGTGCGGTGACGACAGGGAGGCCGCTTTCCCGGGCGCACCCGGGATCGTCGGGAACCGATCGGTCGCGCGGAAATAGCGGACAGGAAAGGCGGCTACCGGACATCGCGCGGCGGCGGTCGGGGCCGGGGTCTTTCGCCGGGGAAATGACCGTGGCGGCGACCGGTATCGTCTCGGTCTCGCGGGCGTCGGCGGCGGTAACGAGACCGGAACATCGCCACGTCGAAGGCATCTTTCCGGTCTCGATGGGCCGAAATGGGCGGTCCGTGGATATCGGAATCGTCGAGTGTCTTCCGCGCGCACGGCGAGGGGCATAACCTCGTTTGCGTCGTGTTTGCGAGTCGTCCCGATCCGGCGGCGGACCGGGCCCGAATGTGGAGAGGACACCGATTGGGCGCTGATTGCGAAGAGCCGATGAACGGCAGCCCCGTCGGCATGGCGACCGGCTGCTGACATCACCGACACAACCTGCGGACCCCGCGTCACTCCCCCGGTGGCGCGGGGTCTCCTCTTCGACGCTGTCCGGCGGCCGGTTCCACCGCCCGCACCTGCGCCGACTATCCTTGGCGGCGAAAACCGCCGATCCCCTCTCTTCCAGGAGTACCCCACAGTGAGCCAAGCAGGGCGCCCCGTTGTTCTGATCGCCGACAAGCTCGCCCAGTCGACCGTCGACGCGCTCGGTGACGGCGTCGAGGTCCGCTGGGTGGACGGTCCCGACCGTCCGGCCCTGCTCGCCGCGGTGCCGGAGGCCGACGCCATCCTGGTCCGGTCGGCGACCACCGTCGATGCCGAGGTGCTCGACGCGGGCAAGAACCTGAAGATCGTCGCCCGCGCCGGCGTCGGCCTCGACAACGTCGACGTGCCCGCCGCGACCGAGCGCGGCGTCATGGTCGTCAACGCGCCGACCTCCAACATCCACACCGCCGCCGAGCACGCGGTCACCCTGCTGCTCGCCGCCGCCCGCCAGATCCCGGCCGCCGACGCCACCCTGCGCGAGAAGACCTGGCAGCGCAGCAAGTTCAACGGCGTCGAGATCTTCGACAAGACCGTCGGCGTCATCGGCCTCGGCCGCATCGGCCAGCTGTTCGCCGCCCGCCTCGCCGCGTTCGAGACCAAGATCGTCGCCTACGACCCCTACGTGTCGCCGGCCAAGGCCGCCCAGCTGGGCATCGAGTTGCTCACCCTCGACGAGGTCCTGCAGCGCGCCGACTTCATCTCGGTGCACCTGCCCAAGACCCCCGAGACCAAGGGCCTGCTCTCGGCCGAGAAGCTGGCGCTCACCAAGCCGGGCGTCGTCATCGTCAACGCCGCGCGCGGCGGCCTCATCGACGAGCAGGCCCTGGCCGACTCGATCAAGTCCGGCCACGTGCGCGCCGCGGGCCTCGACGTGTTCGAGACCGAGCCCTGCACCGACAGCCCGCTGTTCGACCTGCCGCAGGTCGTCGTCACCCCGCACCTGGGCGCCTCCACCTCCGAGGCCCAGGACCGCGCGGGCACCGACGTCGCCAAGTCGGTGCTGCTCGCCCTGGCCGGCGAGTTCGTGCCCGGCGCGGTCAACGTCACCGGCGGCGCCGTCAACGACGAGGTCGCCCCCTGGCTGGACGTGGTCCGCAAGCAGGGCGCCCTGCTCGGCGCCATCGCCAGCGAGCTGCCCGTCAGCCTCGAGGTCCAGGTCCGCGGCGAGCTGGCCGCCCAGGACGTCGCGGTGCTCGAGCTGTCGGCCCTGCGCGGCGTCTTCTCCGCCCTGGTCGAGGACCAGGTCACCTTCGTCAACGCCCCGGCGCTGGCCAAGGAGCGCGGCATCACCGCCGAGGTCACCACCGCCACCGAGAGCCCGAACCACCGCAGCGTCGTCGACCTGCGCGCCGTGTTCGGCGACGGCAGCACCCTGAACGTGGCGGGCACCCTGACCGAACCGCAGCAGGTCGAGAAGATCGTCAACATCAACGGCCGCAACTACGACATGCGCGCCGAGGGCCTCAACCTGGCCGTCCTCAACTACGAGGACAAGCCGGGCGCCCTGGGCAAGATCGGCACCAAGCTCGGCGAGGCCGAGGTCGACATCCTCGCCGCGCAGCTGAGCCAGGACGTCGACGCCGAAGGCGCCACCGTCATCCTGCGCGTCAACACCGAGGTCCCGGCCGAGGTGCAGACCGCGATCGCCGAGGCCGTCGGCGCCGCCAAGGTCGTGCTGGTCGACCTGAGCTGAGTTGTCGGAGCGCTGGCGCGCTCGAGTCGCGGCCCTTCGGGCCCCGACGACAAGCGGGGCGAAACTCGCGCCTTCGGCGCATGGTCTCGCCCCGCTTGTCGTCGAAGCGGCCGCGACGCACGCTGCGCGTGCGGCCCTCCTCGAGGTCGGCCCCGGGTCTCGGTTCCCGGTGCGGGCGGGCTTCGAGTTCGGCCTCTGGGGGCGCGGTCTCGGTGCCTGGTGCGGGGCGGGCCTTCTCGAGGTCGGCCTCGGGGTGGCGGGTCACGGTGCTCGGTGCGGGGCGGGCCGCTTGCGGCTCGGACCGGGTCGGGCGGTCTCGGCGACGTAGCGGGAGCGGGCCCTCTGCGGCCGTGCGTTGCGAAATGTTGGGTGGGACGCCGCGCACGCCACGATGCCGTCGCGGCGGCGGGGGAGACATCGTCCCGCGGTCGCGCGGCGCGCCGGTCCGGGCAGTGGGACACCGGGCTCCCGGCCCGTGCGGGGGGTGCGTAATGTCACTGTGCGGATGCCACGGGAACCGCCGGCGCGGCCGTGGCCTACGACGGGCTGGACGTCTTCGCTCGCAGCCGTCACCGGAACGGGCCGGATGTTCTCCGGCGCGGCCGTCCTCAACTGAATCCGAATGGAGTTCGCAAACCTATGAAGCTCGCAGTCATCCCCGGTGACGGCATCGGTCCCGAGGTCATCGCCGAGGCGCTCAAGGTGCTCGACGTGGTCGCGCCGGGCTCGGAGAAGACCCACTACGACCTGGGTGCCGCCCGCTACCACCGCACCGGGGAGATCCTGCCCGACTCGGTGCTGCCCGAGCTCAAGGAGCACGACGCCATCCTGCTCGGCGCGATCGGCGATCCGTCGGTGCCGTCGGGCGTGCTCGAGCGCGGTCTGCTGCTGACCACCCGGTTCGCGCTGGACCACCACGTGAACCTGCGCCCGTCCAAGCTGTACCCGGGCGTCACCAGCCCGCTGGCGGGCAACCCGGACATCGACTTCGTCGTCGTGCGCGAGGGCACCGAGGGCCCCTACACCGGCACCGGCGGCGCGATCCGCGTCGGCACCCCGCACGAGGTCGCCACCGAGGTGTCCAACAACACCCGCTTCGGCATCGAGCGCGTCGTGCGCTACGCCTTCGCCACCGCGCAGGCCCGCCGCAAGCACCTGACCCTGGTGCACAAGAACAACGTGCTGACCTTCGCCGGCTCGCTGTGGCAGCGCACCGTGGACGCGGTCGCCACCGAGTTCCCTGAGGTCACCACGGCCTACCAGCACATCGACGCCGCCACGATCCACATGGTCAACGACCCGGGCCGCTTCGACGTGATCGTCACCGACAACCTGTTCGGCGACATCATCACCGACCTCGCCGCCGCCGTCTCCGGCGGGATCGGCCTGGCCGCCTCCGGCAACATCGACGCCTCGGGCACCAACCCGAGCATGTTCGAGCCGGTCCACGGCAGCGCCCCCGACATCGCGGGCCAGTCCAAGGCCGACCCGACCGCCGCCATCCTGTCGGTCGCGCTGCTGCTCAACCACCAGGGCAACACCGAGGCCGCCGCCCGCATCGAGTCCGCGGTCGCCAAGGACCTGGCCTCGCGCACCGGCGCCGCCTCCACCGTGGAGGTCGGCGACCGCATTGCCGCCATCGTCTGACGCGGCGACTGTCTGACACGAAGACTGTCTGACACGACGACGAACGAGGCCGCACGGACGTCCGTGCGGCCTCGTTCGCGTTCCGGCG
>NZ_BAGK01000177.1 GCF_000308795.1 Nocardia thailandica NBRC 100428 | reverse complement strand
GTGATCCGTTCGACCGCGACGACTCCGGCGACGGCCCGGCCACGCGATACATGGGCCCGGTCGCCGCCCCGTTCCCGGGCGGCGACGGCCCCGCGACCCAGTACCTTCCCCCGGTCGGTGGCGACTCCTCCGCGACCCAGTACCTCGAGCCCGTCGGCGACGACCCGCGCGGCCGCTACCCCGAGTCCGCGAACGGCGGGGCCCCGGCCACCCGGCGGTACCCGGCGGCAGGCGAGCCCGCCGGATACGACGACCCGGAGCGGGCGAAGGCGACCCAGGTCCACCCCGGAACCGGCGCTCCCGCGGCCGGATACGGCGCGCCGCCGCGGGGCGCCGCCTACAGCGACTACGACGACCCCGGCTACGGTCCGGGCGAGGACGCCGCCTACGGCGCCCGCGACTACCGGGAACCGGCCTACGACGACGGCGGCTACGAGGCGCCCGGCCACGGCGGCCCAGCCTACGGCGCCGCGCCCGGCTACGACGACCCCGCCTACGCGGGCGGCTACGACGATCCCGCCTACGGCTACGACGATCCCGCCCACGGCGACGACGAACCCCGCCGCAGGTCTCTGCTGCCCGTCCTGATCGGCGTCGCCGCGGTGGTCGTGCTGCTCCTCGGCGGCGGCATCGCCTGGCTGCTGCTCGGCGGGTCCGGCGGCGAACAGGCCGCGTCGAGCCCGGACAACACGACCGCCGCGACCACCCCGGCCGCGGCCACCGCCCCGCCGACGGCGTCGCGCGGCACCTCGGCGCCCGCCACCACGAGTGCCGGGGCGCCCGCCCTGCCCGCGGGCGCGCAGCCGTGCGATCCGGCCGGGTCGGGCGGCACCTTCGGCCGGACCGCCACCGGGAGCTCGGTCACCAGTTGCGGATTCGCCGAGGCGGTGCGTTCGGCCTACGCCGCGGGCGGGACCGACCAGTCGCGCGGCGGACCCCGCTCGGTGGTGGCGACCAGCCCGGTCACCGGCCGCACGTACACGATGACCTGCACTCCCGACGGAAAAGTCGTCACGTGCACCGGCGGCGATAACGCCGTGGTGTACGTCTACTGATAACCCTCGCGAGAGGTGGCCGCACCGGCCGCCGAGACACCCGCTCCCGGCCCGACTGTGAGATTCTGAGTGTGTCTGTGCCGGTGCGGCTCCCGCACGGCGGAACGAAGGAAAGCTGATGAGCGAGCACGAACCGGTCGACCCAACGGTCCGCCGCCCGGCGGACGGGGTCCCGGATCTGAACAAGCCGATCCCCCCTGCCCCGCAGCAGGATCCGGCGGCGCCGCCGTACGCGCCGGAGACCATCAAGGCGTCGAGCTACGGCATGGTTCCGCCGCCGCAGGAGACTCCGCCGCCCGGCTACCCCGCGCCGCCGTCGACCGGCGGTGCCTACCCGTACGCCCAGGGTCAGTACCCGGCGGGTTCGGGCGAATACCAGGCCCCGGGTCAGTACCCGGCCGGTTCGGGGGAGTACCAGGCGCCCGGGCAGTACCCGCCCGGTTACCAGGCGCCCGGCCAGTACCCCTCCGGCGGCCAGTACCCGCAGGCGGGCCAGCCGCCCGGTTACCCGGCGGCCACGCCGTACTACGCCGCGGGCCCGCGGCGCCAGACCAACGGCATGGCGATCGCCGCCCTGATCTCCTCGCTCATCCTGCCGCCGCTCGGGATCGTCTTCGGCCACATCGGCCTGTCGCAGATCAAGCAGCGGCACGAGGACGGCAAGGGCATGGCGGTGGCCGGCCTGGTGATCGGCTACGTCTACACCGGCATCGCGCTGGTGGCGATCGTGGCCCTCGGCATCGTCGGCGTCGCGGTGTCCAACGAGATCGACGACCTCGCCTCGGCGACCACCACCACGCGCACCACGTCGTCGTGGACCACCACCAGCCGCGCCCCGCGCACGACGACCACCGCGCCGCCCACCTCGACCTCGCTGTCCTCGGCGGCGGAGACCTCGCGGATCATCAAGGAGGCCAAGGTCGGCGACTGCATCCACCGGGAGCAGGGCGCGGACCTGGGCAACGGCATCTCCGAGACCACGGTGACCAAGGCGACCTGCGGCACCAGCGCCTCCACCCACAAGGTCGTCCAGGTGACCTCGGACAAGGACGTGTGCGGCAATCGCGACTGGGTGCGTACGGGTTCGGAGTCCAACGGCTGGACCGTGCTCTGCCTGCAGAAGGACTGACCACCGCGGCCCGGACGGGGAGCCCTTCGGCGTACCCCGCGCGAGCGGTTCCCATCCGCGGTGATTCCTTTTCGTGACCTACGCGTTATCATTGCCTCGACGCTGATGGACTAGGGGCGGTGTACTGACACTTGTGGTTTCGTGATTCGACCGAGAAATCGGCCTTTTGCCAGGGTGTTCACCGTGCCGGTGCCCGCCGCCGCACGACGGCCGCCGGCGTGCTCGCCGCGGCGGTGCTGCTGGCGGGCTGCGGCGAGACCGCCAAGCCGGGCGGCCCGACGACCAGCAGTGCCGTACCGCGGGCGCACACCGAGGGGCTGAGCATCGAGCTGGCCGTGCCCGGCACGCTCGCCGGTGACTTCGCCGCGCTGCAGCAGAATTTCGCGGGCAGGTCCGGGATGACGATGATGGCGGTCGGCGGGCAGAGCGTGCTCAGCTTCGGCGACTGGACCACCGGTCCGGCCTGGTCGACGATGAAGATCCCGCTCGCGGTGGCGGCGCTGCGCAACAGCAACGCCTACAACGCCATCGCGAGCACCGCGATCACCGCCTCCGACAACGGCGCCGCCGACACGCTGTGGCAGTCGCTGGGCACCGCCGACCAGGCCGCCGCGGCCGTCG
Organism: Nocardia thailandica NBRC 100428; assembly: GCF_000308795.1. Taxonomy (GTDB): domain Bacteria; phylum Actinomycetota; class Actinomycetes; order Mycobacteriales; family Mycobacteriaceae; genus Nocardia; species Nocardia thailandica. Next base: position 6,809 of record NZ_BAGK01000177.1, on the reverse strand, counting down.
AGGCGGTGCTGCGCGAGGGCGGCGACGCCCGCACCACGGTGCCAACCACCCGCACCCGCGCCGACGCCTCGATCTTCGGGCAGGCGGACTGGTCGCTGGCCGACCAGGTCCGCTTCGCCGCCGCGCTGCCCTGCCTGCCCCGGACCGAACGGGTCATCGGCCTGATGGGCCAGATCCAGCCCAGCCACCGCTGGGGCCTCGGCGCGTTCGCCAGCGCCGAGTTCAAGGGCGGCTGGGGGCCCGACCCGGCCGGGAAGTACCTGGTCCGCCAGTTCGGCCTGATCGACACCCCGTCCGGGCGGGTCGCGGTCGCCTTTGCCGCCCAGCCGGATTCGGGACAGTTCAACGACGGCATGGTCCAGCTGGACAAGATGACCAAGCTGCTCTCCGCGCACCTGGCCGACCTCGTCGGCGGCCAGTGCCCGGCCTGAACAGGGCCGATCCCCGCCGCCGCGGGTAGCGCGGCGCGCGCACCGGTCGCCGCGCTCCTAAGATGTTCGGCATGCGCATCGGAGTCTTGACCGGAGGCGGAGACTGTCCAGGGCTGAACGCGGTGATCCGGGCTGTCGTCCGCACCGCCAACGGCCGCTACGGCGACGCGATCGTCGGGTTCCAGGACGGCTGGCGCGGGCTACTCGAGGATCGTCGCATCCCCATCCACAACGACGATCGCACCGACCGCCTGCTCGCCAAGGGCGGCACCATGCTCGGCACCGCGCGCACCAATCCCGATGTGCTGCGGGCGGGCCTGACCCGGATCATGCAGACCCTCGACGACAACGGCATCGACGCGCTCATCCCGATCGGCGGCGAGGGCACGCTGACGGCGGCGAGCTGGCTCTCCGACGAGGGCGTGCCCGTGGTCGGCGTCCCCAAGACCATCGACAACGACATCGACTGCACCGACGTCACCTTCGGGCACGACACGGCCCTGTCCATCGCGACCGAGGCGATCGACCGCCTGCACACCACCGCCGAGTCCCACCAGCGCGTCATGCTGGTGGAGGTGATGGGCCGCCACGCGGGCTGGATCGCCATCAACTCCGGGATCGCCGCGGGCGCGCACCTGACCCTGGTGCCCGAGGAACCGTTCGACGTCGCCGAGGTGTGCGCGATGATCAAGCGCCGGTTCCAGCGCGGCGACAAGCACTTCATCTGCGTGGTCGCCGAAGGATCGCATCCCGCACCGGATTCCGGTTTCGCGCTGCGCGAGGGCGGTATCGACGAGTTCGGGCACGAGCGGTTCACCGGGGTCGCCCAGCAGCTCGGCGCCGAGATCGAGCGGCGCATCGGCAAGGAGGTGCGCACCACCGTGCTCGGTCACGTGCAGCGCGGCGGCAGTCCCACCCCCTACGACCGGGTGCTGGCGACCCGCTTCGGCCTGCACGCCGCGGAGGCCGTGCACGCCGGGCACTTCGGGCAGATGGTGGCGCTGCACGGCACCCGGATCGGCCTGGTGCCGCTGTCGGAGGCCACCAAGCAGCTCAAGGTCGTGCCGGGGGACCGGTACCGGGAGGCCCAGGCCTTCTTCGGCTGAATCGCTGACGCGCGCCGGGCCGCTCGCGGGCCCGGCGTGGGTACCGTGGGCGGATGGGTACGCCTCGGGTGGTCGTCTCCGCACTGCTGCTGCTCGCCGCCGTCCTGGCGGGGTGTTCCCGTGCCGGGGACGCCGAGCCCGCCCCGGTGGCGGGTCGCTGGCACGGCACCATCGACGCGGCGGGGCAGCTGCTGGTGATCGGCGTCGAGCTCGGCGCCGACGGCACCGGGACGATCGACGTCCCGGCGCAGGGCATCGCGGGCGCGCCCCTGGCCGACGTCGAGACCGCGCCGGAGCGGGTCGCCTTCCGCCTGCCGGACATCCCGGGCGACCCGGGATTCCGCGGCCGTCTCCTCGACGACGCGATCGCCGGTGACTGGCGCCAGGCAGGCCGCGCGTTCCCGCTGACGCTGCGCCGCGGCCCGATCCCCGAGGTCGCCCACCCCCAGGAACCGAAGCCGCCCCACCCGTATCGCACCGAGGACGTCGCCTTCCCCAGCGGTGACCTCACCCTGGCGGGCACGCTGACCCTGCCCCAGGGCGCCGGGCCGTTCCCGGCCGTCGTCCTGATCACCGGCAGCGGACCACAGAACCGCGACGAGGAACTGATGGGCCACAAGCCCTTCCTGCTGCTCGCCGACACCCTCACCCGCGCCGGGTACGCGGTGTTGCGCACCGACGATCGCGGGGTGGGCGGTTCCGGCGGCGACCTGGACGCCTCCACGTACGACGACCTGGCGGGCGACGTCGTCCGGGGCGTCGCCTACCTGCGGACCCGGCCCGAGATCGACGCGCGGCGCATCGGCCTGTTCGGGCACAGCGAAGGCGGCTACCTCGCCCCGCTGGCCGCCGCGAGGCCGGGCGCCGACATCGCGTTCGCCGTGCTGATGGCGGGCCCGTCGGTGGTGGGCGCCGACGTGCTCGTCGAGCAGAACCGGCTCCTCCTCGCCGCCCGGGGCGCCCCGCCGGAACGGATCGACGAGCAGGTCGCCTACCTCACCGCGTGGACCGGCCTGTTGCGCGCGGGCGACCTGGCCGGCGCCCGCGACCTCGCCCGCCGCCACAACGCGGGCCTGCCCGAGGACGAACGCGCCCCCGACGCCGTCGTCGACGCGCTGACCACCCCGTACACGGCCGCCCTCGTCGCCTACGACCCCGCCCCGGCGTTGCGCGCGCTGCGCGTGCCGGTGCTCGCCTTCTACGGCGACAAGGATCTGCAGGTCCCGGCCGCGCAGAACGAGGCACCGATGCGCGCGGCCCTGTCCGGTTCGCCCGCGGCGACGGTCCACACCTTTCCCGGCCTCAACCACCTCATGCAGCCCGCCCGGACCGGAACCCCCGCCGAGTACGCCACCATCGAGACGACCGTCGACCCGGCCGTGCTCGCCTTCGTCACCGCCTGGCTCACCCAGCAGATCCCGCCCCGCTAGAGCTTCCTAAGATAGGAAGCTATGAGCGAGCGCAGCGAGCGAACAAGGGGCACGGCCGCCCGTGCGGTCACGCCGGAGCCGAGCCGTAGCGAGGCGCGGGCATGAGCGCACCCACGGTCGAGTTGATGGATTACGCCGACGTCGTCTCCCGGTACGAGCCGGTGCTCGGCATGGAGGTCCACGTCGAGCTGTCCACGGCCACCAAGATGTTCTGCGGCTGCCCCACCGAGTTCGGCGCCGAGCCGAACACCCAGGTGTGCCCGGTGTGCCTCGGCCTGCCCGGCTCGCTGCCGGTGGTGAACGAGAAGGCCGTCGAGTCGGCGATCCGGATCGGCCTCGCGCTGAACTGTTCCATCACCCCCTGGGGCCGGTTCGCGCGCAAGAACTACTTCTATCCCGATCAGCCGAAGAACTACCAGATCAGCCAGTACGACGAGCCGATCGCCCACGACGGCTACCTCGACGTCACCCTCGACGACGGCACCGTGTTCCGGGTCGACATCGAGCGCGCGCACATGGAGGAGGACACCGGCAAGTCGCTGCACGTCGGTGGCGCCACCGGGCGCATCCACGGCGCCAGCCACTCGCTGCTCGACTTCAACCGCGCCGGTGTGCCGCTGATCGAGATCGTCACCAAGCCGATCACCGGCGCGGGCGAGCGGGCGCCGGAGGTGGCGCGCGCCTACGTGACCGCGCTGCGCGAGGTGCTGCGCTCGCTCGACGTCTCCGACGTGAAGATGGAGCAAGGCTCGCTGCGCTGCGACGCCAACGTCTCGCTGATGCCGGTGGGCGCGAAGGAATTCGGCACCCGCACCGAGACCAAGAACGTCAACTCGCTGCGCAGCGTCGAGGTCGCGGTGCGCTACGAGATGCGCCGTCAGGCCGCCGTGCTCACCGCGGGTGGCGAGATCGTGCAGGAGACCCGGCACTTCAACGAGGCCGACGGGTCCACCTCCGCGGGCCGCCGCAAGGAGACCGCCGAGGACTACCGCTACTTCCCCGAGCCCGACCTGGAACCGATCGCCCCCGCCCCGGAATGGGTCGAGGAGCTGCGCGCCACGATCCCCGAATACCCGTGGCTGGTGCGGGCCCGGATCCAGACCGAGTGGAACCTGTCCGACGAGGTCATGCGCGACCTGGTCAACGCGGGCGCCCTCGACCTGATCATCGCCACCGTCGACGCGGGCGCCCCGGTCAACGAGGCCCGCTCCTGGTGGGTCGCCTACCTGACCGAGAAGGCCAAGGAGCGCGAGGTCGCCCTCGCCGAGCTGCCGATCACGCCGGCGCAGGTCGCGGCGGTGATCGCGCTGGTCGAGGCGAAGACGGTCAACAACAAGGTCGCCAAGCAGGTCGTCGACTTCGTCCTCGCGGGCGAGGGCGAGCCCGCCGCGATCGTCGAGGCCAAGGGCCTCGGCATGGTCAGCGACGACTCCGCGCTGCAGGCCGAGGTCGAGAAGGCGCTGGCAGCCAACCCCGACATCGCCGAGAAGATCCGGTCCGGCAAGGTCCAGGCCGCGGGCAAGATCGTCGGCGACGTCATGAAGGCCACCCGGGGCCAGGCCGACGCCGCCCGGGTCCGCGAACTGGTCCTCGCGGCCTGCTCCTGACCCCACCCGCGCCGCCCGTCACCGGAACTCCGGGGACGGGCGGCGCGCGTGTCAGCAGCCCAGCCGACGTGCCAGATCCTCGAAATCGGTGACCTCGAGGTCGAATTCGCCGGTGAACGCGGTGTCGGCGGCGGGGCTGCCCGCGCCGAACTCCAGCGGCCGGGCCACGAAGGCGGTGCGGAAGCCGAGCGCGCCCGCGGCCCGGATGTCGTAGCGGTGGCTGGCCACCATCATGATCCGGGGCGGCTCGAGCCCGAGGTAGCCCGCCGCCATGGCGTAGATCGCCGGATCCGGCTTGAACACCCCGGCCATCTCGGCGGTGAACACCGCGTGCCAGGGCAGGTCGCCGAGCCGGGTGATCGACACGACCGCGCGGACGTCGGCGTTGGACAGCGTCGCCAGCGTGAACCGGGTGCGCAGCCGCCGCAGCCCCGGTGCCGTGTCGGGCCAGGGCACGAGCCGTTCCCACGCCGCCGCGAGCTCGTCCCGCTCGGGCTCGGTGAGGGCGATGCCGCGCTCGTCGAGGAGTTCCCCGAGCGTCCGGCGATAGGTGGCCGACACCGACACCCACGGGTCCGCGCGGGTGCGCGGTCGCGCGGTGGCCCGGAAATAGGCCGCGCGCCAGTCGTTCACGAGCGCGGGCCAGTCGACCTCCGGGAACCGCGCCCCGATCCGCGTCGCCGCGCCGCACACGGTGCTGTGGAAATCGGTCGCGGTGCCCTGCACGTCGAACAGCAGTGCCCGGATCCCCGTCGTGTCACGCATCGGCCGCCCCCTCGTCCCGCCGGGCGGCCGTGCGCCGTCCGGGTGTACCGGGCACTGTAACCGGCGGCGCCCCGGGCCTTTCCGGGCGCGGTGGCTAGTCGGGCCCGCCGCCCGCGCCGCCCGACGGCGGCGGGATCTTCACGACGCGGTCGTCGTTGGGTCCCGGCGCGTCACCGTCCTTGTTGACCGTGGTGGCCCAGATGCTGCCGTCGGCGGCGACCGAGGCGCCGAGGAGTTTGCCGTACTTGTCCTGGGACATGAGCGTCGGCGCGGTGGTCACGGCGTAGGTGTTCGGGTCGGCGGCGATCAGGCCGAGGGCCTTGCTCTCCTGCAGCGCGACCGCCACGCCGTCCCCGGTCGGCGCGCATCCGCCGACGCCGGGATGATCGGACCAGGTCCACGAGGAGGTCAGCGTGCCCTCCTTGGTCAGGTGCTGCAACCGGTCCTCGACGGCGGTGCGGTCGGTGACCCACATGCCCTCCTTGCCGTCGCGGCAGATGTCGCCGACGGACCCGATCCCCGACGCGACCACCTCGGGGGTGTTGGCGCCCGAGGAGGGGGAGTTCAGGCGCAGCACCTTGCCCGCCAGCGACGCGGGATTGCCCGCCGCGGCGGGGTTGCCCGTGTCGCCGGTGACGACCATCAGCTGGGTGGGGCTCGCCCATTCCAGGGCGCCGCGATTGCCGGTGGCGCCCTTGGGGATTCCGGTGAGGATCTCCTTCGGCGTGCCGTCGGCGGCGAAGCGCACCACCCGGTTGTCCGAGGCGGTGGTGATGTAGGCGTACATGAGCCCGTCCTCGCCGAAGGTCGGGGACAGGACCAGGTCTGACAGGCCGCCGTCCCCGGAGCCGTCGACGGGCAGCGTCGCCAGCTCGACGGCGGGTAGCTGCGGGGAGCTCGCGTCCACCTGCTGGATGCCGAGCACGCGCCCGGTGCGGCGTTCGGCGGCGATGGCCCGGTCGCCCGCGCCGATCACCCCGCCGAGCGCGTCGAGGCAGGTGCCCATGACGGTCGGGTCCGGGTCGATGCAGGGGCCCGTCGGCCGCGGGGCCTGCGACGGGTTCTGCTCCTTGGACTTCGGGCCGAGGTTGGAACCCCCGAGCGAGGGCTCGGTGGTGAACGGACTCGACGCCGACTCGTCGAAGCGGGCACAGCCGGCCGCAAGGACGCTGCCGAGCGCCAGCCCGGCCGCCATGACGCGCACCGCGTAAACCGAACTCATGGCACAGACGTTACCGGCAGCCCGGATGCGGCGCTGACACGCCTGATCGGGCGAAGTCCGGCATGTGCCCGGCAAGCGTCCTAAGGTGTGGAAGGTGACGGAGAAGTCGAATGACACACCGAAGTCGGAAGATCCGGGCGCGGCCGAACCGCCCGCGTCGGCGGCCGGTTCCCCGGTGACCAGCCCGTTCGATTCGCCCACGCAGCAGATGCCCAAGCCGGATATGAGCAAGGGCGTCCCGCGTACCG
>NZ_BAGK01000178.1 GCF_000308795.1 Nocardia thailandica NBRC 100428 | reverse complement strand
TCCGGCAGCGCCCGAATCGCTTCCGGTGCCGAGGTCGGAGACCGGGCCCCCGGCCTCGCCGAATCGGGGAGCGTACGGGGCGGCCCCGGTCGCGGCGACGGGGGATCAGCGCGCGACGCCGGCGACGTGGACGCGGGAGGCGCCGAGCGGGCCGGACCCGGCGACGGACCGTGGGGCGACGGCGGTGCCGAGGGCGGCGACGGCGCGGACGCGCGGCCCGGAGACGGCGCGGGGCAGGCAGGCGCCGCGCCGGGAGCGGAGGGCGCCGGAAGCCCGCCGGGCCGCCCCGAGGGGGCAGGCGCCCCGGCCGAAGGCGGCGCCGACCCGCGATACCCGTCGGAGGCGGTACCGCCCGCCGTCTCGGCCACCGCGGCCACCCGCGTGATTCCGAGGCCCTCCTCCGGCGCGGCGAAGGAATCCGCCGCCGCGGCCAACGCCGCCGCCGAGACGACCGTGACGCCCACGCCGGTCGCCACTGCGTCGACTCCCGCGGGCGCCGCCCCCGCCGGTTCCCGCGACACACGAGCCCGGTCGCCGCAGGAGGCTTCCGCTACCGCCGAACCGCGGGGACGCGGACCCGTCGCGGCCGAGCTCGCGGGTGCGGCCCCCGACGCCGTCCCGGGACAGGGCGACCCCGCGCCGGACGAGGCCGTGCCGCGGAGAGTGGGCGTGCCGGGCGCACGGGCGGATTCGGCGGGAGCGCCGCCGGGGGAGGACGCCGTCGAACGGAGTGTCCGGGGCCCGGTCGTCGGGCAGGCGGGCATGGGCCCGTACGGCCCGGGACCCGCCGACCCGCATCGGCACGGGTGGCATGTGCCGCACCTCCCGGTGCCCGCGCGGATGTCGCGACTGCGGCGGTTCGGGTGGGTGGTGCTCGGGCTGCTGGTGCTGCTGATCCTGGCGCTGGTGACGGCGCTGGTGATCGTCGTGGCGGGCGACGACGACAGCGACGACGCGGCGGCGCCCACGCCGACGATCTCGGAGTTCGGCGGCGGGCCGGGCAGCACGGGCCGGGCGGCCGAGTCCGGTGACCGGGTGTTCCCGACCCTGCTGCCCGCCTCGGGGGATTCGGGCACGGGATTCCGGGGGACGCGGTGCGAGCCGGTGCGCAACGCGCGGGACCTGCGGGTTCCCACACCGCTCCAGGCGCGGCCGATGACCAGGGCGTGGTCGTGCGAGCGGACGGGGACCGACCCGGAGCAGCTGAGCTACACCGTCATCGAGTACGTGTCGGCGTCCCAGGCGAGCGCGGCGGCGGAGTCCGTGCCCGCCGCGGTGCGGATGTCCGAGCAGAAGAACGGGGTGCCGGTGATGGTGCGGCGGTGGTCGGTGCTCGAGCCCGCCGTGACGACGGCGTCGCCGGGGGAGTACGTCACCGCGCACCTCGTCGCGAGTTTCCCCGACGACCCCGACCACGCGAAATACCTGATCGCGGCCCGGAGCTGGGGCAGCAGCGGCGCGCCGGGCACGCCGCGTCCCTCCGCGCAGGAGGAGATCGCCGCGTGGTGGGGCGCGGTCACGCTCTGAGCGTCGCGGGGACCGGCTGAGCGCGGTGTCCCCGGCGCGGAAGCGCGCCGGGGACACCGGGTCTCAATCGACGGCCAGCGCCGCCACGATGGGCATCCGCGAGGCCCGCAGCGCGGGCGGGACGGCGCCGAGCAGCGACAGGCCGAGCGCGGCGACCGCGTACACCACCAGCATCGGCCCCGGATCGTAGGCGATGTCGATGGTCATCGCGTGGCCCATGGCGACCGTCGCCAGGTACTGGACCGCCGCGCCGACGGCCAGCCCGATGGTGGCGCCCACGATGCCGATCCCGGCCGCCTCGGCCAGCACCGAGCGCAGCAGGAACCGCCGCCCGGTCCCGATCGCCCGCAGCACCCCGAGCTCGCGCCTGCGTTCCAGCACCGACAGCATCAGCGTGTTCAGCAGGGCCACCGTCGACACGAGCACCACGATCCACAGGATCGAACCGCTCATCGCCGCGCCCTGTTCGACGCTCGACGAGATGGCCGCCAGCATGTCCGCGCCGGTGCCGACGTAGAGCGGTTCGGGCGCGGCGGCGCGCACGCCCGCGCGCACCGCCGCCGGGTCGGCGCCGGGCGCGAAGTGCACCGACAGGATGGTCTCGCCGGGCCGCTGGTACCAGGAGCGCATCTGCTCCAGGTTCATCATCACCACGCCGGACACCGCCGTGAAGTACGGGATCACCTGCAGGACCGCGACCTCGCGCGGCCCGCTGGGGGTGGTCAGCGTGATCCGGTCGCCCGCGGCGACGTGCATCGAGCGCGCCACGTCGCGGGTGATCACCACGCCCTCGCCGGTCGCCATCCGCGGCAGCACCGCCGGGTCGACCGCCGCCAGCCGCGCCGCGCCCGCGGCGACGTCGTGGCCCTGCAGCAGCACCCGCGTGCCGCCGAGGGTGGCGAACGCCATCTGGCCCGGCTCCACCCGGTCGACGCCCGGCACCGCGGCCACCTTGTCCGCGATGTCGCGCGGCAGCACCGGGCCGGTCGGGAACTGCTCGGCCGAACTGGGACTCACGAACAGGTCGGAGGCGCCGAGGTTGCCGAAGGAGTCGGTCGCCGAGTCGACCATGTTCGCCGACGCGCCGCCGATGGACACCGTGGCGGCCACGCCGATGAGCACCGTCATCGAGGTCGCCCACACCCGGCGCGGCGCCCGTTCCAGGGTGGTCGCGCCCAGCACGCCGGGCGCGCCGAAGAGCCGGGCGATGGCGCCCGCGGCCCGCACGATCGGCGTCGTCGCGGCGAAACACAGCAGCACCGCGCCGGTGAACGCGGTGGAGATCGACGCCAGCGAGAGCCGGCCGAGGTCGACGAAGGCCACCACGATCGCGATCGCGGTCAGCGCGAGTCCGCCGACCAGCGCGGCCCAGCGCAGGGCCGGGCTCGCGGCCTTGGCGTCGGTGCCCTCGACCGGGCCGAGCGCCTCCACCGGCCGCACCGAATACACCTGGCGCGCGGCGACACCCGCCGCGAGCACGGTGGCCAGCACGCACGCGGCCAGGGCGGCGGGGATCGCGTACCAGGGCACGAGGAAGTCGGTGTGCGCCTCGACCGACTGCACCATGGCCGCGGGCAGCCGCCCGATGGCCACCCGCCCGGCCAGCACGCCGATGCCCGCGCCGATCGCCCCGCCGACCAGGCCGAGCATCGCCGCCTCGAACAGCAGGTCACGCACGGTCGGCCCGCGTTTGCCGCCCAGGGCGCGCAGCAGCGACAGCGTCGGCCTGCGCTGGGCCACCGCCATGCTCATCGCGTTGTAGATGAGGAAGGCCGACACGATCAGCGCGGCCGCCGAGGCCATCAGCGTGGAGTAGCGCACGATCTGGATCGCGCCGCCGGCCTGCGCGGTGCGCAGCGACGGGTCGGCCACGATCGCGCGACCGTCCACGGCCGCCTCCAGACCCGCGCGCAGGGCCTCCACGTCGGTGCCTTGCTTCGCCATGATCTGCACCGAGTCGAGCCGGCCCATGCGGTCGGTGACCAGCTGGGCCAGCGGCAGCGGCGCGGCGATGAGGTGCCCGCCGTTGAGCTCGGCGCCCTTGCCGGTCATCACCCCGGCGACCGTCACGGTGCCCGGACCGAGCGGGAAGGTGTCGCCCTCGCGGTAGCCCATGGCCGGACCGACCAGGACGCCGCGCGGCGTGGTGAGCAGCTTGGCGCCGACCTGGTCCATCGGACCGGTCAGCTCGTTGCCCAGCTTCGCGACGCTCTGATCCGCGCCGACCAGCAGCGCCCGCCCGCCGGGTGTCAGTACCGAGGCCCGCAGCATCGGCACCGCGGCCGCGACGCCGGGAGTGGCCGCGATCCGGGGCAGCATCGTCTCCTCGAAACCGGCGTCGGTGATGCCGCTGATCTCGAGCACCGCGTCGCCGGCCAGGCCGGTGGTGAGCTTGTCCACCGACCCCGTCACCGAGCCGGAGATGCTGAGCACCGCCACCAGCAGCGAGGCCGACACCGCCATCACCGCGCCCGAGAGCAGGGTGCGTCCGGGATGGCGGAGCAGCTCGCCGATGTTGAACAGCCGCAACCGGTCCCAGGCGGCGGCGATCATGCGCGCACCCGCGTTCCGGAGACCTCGTCGGAGCCGACGCGTCCGTCGCGCAGGGTGATCACCCGGTCGCAGTGGTCGATGGCGCTCATGTCGTGGGTGACCATGACGATGGAATTGCCCGCCTCGGTGAGCGTGCCGAGCAGTTCGAGGATGGCCGCGCCGGTCTTGGAGTCCAGGTTGCCGGTCGGCTCATCGGCCAGGATGAGCGGCGGGTTCATGATCAGCGCCCGGGCCACGGCCACGCGCTGCATCTGCCCGCCGGACAGCTCGCCGGGCCGGTGCTGGGCGCGCGCGCCGAGACCGACCAGTTCGAGTAGCTCCCTGGCGCGTGGCTCGGCCTTGCGTAGTCCGGTGCCGTCCAGCAGTTTCGGGATGGCCACGTTCTCCCACGCGCTCAGGGTGGGCAGCAGGTTGAAGAACTGGAAGATGAAACCGACCTGGTGACGGCGGAATTCGGCCTGCTGTTCCTCGTCGAGCCCGCCGATCTCGGTGCCGCGGAACCGCACCGACCCCGAATCCGGCCGGTCGAGGGCGCCCAGCAGGTGCAGCAGGGTGCTCTTGCCCGAGCCGGAAGGCCCGATGATCGAGGTGAATTCGCCGGCCTCGATCCGCAGATCGACGGCGTCGAGCGCGCGGACACGCTCGTCGCCGACGTGGTACTCCTTGACCACCCCGGTCAGTTCGAGCAGCGGCTGGTTCTGTGACATCGCTTGTCCCTCGGTTGGATTGGGCTGAATTCGCGAAGGGTCGCGGCGCTCACCCTACGGCGACCCGGGCGCGGGCGCCGTACCGATCCAGGACGGCCCGCAGCTCGGGCTGCTGCGCGGCGAGGCGAAGATACGCCTCGGCGGGATCGAGGCCCTCGGTCTCGGCCTGGTCCATGGCGGCGCGCAGGTGGTTCTCCCAGCGGTAGGACAGGGCGGCGAGCAGGCCGTCGGCGCCGCCGAACAGCCGGTCCAGGTCACCGAGACCGTCGAACAGGGCGGGGTCGTGCGGGTCGATCGCGGCCCGGGCGAGGACGGTGCGCAGGATGTCGGTGCGCTGATGCTGATCGGTCCAGGTCATGATCTTCGCCTTCCGTGAGTGTCGGCGTCGCCGCGATCCCCCCGCGACGTGTGGTCCTCACGCTACGGAGACGCGCGCGCGAAATCGTCGTGCCGGAGACCCGACTCCGGCTCCTACCGGGGTAGGAGGCCGGCACCGCTTCCGGCACGATGTCCGGCGCCGTCGACGGGGGCTAGCCTGGAACGATGGATGTGACCGACGCCGCGGTACGGGCCGGGAGGCGCCCGGCGGAGTGGGGGCATCGACTCACCGCGCCCGCGCGGGCGCTGGTGGATTCCGCGCGCGAGCGCATGGCCGCGCTGCCCTACGACTATCCGCCCAGCATCATCGTCACCGCCGACGTCATCCTGCTGCTGGTCTCCGGCGCGGCGGTGGTGCAGCGGCACGAGTACTTCCCGACGCTGCTGCCGTTCCTGGCGATGGCGACGGTGTTCCTGCCCGTCCCGCTGTTCGCGATCTTCGGGGTTCGACCCCATCCGATCCTGCTCAAGGCGTGCGGGCTCGCCTCGTGCGCGCTGTTCCTGCTGCAACCGGTCGACGCCGACTTCGCGCCCTTCGTCCTGGTGGTGGTCGCGGGCGAGGTCGCCGCGATCGCCGCGCGCGGGGCGGGCATCGGGTTCGCGCTCGTCGCGATCGCGGAACTGGTCGCCTTCGACCTGGCGGGCAAACTCCACTGGGGCCCGGACGCCCAACGGCTGCAGGGCCTGCCGATGTACGTCATGGGCATCGTGCTCGGCACCTCGGTCGGGGTGATGCTGCAATACCAGCGCCGCTTCCTCTATCAGGAACGGGAGAACCAGACCATTCGCGCCGACCGCGCCGCCGCCGACGAACGCCGCCGCATCGCCCGCGAGGTGCACGACGTCATCGCGCACTCGCTCTCGATCACGCTGCTGCATCTGACCGCCGCGCGGCACGCCCTGCAGACCGACGCCGACGTGGACGAGGCCGTCGACGCGCTCGTCGACGCCGAACGTCTCGGCCGGCAGGCCATGGCCGACATCCGCCGCACCGTCGGCATGCTCGACGCGGGCCCGGCCAGCACCACCGCCGAACCCGGCGCGGGCGACCTCGACGAACTGGTCGGGGACTTCCGCCGGGCCGGGCTCACCGTCGACTACAGCCGCTCGGGCGACCTGGAGCTGGTCACCGGCGCGGTCGGGCTCGCCCTGTACCGCATCGGGCAGGAATCGCTGGCCAACGTCGCCAAGCACGCGCCCGGCGCGCCCGCCGCGGTGCGGCTGGTCGTCGACGAGGACCACGCCACCCTGACCGTCACCAACGAGCTGCCGCTCGGCCCGCCGCTCCCGGCCGGTGACGGCATGGGCCTGCGCGGCATGCGCCAGCGCGCCGAGCTGCTCGGCGGGCGGATCGCCGCGGGCCGGGACGCGGGCGGCTGGGCCGTGCGCGCCGGGTTCCCGCTGCGCGCGAGCAGCTGCTCCACCCTGTCCGGCCTGCTGCCCGGGCTGGGCCGTCACCGCGCCAAGGAGGATCTGTGACCGCCGCCGACGAGGGCACCGTGACCGTGCTCGTGGTCGACGACCAGGAACTGGTGCGCGGCGGCCTGCGCCGCATCCTGCGCCGCCGCGACGGCTTCGTCGTCACCGAATGCGCCGACGGGGACGAGGTTCCCGCCGCCGTGGCGGCGGACCCCCCCGACGTGGTGCTGATGGACCTGCGGATGAAGCGTGTCGGCGGCATCGACGCGACCCGGCTGCTGCGCGCCCGCGCGGGCGCGCCCCCGGTGCTCGTGCTGACCACCTTCGACGACGACCAGCTGCTCTCCGGCGCCCTGCGCGCGGGCGCGGCCGGGTTCCTGCTCAAGGACTCCCCGGCCGAGGACCTCATCCGGGCCGTGCGGACCGTCGCGGCGGGCGGGGCGTGGCTCGACCCGGCCGTCACCGGTCGGGTCCTGACCGCCTATCGCAGCGTCGCCCCGGCCGCCGCGCGCCCCGACCGCAGGCTCGGCGACCTGACCGCCCGCGAGTACGAAGTGCTCGAACTGATCGGGCGCGGGCGGGTCAACAGCGAGATCGCCCGCGAGCTCGGGATCTCCGAAGTGACGGTGAAAAGCCACGTCGGGCACATTTTCGGCAAGCTCGACCTGCGCGACCGGGCCGCGGCCATCGTGTTCGCGTTTGACCACGCCGTGGTGACACCGGGAGAATCGACCTTCTGACGAGCAGGCTTTCTTGGGCGTGCGGAAGGTGGGAGGCAGACGCTGGTGGTAGCACCTGGGTCACGGACGGGAAGCATGTTCGGTCCGTACGAGTTGCGGACGCTGCTGGGCGCCGGGGGGATGGGCGAGGTCTACGAGGCCTACGACACCGGGAAGGACCGGATCGTCGCGCTGAAACTCCTCTCCGAGGAACTCGCCCAGGATCCGGCGTACCAGACCCGGTTCCGGCGCGAGTCGCAGGCCGCCGCCCGGCTGGCCGAACCGCACGTCATCCCGATCCACGACTGGGGCGTGATCGACGGGGTGCTGTTCATCGACATGCGCCTCGTCCCCGGCACCGATCTGCGTGCCGCGCTGCAACGGTCGGGTCCGCTGAGCCCCGAGCGCGCGGTCGGCATCGTCGAGCAGATCGCGGCCGCGCTCGACGCGGCCCACGCCAACGGGCTCGTGCACCGGGACGTGAAGCCGGCCAACATCCTGGTCACCCCCGCCGATTTCGCCTACCTGGCCGACTTCGGCATCGCCCACACCGAGGGCGACAGCGCGGTCACCCAGGTCGGCATGGCGGTGGGTTCCTACACCTACATGGCGCCCGAGCGGTTCGACGTCGGCCCGGTCAGCGGCCGCGCCGACATCTACTCCCTCGCCTGCGTCCTGCACGAATGCCTCACCGGCGCGGCGCCGTTCTCCGCGGTCAGCATGAACGTACTGATCCGCTCGCACCTGTCCGAGGCGCCGCCGCGGCCCAGCCAGCTGGTCCCGGGGCTGCCCGCCGGCCTCGACGATGTCATCGCCCGCGGCATGGCCAAGGACCCGGGCGACCGGTACCCGACCGCCGCCGCGCTGGCCCAGGACGCGCGCGCCGCGCTCGGCGCACCGGCCGCGGCCTACGGCGGCGCGACCACGCGCATGCCGGCCCCGCAGGGCTGGGGCGGGCACGGACCCGCGGGCCGCCCCGGCTTCGACACCTACGGCCAGGATCCCGCGGCGCCCTTCGACGGCGGCGACCGGACGGGCGCCGCGCCCTTCGGCGCGCCCGGCCCCGGTCGCCCCGGCCAGCCCGCGGCCGACGGCCTCGCCGCGGCCCGGTTCGGCGCTCCCGCCCCCGGCGGGCCGGGCCGCGCGCCCGGCGATCGGCCCATCGATCCGGCGGCCGACCGCGGCCAGGGTCCCGGCCGGACCACCGGCGGCAGGCCGCTCGTCGGTGGCTCCCCGCGGACAGCGGGCGACCGGCCAGTCGCGGGTCCGGGCCGGCCGGTCAACGGTCCCGAGCGGACCACCGGCGGCTGGCCGGTCCGTCCCGGCGAGCAGCCCGCCGGCCGCGGTGCCCTCGCCGGGGTCGCCAGGGCGGGCACCGACGACACCGACGAGCCGCCCGCGGCGCCCGCGCCGGGGACCGGCGAGTTCCGGGTGGTCGGCGCGGTGTCGGCCACCGGCGGAATCGAGACCTCGCGTAGCGTCACCGGCCCGGCCACGGGCGCGCAGCCGACGCTGATCGTGCGCCCGCCCGAGCCGCGCGAGGGCGCGCCCGAGACCGCGGGCTTCCACCGGGTCAATCCCGAGGGCACCGGCGAATTCATGATGCCCGCCGTCATCCAGCCGACCGGGCCCACCGAGATCCGGGTCTCCGACATCCACCTCACCCCGCTCCCGCCTGCCGACGCCGCGCCCGAACCGCCCGTCGCGCCGCCCGCCTACACCCCCGACCAGGGGCTGCCGCATCGCCGGGGCGACGAGAAGGCCCTGCCCGTCCGGCCCTTCCCGGACGCGCACCTCTACGAGGACCCGGCAGGCCCGCCGACGCAGCAGTACACGCCGCCGTCCGCGGCGACGCGCAGGTACGGCACCGGCGAGTTCGCCGTCCCGGTGCCCGGCCCGGCGACGGGCGAGGGTCCGGCCACCCAGTACATGAACCCCGTGGGCGACGCGCCCGCGAGCCCCGGCGCTCCGCAGGCGGCGCCCCAGCAC
>NZ_BAGK01000179.1 GCF_000308795.1 Nocardia thailandica NBRC 100428 | reverse complement strand
GGATTTTCATGGCCTCCGACGGTATGGGGCGGGTCCGGCGGAGGCGTCCCGCTGCGGACCGGTTCTACGAGGCACTCGGACGGGTGATCCGGCGCCGGGGTCACACCAGGGTAGGGGGTGCGAATCGGCACGTGGGTATGAGGTCCACTCACCGGACGGTTCGTAGGCTCGGTGCCATGATTCCCGCAGTGCGCTCGCAGGCCGCCCGCGCAGGCGCCCACACCTGGTTCGGCCTGTTCGTGGTCGTCGTGGCGCTGATCCTGTTCAGCATCGCCTGGCCGACCCTGCACGTCACCCATCAGGTCCCGGTCGGACTGGCGCCGATGCTCGCGGGCCTGGCTGCCCTCCCGATCCTGCTGGTGCGGGTCAACCCGTCGCTGGGCTGGGCGATCTCGGCGGGCTCGGCGCTGCTGATCTCGCTGGCGGTGCCCAACCAGCCCGGCAACGACCTGCCCTTCGAGGTCGTGCACATCATCGTGCTGTTCGTGCTGCTGTTCGCGGTCGGGCTCACCGCGCCGGTGCCGATCGTCGCGGTGGCCTGGGCGGCGACCTCCATGCTGTTCGCCACCACCATGCCCGGCTCCGAGCAGGGCCCGCTGTTCGGCTGGCCGCTCGGCTTCGGCGCGCTGGTGCTGTTCGGGTACCTGCTGCGCACGGTGATCACCTCCCGGCGCAAACTGCGGGTCCAGGCCGAGGAGACCGAGCTCGAACGCGCGCGGCGCACCGTGCTGGAGGAGAAGGCGCGCATCGCCCGCGACCTGCACGACGTGGTCGCCCACCACATGTCGATGGTCGTGGTGCAGGCCCAGACCGCGCCCTACCGGATCGACGGCCTCGGCCCCGAGGCCACCGCCGAGTTCGCCTCCATCGGCGGCACGGCCCGCACCGCGCTCAACGAGATCCGGACCCTGCTCGGCGCCCTGCGCAGCGACGGCCAGCTGCCCGAACACGCGCCGCAGCCGGACGCCGCCGACGTGCCCGCGCTGTGCGAATCCGCCCGCCGGGCAGGCGTTCCCGTGACCTGGCAGGTCACCGGCGAGCTCACCGACGTCGGCGGCATCACCGGCCTGACCCTGTACCGCGTCGTCCAGGAGTCGCTGGCCAACGCCGCCCGGCACGCCGCGGGCGCGCCGGTGCGGGTGGCGGTCGTGGTGGCGGACGAGGTGACCGTCTCGGTCCGCAACGACGCCCCGGCCGCCGTGCCCGCCCTGGCCGGCGCCGGGGGCGGGCACGGACTGGCCGGAATGCGCACCCGGGTCGAGGCCGTCGGCGGCGAACTGCGCACCGGGGCGACCGCCGAGGGCGGCTACGAGGTTTGGGCGCGGCTGCCCGGCGAGCGGTGAACCGGACGGCGACGGCCGGTGGTAAATACACTGTCGATCGTGGCAACAACGGTTCTGATCGCGGACGACCAAGCGATGGTGCGCCAGGGCTTCGGCGCCCTGCTCGCCGCGCAGCCGGACATCAGCGTCATCGGTGACGCCCCCGACGGCCGCACCGCGGTCGCCGAGGCCAAGCGCCTGCGGCCCGACGTGGTCCTCATGGACGTGCGCATGCCGGAGATGAACGGCCTCGACGCGGCCAGGGAGATCCTGGCCGCGGGCTTCGATCCGCCGGTGCGGGTGCTCATGCTGACCACCTTCGACATCGACGACTACGTCTACGAGGCGCTGAGCCTCGGCGCCAGCGGGTTCCTGCTCAAGGATGCGCCCGCGGAGGAACTGGTCCGCGCGGTGCGGGTCGTCGCCGAGGGGCAGGCCCTGCTCGCGCCGACCATCACCCGCAGGCTCATCGCCGACGTCACCCGGCGCCGCGCCGCCCGGCGGCCCGTGTCGGCGCCCGCGCTGAACCAGCTCACGCCCCGCGAACGCGAGGTGCTCGAACTGGTCGCCAAGGGCATGTCCAACACCGAGATCGCCGACGCGCTGTTCGTCGCCGAGCAGACGGTGAAGACCCATGTCTCCAAAGTGTTCTCGAAGCTGGGTCTGCGCGACCGGGCACAAGCGGTCGTGCTGGCCTATGAATCCGGGCTCGTCGTTCCCGGCTGAGCGGGCACGCTCAGCGCGGGCACACCCCGCCGCGCAGTTCGGACAGGTGGCGGCCGACCAGCGCCGCGAGGGCGTCCAGCAGCGCGGTCGTGTCCTCGAAGGTGCCCGAGTCCGCCTGCGCGGCCAGGGCGACGGCCAGCCTGCCGCTGCCGATCGGCACCAGCCCGAACTGGCGCACCGTGTACACGCCGGTCTCGTCGTCGGGGCCCCAGCCGCCCTTGTACTCGGCGCCGTCGAGCAGGCCGAGACCCCAGCTCTGCTCGGGGGTGATCTCGCCCATCAGCTTGGTGACGGCCTCGGTGTCGGGCAGGCAGGGCAGCCGCGAGGCGAAACGCACCTGGTTGGCCAGCGTCCACTCGGTGCCGCCGAAGGAGGTGTCGTCCAGGCGGGTGCGCGGGGCGCCCACGCCGGTGGTCGCGTCGCCCGCCTCGTCGAGGACGTCCTGCACGGCCTGGGCGGCCTCGGCGTTGTCGCCCAGCGACTCCCACAGCGCGTAGGCGGCGTCGTTGTCGGACACCGTGATCGCGGCCTCGACCTCCTCGAGGATCGAGGCGTCGGTGTCGTGGCGCAGCGCGGCGACGGCCAGGGGCACCTTCATGGTCGACCAGGCGATGCCGGAGGTCCAGTCGCCGTAGATGGTCATCCGGCCGCCGCCGACCGGCATGAGCGCCAGGCCGACCTGGCCCGGCAGCTTGGACTGCAGCTGGGTGAACTCCGCGGCCAGCGAATCCGGCAGCGTGATGGACATGCCCGGGTTCCAGGAGTCGGAGCTGGCCACGGTGACCGTGGGCGGGGCGGACTGGTCCCGGCCGGACACACCACAGGACGCGGTCAGCGCAACAGCTGCCGCGGACAGGCCGATGAGCAGGCCGCGACAGCCCCGGCCCGTTCCGGTCGAACTCACCACCGAACCCTCCCCACCACCTGCGCGCGTCGGCGCGGACTCCGGCGGTGCAAACTACTCGTCGAGCGTGTCCGGCGCGATCCGGACACCGCAGACCAGTTTTGCCGATTCTCGCGCAGAATTCGAAAAAACGAGGTCGGTCGGCCGAACGAACGTCAGGCTGGTCGGAATCCGCTGCTGGAAGGGGGCCCGAGTGCTCGAGATCGGTGAGGTGTTCGCCGGGTTCACCGTCGAGCGTCTTCTCGGCCAGGGCGGCATGGGCACCGTGTACCTGGCGCGCCATCCACGGCTGGACCGCCCGACCGCGCTCAAGCTGCTCAATCGCGACCTGTTCGCCGACGCGCGCGTGCGCGCCCGGTTCGAGCGCGAGGCCGACCTGGCCGCCCAGCTCGACCATCCCGCCATCGTGACCGTCTACGACCGGGGGACCGAGGACGAGCAGCTCTGGATCAGCATGCAGTACGTCGACGGGGTCGACGCCGCCACCGTCGATCCCATGACCCTGCCGCCGGAACGGGCCGTGCAGATCGTCGAGGGCGTCGCCGACGCCCTCGACTACGCGCACAGCCGCGGCGTGCTGCACCGGGACGTGAAGCCGGCCAACGTGCTGCTCGCCCGCTCCTCCGGCGGCCAGGGCGAGCGGGTCTTCCTCACCGACTTCGGCATCGCCCGGCTGCGCGCCGACTCCACCCACCTGACCCAGCAGGGCATGTTCACCGCCACGCTGGCCTACGCCTCGCCCGAGCAGATGACCGGCGGCGACCTCGACGGCGGCTCCGACCAGTACTCCCTCGCCTGCACCCTGTACTGGCTGTTCACCGGCGTCGCCCCCTTCGACTCGCCCGACCCGAACGAGATCATCCGCGGCACCATGCATCTCGCGCCGCCCCCGCTGGCCCTGCGCCGCCGCGGCCTGTCCCCGGCCCTGGACGCCGTGCTGGCCGCCGCCATGGCCAAACACCCCGCCTACCGCTTCGAGAGCTGCGCCGCCTTCGCCGCCGCGGCCCGCTACGCGCTCACCCACACGAACCCACCGCCCCTGCCCGCCCCGCCGGCGCAGCCCGCGCAGGGCTACGGCGGCTACTACCCGCCCGCCCCCGGCTACGCGGCCCCGGTCTGGCCCGCGCAGGCCCCGATTCCGCCTGCGGCACACCAGCATCGGCCCGCGGCCCCCGTGCCCCCGGCCGCCGTGCCCCCGGTCGTGCCACCCCAGGGCGTGCCGCCGCAGGCCGTGCCGCCCCAAGGCGTGCCGCCGCAGGGCGTACCGCCGCAGCGGGCGGCGCAATCCCCTGTGCCACCCGGCGCGGCGGCGCCCGCGCACCCGCAGGCGCCCGCCGGCGGGGCGGGCCCGGTGGCGGGATCCCCGGCCGTCCCCGGCCCGCTCGCGGGTGTACAGCAGGCCGGTGTGGTGGGCGCGCCCCAGGCTGTCGGTGAACCGGGCGCCGCCTTCGTCCCGGGTTCCGTCGGCGCGGAAGACCTGTCGACGGTCGACGCCGCCGCACCGGGCAGGAGCGCCGGCGGTGCGGCGGGGACCGCGTCCGGTGCCGCCGCATCGGCGGGCGCCCCGGCGGGCGCCGTCGG
>NZ_BAGK01000180.1 GCF_000308795.1 Nocardia thailandica NBRC 100428 | reverse complement strand
CCGCGCCCGCGACGCGGGCTCGGTAGCCTGGTGCCCGGGGGTTAGGATCGGCCGTACCGGTGGCGCAGGTGCGGTGACCGCGTGATCGAGAGGGAGCGGGACATGCTCGGGGTGGGAGCGACGTTCGCCGGATACCGGCTGGAGCGGCAGCTCGGCCAGGGCGGCATGGGGACGGTCTACCTGGCCCGGCATCCCCGCCTGCCGCGCAGCGTCGCGCTCAAGTTGCTCAACCGCGAGGTGTGCGCCGACGCCGAGTTGCAGCGCCGGTTCGAGCAGGAGGCCGACCTCGTCTCCCAGCTCGACCACCCCGGCATCGTCGACGTCTACGACCGGGGCACCGAGGACGGGCACCTCTGGATCGCCATGCAGTACGTGCGGGGCACGGACGCCAATTCCTGGGACGCGCGGGCGAATCCGCCCGCCACCACGGCCCGGCTCCTCGGCCAGACCGCCGCCGCCCTCGAATACGCGCACCACCGCAGCGTGCTGCACCGCGACGTGAAACCGGCCAACATCCTCGTCACCGATCTCGACGGTGCGAGCGGGCCGCGCGCGGTCCTCACCGATTTCGGCATCGCCCGCCTGACCACCGCCGACACCCGGCTCACGATGACGGGCACCTTCACCGCCACCATCGCCTACGCCTCCCCGGAACAGCTGTCCGGCACCGACGTCGACCACCGGGGCGACCAGTACTCCCTGGCCTGCACCTTCTTCGCGCTCATGGCGGGCCGGTCACCGTACGCCTCGGCCAATCCCGGCCAGGTCGTCGTCGGTCACCTCTCCCAGCCGGTGCCGCGCCTGACCGACCTGCGCCGCGACCTGCCGCCCGCCGTCGACACGGTCCTGGCCCGCGCCATGGCCAAGCACCGCGACGAACGCTATGCCGGCTGTGTCGAATTCACCGACGAACTGCGGCGCGTGCTCGAGGGCGGGCATGTCGCCGCGCCGCTGACGCCGGCCGCCGGGTACGCGCGGCCCGGGACCGTCCCCGACGCTTCCCGGCCCACCCCGGCCGGGGGACACCTCCGGCAGGCGCCGGTGCCGGGCCGTCCCCAGCCGACGCCCGCCCAGGGTTTCGGCCTGCCGGTCCACGCCCAGGGTTTCGCGCACCCGGCCCCCGTCGCGCAGGCAACATCCGGTCCGCCGCCGTCGATACCCGGTGCGGCCCAGCCGATCCCCTTCGCCGCGCCGTATCCGGGCTACACCCCTTACCCGCACGTCGCCCCCGGCCGCACGCCGAGCGCGGCGACCGCGATGTTCGCCGCGGTCACCATCCTGCTGTGGGGACTGGCGATCGGCGCCTTCGAGATCTACGGCGCGATCGAGACCGCCCGGATCGCGGGCGATCCGACGAAATCCGACGAGCTGCCCGGTTCGATCGTCGCCCTCGTGGTGCTCACGGTCGCGTTCGCGGTGAGCGTCTTCGGCGGCGGTCTGCTGCTCGCGGGCCGCACCACCGGCCGCGTCCTCACCGCCCTCGCCGCGCTGGCGCCGCTGCTGCTGTCCGTCGTCGGCGTCATCGGCGTCGCCGTGGACGGCACCCTGCTCAGCGCGCTGCTCGCCCTCGTCCCGGCGTTCCTGCTGGCCCTGGCCGTCCTGGTCTGCGCCTGCCACCCCGCCACCGGCCGCTGGATCGCCAACCGCCGCGCGCGGCGGCTCCACTACCGATAGGCCGACCCACCATGGCCGACGATGTCACGACGCTCCTGTGGATCGGCGCGCACCACCGCGCCCGGTTCTCCGACGACGCCCTTCGCGACCGCGACCGCCTCGCCGACGCCGCGAAATCCGGTGACTGGCAGGCGGTCTGCGCGGGCGTCGTCGACGGCCCGGCTGGTCCGACGGTCAACGATGTGCGGATCGGCGGCCGGTCACATTTCGCGCCTCTGCATCATGCCGCCCGGCTCGGGGCACCGCCCGAGGCGGTCCGGGGTCTCCTCGATGCCGGCGCCTGGCGCACGCTGACCACCGCCGACCAGCAGACGCCGCTGCTGGAACGCGAGCGCGCCCGCCTGTGGTGCCCGATCCCCGGCATGTACGGCGGCTTCTCCATCACCTTCGCCCCCGACGCCGACGAACTCGACGTCCGGAGTTCCCGCCGGGTGGTCGGTGGTTCGGGGCAGGTGCACCGGATCCGCCCGGACGGCTACGAACTCGTCGGCCGCTACGCGTAGCCGCGACCGGCGTCAGCGCTGGTGCAGTCCGTCCAGCAGCGTGCGGACGATCGCGTTCTGCCGCGCGTCCTCGCGCAGCACGGCCGAGACCGGGATGCGCAGCCGGTGCTCGGCGAGCTCGAGGGTCAGCAGGCCCTCGGTGGAGCTGCCCGCGTAGAGGACGGTCCAGGCGTCGGGGCGGTTGAGCAGCTCCATGGTGGCGGTGTGGTCCGGGGGGATGGGTGGGCCGAAGGTGGGGCCCGCGGGGACGTCGGCGAAGGCGGTGCGGATGACCGTGTGCAGCAGCACCTGTTCCTGCTCGGGCGGCAGGAGCAGGGGATAGGCGCTGAGATCGGCGAGGGTGACGGTGCCGCGACCGGCCAGCGGGTGGCCGCTCGAGATCGCGATCACCAGGTCTTCCACCCACAGCTGTTCCACCGCGAGGCCGGGCTGTTCGACGCTGCCGCGGATCAGCGCGAGGTCGCAGTCGCCGTCGGCGACGGCGGTGACGCGCTGGCGGAACGGTTTGATGACGTACTCGATCTCCGCCTCCGGATGGGCGGCCCGCGCGGCGGCGATGGCGGTCAGCGAACGCGCGGCGAAGGACATGTTGGCCGCGAGCCGGATGCGGGGGCCGCTGGTGCGCACGGCGGCGCGAATGGCCGACTCCAGGCTGAGCATCTGCTTGGCCAGCGGCAGCAGCCGTAGGGTGGCGTCGGTGGGCACGACGGCCCGGGTGGTGCGTTCGAACAGCTGCGCGCCGAGGTCGCGTTCCAGCCGCGCGATCTGGTGACTGATCGCCGACTGGGAGATGAAGCAGCGGCTCGCGGCCCGGCTGAAGCTCAGTTCCTCGCACACCGCGACGAAGTACGCAAGCTGACGGAGTTCCACGCTGACCTCCATTTATCAGTTATGCAGATAAGAGTCATCTTCATTATGCGCCCAGGCGGGGGAAACGTTTCCATTCCGGATCGCGTTTACTCATTAACAGGGGACACAATCCCACTCAGGTACCCGATCTTGGAGCGCACGATCATGGAACACACGGACGTCGTCATCGTCGGCTCGGGCTTCGGCGGACTCGCCGCGGCCAAGCAGCTGGCCAAGTCGAACATCGACTTCGTGCTGATCTCGAGCACGCCGGAACACCTGTTCCAGCCGCTGCTCTATCAGGTCGCCACCGGCGTCCTGGCTTCCGAGGAGATCGCCCCGCCGATCGCCGAGGTGTTGCGCAACCACCGCACCGCCCGGGTCCGCCTCGGCAAGGTCACCGCCGTCGACGCCGACAACGCGGTGCTTACCTACGAGACCGCCGAGGGCCCGCAACAGATCCGCTACGCCTCGCTCATCGCCGCGACGGGGGCGAGCCAGTCGTACTTCGGCCGCGACGACTTCGCCGACAAGACCTACTCGCTCAAGACGATCGACGACGCCGAGCGCCTGCGCGCCCGCATCGCCGACGTCTTCGCCCAGGCCGAGAACGCCGACGAGGCCACCCGCCGCAAGCTGCTGAGCTTCGTCGTGGTCGGCGCGGGCGCCACCGGGGTCGAGGTCGCGGGCCAGATCAAGGAACTCGCCAAGCGCCACTTCCACCTGCCGGTCTCGGTGACCCTGGTCGAGGGCGCGGGCGCGGTGCTTCCGCCGTTCGGCGGCGGGCTCTCGGAATACGCGAAGAAGTCGCTGACCGGCTCGGGCGTCGAGGTCCTGCTCGGCACCTTCGTCACCGACATCGAAGAGGGCAAGGTCACCGTCAAGGACTCCGACGGCATGGAGCGCCGCATCGCGGCCGAGACCGTGGTGTGGTCGGCGGGCGTGCAGGCGGGCGGTTTCGCCACCGTGCTGGCCGAGGCCACCGGCGCCCCGACCGACCGCGCGGGACGCATCCTCGTCAACCCCGACCTCACCGTCGGCGGGCACGCCGACATCTTCGCCATCGGCGACATGACCTCGCTCAACGGCTACCCCGGCCAGTCGCCCGTGGCCATGCAGGAGGGCAGGCACGCCGCCGACATCATCCGGGGCAAGAAGCCCGCGGGCACCCCCTTCACCTACTGGGACAAGGGCAGCATGGCGGTCATCAGCCGCTTCAGCGCGGTGGTGAAGCTCAACGAGCGCGTCACCTTCCGCGGCACGATCGCCTGGGCGATGTGGCTGGCGGTGCACCTGATGTATCTGGTCGGCTTCCGTAACCGCTTCGCCGCGGTCGCCTCGTGGTTGGTCGCCTTCGTCGGCACCGGCCGCCCCGGCTTCGCCGAGATGCGCAAGGAGGCGGACGCCCCGCGCCGCGAATCGTTGTCGCGCGCAGCCTGATCCCTCCACCGGCGAGGGCGAACCGGAACGCTCCGGTTCGCCCTCGTCGTGCTCACAGGCAGTGCGCGGGCGGGGCGGGGCTCCAGCTGCCGATACAACCCGCGGCGATGTAGGCAAGCAGGTCGATGACGGCCGAGCCGGTCTGGAGGACGACCGGCTCCGCGGCGGCGGGCGGCCGCGCGGGGGCCGGGGCGTCGGCCGCGGCGATGCCCGCGGACGCGGCGCCGAGGGCGACGGCGGCGGCGGTGACGGCGATGAAACGTTTCACGGGGTACCTCTCGAACGGGCGCCGGGAAGCGGCGCGGGGCAAGCGTACGGACGAACAGTCGTGTTCGGAGACGATTCGGCCCCTTCGGTCGCGGGCGCGCCACGGCCCGCTTCCCGGGGTCGTGTCGACGGGAAACCCGCAGGTCGGAGAACTTCTCGCGGCCGGTTGGTGAACGCCCGGTGTGACCGATGTCTCGTTCACCGAACGGCCCTCGCGCCGACACTTCGCGGTCAGCCCGATGCCAGTTCGGACTGGCTTCATCGGCAGTATGGCTGTTACGTCAGTACTGTCGACGCCGTCGCGCTCGACGGACACAGGGGTGGAGAAGGCGCAGTACTCGCTGGTGGTGGCCTCCGACGCCGAACACCGTGAGGCCGCGCAGCGGCTGCGCTACCAGGTCTTCGCCAACGAACCCGGATTCGACATCCCCGACGACGGAACCGGCCGCGACGCCGACCGTTTCGACGAGTTCTGCGACCACCTGCTGGTCCGGGACGAGTTCACCGAACAGTTCGTCGGCTGCTACCGGATGCTCCCGCCGGACAAGGTCGCCGCGGCGGGCGGGTACTACACCGCCACCGAATTCGACCTGACCCGGCTCGATCCCGCCGGCCACCGCATCGTCGAGATGGGCCGGGCCTGCGTGGTTCCCGACCACCGCAACGGCTCGGTGCTGACCCTCATGTGGGCCGGCATCCTGCACTACATCCAGCTCACCGGCTACGACTGGGTGATGGGCTGCGTCTCGGTGCCGATGCGCGACACCCCCGCCGACCCGCCCGGCGTGAACGTGCGCGGCGTGCGCGACCTGCTGCTCGGCCGCCACGCCTGCGATCCCGAACGTCGTGTGCGCCCGTACAACCCGGTCGTCGTCGAGGGCCGCACCCTCGACGAGCTGACCCCGCCGAGCCGGCCCAAGCTGCCGCCGCTGCTGCGCGGTTACCTGCGCCTCGGCGCCGAGATCTGCGGCGAGCCCGCGCACGACCCGGACTTCGGGGTCGCCGACTTCGTCGCCCTGCTCGGCCTGGAGACCATCAACACGCGTTACCTGGAGCGGCTGCAGAGCGCGGCCGCCAATTTCGACGGGAAGTAACTCTCATGGTGTTCGACGCGCCGCCCGCCACCGCCACCGCCCACCCGTGGATGCCGTCGAGCCCCTGCGGGTGCGGCTGCCTCACCGACATCGACCAGGTCTCGCCCGCCGTCGCGGTGGCCCGCGCGGCCGGGATCGCCGGACTCCTGGTGAGCTACCCCGCCTTCCACGTCCTCACCCCGCGCGCCCGGCGCGGCGCGGTCCAGCGCCGGTACGCCCGCGCGGTGCTGAGCTGCCTCGGCATGCGGCTGCGCGTCGTGGACAAGCGCGTCGTCCCCGGCCGCGGCTACGCCGAACCCGACACCGGGGTGCTGGTCGTCGCCGGGCACATCGGCTGGATCGACGTGGTCGCCATGGCCGGAGTGCAGCCGCTCGGGTTCGTCGCCCGCGCCGACCTGATCGACTGGCCCGTGCTGGGCCGGCTGGCCGCGGCCATGCGGGTCATCCCGATCGACCGCGAGAAGCTGCGCCAGCTACCCGGGGTGGTCGCGCAGGTCGCCGACCGGCTCGCCGCGGGCGAACGCGTCGCCGCCTTCCCCGAGGGCACCACGTGGTGCGGGCGCGCCTACGGCCGCATGCGCCCGGCCATGTTCCAGGCCGCCGTCGACGCCCGCGTCCCCGTGCAGCCCGTGCGGGTCCGCTACCTCGACGCCGACGGCGCCCAGTCCACGGTCGGCGGCTTCGTCGGCGAGGACTCCTTCGGCGACTCGGTCAAGCGGCTGCTGCTGGCCAAGGGCCTCGTCGCCGAGATCACCCTGGCCCCCGTCGAGCACTCCGACACCGACCGCCACACCCTGGCCGAGCGCTGCGAACAGGCCATCCGCGGCACCGACCGCACGGGCCGCGCCGCCGCCCGCGCCGGCTGGATCGCCGCCGCCCACACCCGGGTCCAGGATCCGGGCCTGGTCGAGGCGACGGCGCCCGCCCACCCTTGATCGGGGCTGTGCTCGCGGGTAACCGCGGACCGGGTCTCTTCGGTCGCGTGGTCTCGCGCGGCCTACCGCTGCCGTCGCAGGAGCAGCAGGACCGCCACACCGGCGAGCACGATGCCGACGAGGTTGACGCCGAGCTGGACGAGCGAGCTCGATACGACACTCCACTTCCCCGCGATCGCGGCGACGACGGCCAGGCCGGCCGCGGGGACGGTGGTGACCGAGATGAACACCCCGACCAGGACCGTGGAGGAGTAGGTGACCATGGCGAGCATCCCGGCCGCACCCGCCAGCAACGCCACGATCGCGGAGAACGGCCCGACCTGGTAGATGAAGTCGAAAGCACGGGCGTTCTCGACATCGTCGGTACCGATCCAGCCGAGACGGACCCAGAGCAGCGTGGCCAGCGCGGTGACCGCCATCGCGATCGGGAACGAGACGGCCAGAGTTTGAGCCGAGGTCCGCACGAGCGCGGTATCGCGCCGCACCAGTCCCACGGCGAGCGCTGACAGCGGCCGGAATTCGGGTCCGACCACCATCGCACCGACCAGGGTCAACGGGGACGCGGTCGCAACACCGACCGCCGAAAGCAGGAACGCGATCGTGAGGAAGATCAGCATCGTAGGTGTGAGCCGGGCGTGCTCACGTGCCTGGCCCAGCAACTGCGCCCATACCACGGCGCCGTCCGAGGAGCCCGCCGCCGTCGCACCGGCGCGCCTGCCCGCCTCGGACAGCACGGTTCCCGCCGGCCCGAAAGCGACAGCGCCGCTGTCGACCAGGTCGAGTTCCTCGAGCGCGGCCAGGATGTGGTCGGCGTGGCCACGCGCGACATAGGCCGCGATCAGGTCACCGGGCGGATCGACCGAGGCGTCGCGGGCGAGCGTCACGTGGACGGCCCCGGAATCGGCGGCCAGCGTCTCCAGCACCTGCGCGGTCTTGTTGCTGGGCGAGATGACGCTCAGGTGCAGCACGGCGTGGCCTTCCTCCGGCGGGCGACGGATGAGTAGCACCCCGGCCGGCTCATTTCCGGCAATCGTAACAATCGCGCCTCGGTCGGTGCCGATTCCCGCGGCCCGCGAAGCACGCACTGTCCGCTCCGCCGGCGCCGACCCGGGAATGCCGGGGCCGCCCTCGCCGTTGTCGATCGCGTGCACATCGGTCGAAAGTCGTAGAAGGTGGGGACGCCCCGAAGATGCCCAGGTCAACGGTCGTATAGGCTTAGTCGGTCATGAAGTCGGCTTCCCCGGGTCCGGTCAGCGGTGCGCCCAAGACGGTCTACCTCGATCATGCGGCCACCACGGCGATGGTGCCTGCCGCTGTCGAGGCGATGACGGCTGCGCTGATCCAGGTCGGGAACGCGTCGTCGCTGCACGGGTCGGGGCGCGCGGCGCGCAGGCGGCTCGAGGAGTCGCGCGAGTCGATCGCCGCCGATCTGGGCGGGCGGCCCTCGGAGGTGGTGTTCACCTCCGGCGGGACCGAGAGCGACAACCTCGCGCTCAAGGGCATCTTCTGGGCGCGCCGGGACGCCGATCCGCGCCGCACCCGCATCGTCACCAGCGCGGTCGAGCACCACGCGGTGATCGACGCGGTGGAGTGGCTGGAGAAGCACGAGGGCGCGCAGGTCACCTGGCTGCCGGTCGACGCGGACGGGCTGGTGTCGCCGCGGGCGCTGCGCGAGGTGCTGGCCGACCACGGCGACGAGGTCGCCCTGGTGAGCGTCATGTGGGCCAACAACGAGGTCGGCACCATCCAGCCGATCGCCGAATTGACCGCCGTCGCCGCCGAATTCGACATCCCGGTGCACAGCGACGCGGTGCAGGCCGCCGGTCAGCTGCGGCTCGACTTCGACGCCTCGGGGCTGGCCGCGATGAGCGTGGCCGGGCACAAGATCGGCGGACCGCACGGGAGCGGCGTGCTGCTGGTCGGCAGGCAGGTGCCGTGCGTGCCGCTGCTGCACGGGGGCGGGCACGAGCGGGAGCTGCGATCGGGCACCTCGGATGTGGCCGCCGCGGTGGGCCTCGCCGCCGCGTTGCGCGCGGTGACCACCGACCTGGACGCCTACGCGGCCGGGCTGCGCGACCTGCGCGACGAGCTGATCGAGGCGGTGTGGTCGGTCGCGCCGGACGCGGTCCTCAACGGCCCGGCGGGCGACGGCAGGCTGCCGGGCAACGCCCACTTCACCTTCCCCGGCTGCGAAGGCGATTCGCTGCTGATGCTGCTGGACGCGGCCGGGATCGAATGCTCGACCGGTTCGGCGTGCACGGCCGGGGTCGCCTCGCCGTCGCACGTGCTGATCGCCATGGGGGTCGAGCCCTGGCAGGCCCGCGGTTCGCTGCGGTTCTCCCTGGGGCACACCTCCACCCGGGCCGATGTCGCGGCACTGCGGGACGCGCTGCCGCAAATTCTCGAACGTGCCAGGGCCGCGGGCCTGGCCGGCGCCAAGGGAGGTGCGTGACATGCGAGTACTCGCCGCCATGAGCGGTGGTGTCGATTCGGCGGTGGCCGCGGCGCGGGCCGTGGACGCGGGCCACGAGGTGGTCGGCGTGCACCTGGCGCTGTCGGCCAACCCGGGCACCCTGCGCACCGGCTCGCGGGGCTGCTGCTCGAAGGAGGACGCCGGGGACGCGCGCCGCGCCGCCGACGTGCTCGGGATCCCGTTCTACGTCTGGGATTTCGCCGACCGGTTCAAGGAAGACGTGATCGACGACTTCGTCGCGGCCTACGCGGCGGGGGAGACCCCGAACCCGTGCCTGCGCTGCAACGAGAAGATCAAGTTCTCCGCGCTGGCCGACCGCGCCGCCGCGCTCGGCTTCGACGCCGTGGTCACCGGCCACTACGCGCGCCTCGAGGACGGCGTCCTGCGCCGCGCGGTCGACGCCGACAAGGACCAGTCCTACGTGCTGGCCGTGCTCACCGCCGGGCAGCTGGCCCGCGCGATGTTCCCGGTCGGCGACACTCCCAAGCCGCGGATCCGCGCCGAGGCCGCCGAGCGCGGCCTCGCCGTGGCGAACAAGCCCGACAGCCACGACATCTGCTTCATCCCCTCCGGCGACACCCGCGCGTTCCTCGGCGCGAAGATCGGCGTCCGGCCCGGCGCGCTGGTCGACACCGACGGCACGGTGCTGGGCGATCACGACGGCGTGCACGGTTTCACCATCGGGCAGCGCAAGGGCCTCGGCCTGACGACGCCCGCCGCCGACGGCAAGCCCCGCTACGTCACCGGCATCGATCCCGACTCGGGCACGGTCCGCGTCGGCTCCATCGACGAGCTGGCCGTCGACACGATCACCGCCGACCGCGCGATCTGGACCTCGGGCCGGACCCCGGGCGAGCCCGTCGAGTGCATCGTGCAGGTCCGGGCGCACGGCGGCACCGCCCCCGCGATCGCCGAGCCCGACGGCGCGGGCCTGGTCGTGCGGCTGAAGGAGCCGCTGACCGGCGTCGCCAAGGGCCAGGCGGTGGTGCTGTACCGGCCCGACGCCGACGGTGACGTCGTGATCGGCAGCGGAACCATCAGCGGCACCGCCCGCGCGGTGCCCGCCGACGCCTGAGCGGGCACCCGTGGCCGGACCCGCCGACCCGGAACTGCCCGGCCGACGCCGGATCGAACCCAGTGGAGAGGCACCGAACACGTGACCCTGTGGCGGAGCGAGGGCGGCGCGGAGGCGAGCCCGGAACCTGCTGTCCCGGACCGTGATCCGCTCGCGGGCGGGGTGGCGACGGGGATCGGTTCCTGGCCGGGCACCGATCCGCGCGAGGCCGCGAACACGATCCTCGGGGAACTGCCGGGGCTGCCGCATCTGGTCGAACTCCCCGCCCGTGGCGTCGGCGCGGACATGATCGGACGGTGCTCGGCACTGCTCGTCGACATGCGGTTCGACTCGACCACGCGCGGTTATCGCCTGGCCGCGCGTCCGGGCGCGGTGTCGCGGCGGGCGCGGGACCTGCTGCGCGAGGATCTCGACGCGCTCGAGGAGGTCTGGGAGACCGCCGGACTGGCCGGTTCCGGCCATCCGCTCAAGATCCAGGCCGCGGGGCCGCTGACCCTGGCTGCGGAGGCCGAGCTGCCCAACGGGCACCGGATCCTCACCGATCACGGCGCGCTGCGCGATCTCTCGGAGTCCCTCGCCGAGGGCATCGCCCGTCACGTCGCCGAGCTGCGCAGGCGGCTGGGTGCCACGCTCGTCGTCCAGCTCGACGAACCCCGGCTCACCGACGTGCTCACCGGCGCGCTCACGGGTCCCAGCGTGCTGAACACCGTGCGCGCCAAGCCCGAACCCGAGGCGCTGGCCGTGCTCGACGCCGTCATCGAGGCGCAGGACGCCCCGGTGGTCCTGCACAGCTGCGCCGCGCGCCCGGCGCTGACGACCCTGCGCCGCACCGCCGCCGCGGCGATCGCCGTCGACGTCGCCACCCTGCGCACCGAGGACCTCGACCCGCTCGGCGAAACCCTGGACGCCGGCACACGGCTGATCCTCGGCCTCGTCCCCACCGAGCCGCCGCCCGGGCAGCTCACCTGGCGTGCCGCCGCCGAACCCGGTGCGCGCCTGGTCGATCGGCTCGGCTTCCCCCGGCGCACCCTGGGCAGCTCGGTCCTGGTCTCCCCGGCCTGCGGCCTGGCGACGGCGCCCGCGGCCTGGGCGCGCACGGCGCTGTCCCTGACCGCCGACGTCGCGCGGGCCTACACCGAGGAACCGGAGTCCCTCGCCGCCGGGTGATCGCCGGGCCGGACCGGCGGCGAAAACACAGCGCGACGTGCGCCGACGGGTGGGCGGGGATGTCGGGGCCCTCGGTTAGGGTCGGGGGGTGAGTGACAGTGAGGACGTCGTCGAGAACCCGGTGGCCGAGGACGCCGCGAGCGGTGCGCAGCGCGTGGCCTGGCAGCAGCTGGCCGACGAGGTGCGCGAGCATCAGTTCCGCTACTACGTGCGGGACGCGCCGACGATCTCCGACGCCGAGTTCGACCAGCTGCTGCGCCGGTTGCAGCAGCTCGAGGACGAGCATCCGGACCTGCGGACCCCGGATTCGCCGACCCAGCTGGTCGGCGGCGGTTTCGCCACCGACTTCACCGCGGTCGACCATCTCGAGCGGATGTTGTCGCTGGACAACGTCTTCGACTTCGACGAGCTGCGCGCCTGGGCCGCGCGGGTCGAGGCCGAGGCAGGCGCGGACCTGCGCTACCTGTGCGAGCTGAAGGTCGACGGCGTCGCGCTGAACCTGGTGTACGAGAACGGCAGGCTGGTGCGCGGCGCCACCCGCGGCGACGGGCGGACCGGCGAGGACGTCACCCTCAACGCCCGCACGATCGCCGACATCCCCGCCGAACTCACCCCGACCGACGAGTTCCCGGTCCCGGCCCTGCTGGAGGTGCGTGGCGAGGTGTACTTCCGCCTCGCCGACTTCGAGACGCTCAACGCCGCCATCGTCGCCGAGGGCAAACCGGCGTACGCGAACCCGCGCAACACCGCCGCGGGCTCGCTGCGGCAGAAGGATCCCTCGATCACCGCGCGGCGCAATCTGCGGATGATCTGCCACGGGGTCGGCCGCATCGAAGGCTTCGCGCCGGACAGCCAGCACGAGGTCTACCGCGCGCTGGCGGCCTGGGGGCTGCCTGTCTCGGAGTACACCGTCCAGGTGCGCGGCGTGGACGCGGTGATCGACCGGATCACCTACTGGGGCGAGCACCGCCACGACATCGCCTACGAGATGGACGGCCAGGTCGTCAAGATCGACGAGCTGGCGCTGCAACGCAGGCTCGGTGCCACCTCGCGCGCCCCGCGCTGGGCGATCGCCTACAAGTACCCGCCGGAGGAGGCGGTCACCCGGCTGCTCGACATCGCGGTCAATGTCGGGCGCACCGGCCGGGTGACGCCCTTCGCGGTGATGGAACCGGTCGCCATCGCCGGCTCGACCGTCGCCATGGCCACCCTGCACAACGCCTCGGAGGTCCAGCGCAAGGGCGTGCTCATCGGTGACCTGGTCACCATCCGCAAGGCCGGTGACGTCATCCCCGAGGTGCTCGGTCCGGTCGCCGATGCCCGCACCGGCGCCGAGCGCGCGTTCGTCATGCCGACGCACTGCCCCGAATGCGCCACGGCGCTCGCCCCGGAGAAGGAGGGCGACGCCGACATCCGCTGCCCCAACCAGCGGCACTGCCCGGCCCAGCTGCGCGAACGCGTCTTCCATCTGGCGGGCCGCGGCGCGTTCGACATCGAGGCCCTCGGCGACAAGGCCGCCGAAGCCCTGCTGCGCGGCGGCGCCATCGTCGACGAGGGCGACCTGTTCGACCTGGACGAGGCGAAGCTGCTCGCCGTCCCGCTGTTCACCAACCAGCGGGGCGAGCTGACCCAGAACGGGCACCGCCTGCTGGAGAACCTGCGCACGGTCCGGAACAGGCCGCTGTGGCGGGTACTGGTCGCGCTGTCCATCCGCCACGTCGGGCCGACCGCGGCCCGCGCGCTGGCCGCCGAGTTCGGCAGTCTCGACCGCATCGCCGCGGCGTCGGTCGAGGAACTGGCGGGGACCGACGGCGTCGGCCCGACCATCGCCGCGGCGGTCACCGAGTGGTTCGCCGTCGACTGGCATCGCACCATCGTCGAGAAGTGGCGGGCCGCGGGCGTGCGCATGGAGGACGAGCGCGACGAGTCCGTCGAGCGCACGCTCGAGGGTCTGTCCATCGTCGTCACCGGCTCCCTGCGGGATTTCACCCGCGACGGCGCCAAGGAGGCGATCCTGATCCGCGGCGGCAAGGCGGCGGGGTCGGTGTCGAAGAAGACCGCCTTCGTCGTGATCGGCGACGCACCGGGGTCCAAGGCCGCCAAGGCCGAGGAGCTGGGCGTCCCCCTGCTCGACGAGGACGCCTTCCGCCTGCTGCTGGCCGAGGGCCCGGACGCGGTCCGGTCCCCGGCCGAGGACGAGACCGGCGCGGACTGACCCGGCCCGGCCGGCCGCGGCGATGCCTTGGTCAGCGGCGGCCCGCGCCCGCGCGCACGGCCGGGAGCGGCACGGTCGGCGGGTCGTCGGCCGTGGCGCCGGTGAGCACCGGCAGGACGTCGGTGCGCTCGGTGTCGGGGCTCGCGTCCGGCGGCGGGGCGGTGGTGTCGAGGCGGTGCAGCGCGACGGCGGCGACGCCGCCGATGCCCGCCAGCCCGGCCCAGACCGCCCAGTCGAGGCCCGCGTCGCGCGCGGCGCCGAGGACGGCGCCCGTGGCGAGGTTGCCCGCGAGGATGCCGACACCGACGACCGTGTTGTAGAAGCCGTAGTGGGTGGCGACCAGCCTGCCGCCCGCGAGCGTCACCACCGTGTCCATCTCGAAGGGGAAGACCGCCGCGGTGCCGACGGCCAGCAGTGCGGTGGCCAGCAGCAGCGCGGTCACGGCCGCGGCGGTGCCGAACAGCCCCGGCGTCGGCACGAGCACGAGGGGCAGGAAGGCCACGGCGAGGGTGACCATGCCCGCGACCAGGCTGCGGCCCGCGCCCCACCGGTCCCGCAGCCAGGCGGTGATCCGGAGCTGCCCCGCGACCGCGACCACGCCGGAGACCACGAACAGCGCCGACACGAGCGGCTGCGCGCGCTCGCCCGCGAGGAACTCCGCGTGCAGCGGCAGCGCCAGATACACCTGGAACGAGAGCACATAGGAGCCGGTCATGGCCGCCGCGAACGCGAGGAAGCGGCGGTTGGCGACCACGGAGCGCCAGTCGTCGAGCACCGAGGACGGTTCCTCGGGCCGGTCGCCCCGTTTCGGGGGAAGGGCGAACAACTGGGCCAGGGTCAGGCCGGCGAACACCGTGGCCGCCGCGGCCGCGGTCACCCGGAAATCCAGGGCGAGCAACGCCAGTCCGACGAGCGGACCCGCCAGCATGCCCGCCTGATAGAACATGTTGAACAGGGCGAACGCCTCCACCCGCCGTGGCCCGGCGTCGGCGGCGAGATAGGCGCGCACCGCCGGGTTGAACAGCGCCCCGGCGAAACCGGTGGCGGCCGAGGCGATCAGCATCGCGGGCAGCGAGTCCGCGACGACCAGCAGCCCGAATCCCGCCGTGCGCAACAGGCATCCGGCCACGATCAGCGGTTTGTAGCCGAGGCGGTCGGCGAGGGTGCCGCCCAGCAGGAACATGCCCTGCTGGGAGAAGTTGCGCACGCCGAGCACCAGCCCGACCGCCCACGCGGCCAGGCCGAGCGGTCCCGCGAGGTAGCCGGCCAGGTACGGCATCAGCATGTAGAAGCCGAGGTTGATGCCGAACTGGTTGATCATGAGCAGCCGCGCGGGCAGGTCGAAGGCGCGGAAGGTGGTCAGCGCGGTCATGCGAGGCCCTCCCGCGCGGGCCGCTCGACGGTCGCGCAGCGCGTCCAGCGCCGCACCACCCGATCGCCCGCGCGCTCGACGACATCCGGGTCGGCGGCGGGGGTCACGTCCAGCAGGCCGTTGGCCCGGCAGTAGTCGTCGTTGTAGACGGTGTCGAAATAGCGGTGCGGCCCGTCGGGGAAGACGGCGGCGATCCGGGTGCCCGGCGCGGCGGTGCGCGCCGCCCAGCCCGCGACCAGCGCGACCGCCCCGACGCTCCATCCGCCGGTGGCGTGGTGGGTGGCCGCCAGGGTGCGGCAGGCCCACACCGCCTCGCCGGGCGCCACCCAGTGCACCTCGTCGAAGGCGGCGTAGTCGACATTGGCGGGCAGGATCGAGGACCCGAGCCCGCGCATGAGCCGCGGCCCGGCGGGCTGGCCGAAGATGGTGGAGGCGACGGTGTCGACGCCGATCAGCCGCATGCCGGGATGGTGGCGCCGCAGCACCCGGGCCACGCCTGCGGAGTGCCCGCCGGTGCCGACCGCGCACACCAGGACGTCCACCCCGCCGAGCTGGTCGAGGAGTTCGTCGGCGAGCGAGGTGTAGCCGTCGACGTTGTCGGGGTTGCCGTACTGGTCGGGGCACCAGGCGCCGGGGTCCTCGGCCAGCAGCCGGGCGACACGGTCGCGGCGGGCCTGCTGCCAGCCGCCGTCGGGGTGGGGTTCGTCGACGAGGTCGACGGTGGCGCCGTAGGCGGCGAGCATCTGCGCGACGATGGGCTCGAGGCCGGGGTCGGTCACCACCGTCACCGGGTGCCCGTACACCAGCCCGGCCAGCGCCAGGCCGAGACCCAGGGTGCCGCTGGTGGATTCGATGATCCGCGCGCCCGGCCGCAGGTCGCCGCGCTCGCGCGCGCGGGCGACCATGTGCAGGGCGGGGCGGTCCTTCATCCCGCCGGGGTTGAATCCTTCGAGCTTGGCCCAGAATCCGCGTCCGGGCGCGGCCAGGGGCTCGGAGATCCACAGCACGGGCGTGTTGCCGACGAGCCCGTGCAGGCCACCGGCCGCGTGCCGGGCGGGGCGTTCCTTGACGAGCAGAACCTTGGTCACGACGAGTCTTCTCTCTGTACCGGCGTCCGTATCCCACGGCACGCCACGACGATTCGGTCGCGGACGCCGGCCCGGGTGGTCCCGGTCCGGCGCGCGACGATCACCGTCGGGCGATACAGACGAGCGTGAGCAGATCCCGGCCGCGCCGGGCGAAGGGGATCGGCGGCCCCCGCACCCCGGCGCCGCGGCCTCGTGTGCCCGCGGCGGCGAAGCAGGCGAGCAGGACGGCGCCGAGCATCAGCAGCAGGGAGGGGAAGGGCGCCGCGGCGGGCGCGACGGCCTTCAGCAGCACGTGGCCGGCGTGGCGGGCGCAGTGTTCGAGCGGGGGCACCGTGCTGCGGGCCGGTGCCGACGCGGCCGGGGCCGACACCGCGGGCGCGGCGTCCGGCAGGAGGCCGACCGAGTGTCGGGGCGCCGCCGGAGCGCCGAGGGCGACGGGCGCGGCGAGCGGCGGGGAGTGGTCGGGCGCGCCGAACCCGGTCGCGCCGTGATGCCCCGCGCCGGACTCGTGGCGCAGCACGGTGCAGTCCAGCACCGGCCCGAGGACGAGGAGGGCGGCGGCCAGCAGGGCGAGGAACACGGCGCCGCGGCGGGGTGACGCGGGAAGCACACGGCGGGAGCGGGCCCACACCGGGTTCATCGCGTGCACCTCCTCGGACGGCTGTCGACGGCAACCCGGCCGAGCCTACCCCCGGGGGGAATGCGCGCCGCGAATCCGGCGGGCGCGCGGGCCGATCCGTCGCGGCGGCACGCGGCGTTCGCGCTGGTCCGCGAGACGGATCGGGCCCGGCGTGACCGGCATCACGTCGGGCCCGAGGCGCGGGGTCCTCAGCTCGGGGCGACCGTCACCGAGATCGACTTCTGGATGCGCAGGTCGAAGGTGGCGCAGCGGCCGTCGTAGATCTCGACGTCGCGGTTGTACTTCTTGCTGGTCGCGGTGAACTGGATCGTGACGTTCGTGCCCGACATCGAGCACACCTTCGACACGGGAACGGCGTCGTAGGTCACCGAACCCGCGCCCTGACAGGAGTTGGTCGCGTCCCCGAGGAACACCCGCGCGGTACCGTTCGGGCACGGATCGGCCAGCGCGGCAGGCGCGCTCACCAGTGCCGCGGGCACCAGCGCTCCCGCCGACATCGCCGCGACCACAAGACCCCGGGTCACTCCACGTACCGCCATCGCACCGTCCTCATCGCTTCGCTGGAGTCGCGGCCTGCGTGACCGCGGTGTCAGCATCGTAATGGCAGCCCGCCGGGTGCGCCGGGCGTGCGCGACATCCCCACCCCCGCCCTCCTCGCGCGCGCCGCGCCACGGATGTGCTTGGCTGGACCCGGCGCATCGCTCCGGCGGTGCGCCGGAGTTGTCGGGTCGACGAGAGTATGGCGATGCTGCGCAGTTTCCAGGTGACCAATCATCGATCGCTGGCGCAGGGGCAGCAGCTGCGCTCCAGCCGAGGGGCGGGCGGCCCCGTCTCCGTGCCGGTGACCGCGGTGCACGGGCCCGCGGCGTCGGGCAAGACCAGCCTGATCGACGCGCTGGCGCACATGCGCGACGCGGTCCTGCACTCGGTGAGCGGATGGGACCCCTACGCGGGCCCGGTGCGCAGGCCTCACCTGGGCTACGCCGACCAGCCGAGCGAATTCGTCGCCGCCTTCGTCGCCGAGGGCGTGCCCTACACCTACGGATTCCGGCTGGACAACGCCGACGTGGTCGCCGAGTGGCTGTATACGCACCCCCGTTCGCGCAAGCGGATCGTGTTCGAGCGCCACGGCGATCAGGTCAAGGTCGGCCCGATGTTCGAGGCCGCCCGCTACGGGGTGAGCGCGCTGGTTCCGCTGGTGCGGCCCAACGCGCTGCTGCTGAGCCTGGCCGGGCAGCTCTACGCCGAGGCGCTGGTGCCCGCCTACCGCTGGTTCGCGGGCAGGCTGCACGTGCTGCAGGGGCCGGCCGACCTCGCCGGCGTCGCGCACGAACTGGGCAGCCACATCTCCCGTTCGGCCGACAACGCCGCCCGCCTGCTCATGCTGCTGCGCACGGCCGACCTCGGTATCACCGATCTGCTGGTGGCCGAACACGATCCGCTCTACGCCGACTACCTGCGCGACCTGGACGCCGAGATCGCCTCGGTCACCGCGCAGCTCGACCACGGCGGCGCCGAGGTGCCCGCCGTGCTGCTGAAGCGCGAGCGCGACAACCTGCGCTCGGCGCGCGACGCCCTCTACGGCCGCATGGTCTCCCGGCGCGGCGCGGGGATCGGCGTGGTGCACGACGGCATCGACGTGGCCTTCGAGCTGTCGGACGAGTCCGCGGCCACCGTCACCCTGCTGCGGCTGCTGCCCGCGATGCTCGACGCGCTCGACGAGGGCCGGGTGCTGGCGGTCGACGACATCGGCGCGGGCCTGCCGGTCGAGGAGACCGACCGCCTGGTGCAGCTGTTCCAGAACCCCGAGACCAATGCCCATGGCGCGCAGCTGATCTTCACCACCGCCGACCGCTCCCTCATCGACCGCGGCAACGGCCGCTCCCAGCGCACCCGGTCTGCGGTGTGGCAGGTGCGCCGGACCGCCGAGGGCGTGAGCGTGCTCACCCCGCGCTAGGCCCCGCCCCTGACATAGCATGGCCGCGTGCTCGAGGTGTTCATGCTGGTGGTCATGGTCGTGGTGGTCGGCGTCGGGGCGGTGTCGCTGCTCGGGCGGGCCCGCGCCACCGGCGCGTCCCAGGGGCTCGAGTACGGGGCGCTGCGGGTCACGGGGGTGAGCCCGCGCCCGGCCATGGAGGGCGAGCACTACGTCACCCTCACCGGCACCGTGCACGGGCCGACCGTGGCGGGGGAGGTCGTCTACCGGCGCTTCGCCTGGGACGCGCGCCAGTGGCCCAGCGTGGGCGAGCAGCTCACCGTCCTGTACCCGTCCGGCAAGCCCGGCCGCTGGCAGGTCGTGCACCCGGGCCTGCGGCCCTACCTCGGTTCCTGACCGTCCCGGGTGACACCATGGACGGGTGGACACCGGTAACGACACCCGCGGTGTGCTCGTCCGCGCCGCGTCCCCCGAGGAATACGACGAGATCTCCGAACTGACCGTCAAGGTCTACGTCGGGGAGGGCTACGTGCCGCCCGACGACCCCTACGTGCGCGAACTCGCCGACGTGGCCCATCGCGGCGCCGCCGCCGAGGTCCTGGTCGCGGTGCACCAGGGCGCGGTCGTCGGCTCGCTGACCGTCGCGCCGCCGGGCAACCCGTACGCCGAGATCGCCCGCGAGGGCGAACTGGAGTTCCGGATGCTGGCCGTCTCCGCCCAGGCGCGCGGGCTCGGCGCGGGCACGGCGCTGGTCACGGCGGTGCTGGAGCAGGCCGTGGGGCAGGGGTACGCGGCGGTGGTGCTGACCACCTCGCCGAGCATGCGCGACGCCCGCCGCATCTACGACCGGTTCGGTTTCGTGCCTGTGCCGCAACGGGACTGGTACACCGACGACGGCATGCTGCTGACCGTGCTGCGGCGCGAACTCTAGGTGAGGACCTGGGCGACGATCCCGGCCAGGTAGCCGAGCCGGGCGACCTCCGAGGGCCGGAAGTCGGGCCCGCCGGGACGGCCGAGCAGCAGCGACTTGCCGGTGTTGCCGAGCGGGGCCGCGGCCAGCTTGGTGTCCATGTCGCGCCAGATCTCGGGGACCCAGTCGGCCTCGCCGTCCAGCGCCGTCGGTTTCTCGAGCGGCATCCACGGCGCCGAACCCGCCTGCGTCTCAGGGGCGCTCGGGCTGCCGACGACCCGGTAGGCGCCGCCGGGGCCGATCCCGATGATGGTCGACCAGCCGACGCGCAACACGCGCGGCACGCCGTCGACGAGGACCTGCAACCGGTCGTCGCGGGCGCTGGCGACCTGGTCGATGAGCTCGAGTTCGCGATGGGTGTCGAGTAGGCCCGAGTACGGCCGGATCGAGTCGACGGCCACGTCGGCGATCGACTCGGCGGCGGTGATGAGCGTGTCGGGCAGTGCGCCGGTGGGGAATTCGACCACCAGGTCGTCGATCGCGAATCCGGCGCCGCGCTCGACCACGTCGAGCGACAGGATGTCCGCGCCGACCGAACCGAGGGCGAGTGCGAGAGCGCCGAGGCTTCCCGGGCGATCCGGAAGTTGCACGCGGAGCAGGTATGACACGTGCGTTCCTTTCCATAGCTGCCGGGGCCGTCGAGATCGGATACCCGCCTCACGCAATACTTACACCCCGGCACGCCGGTTATCGACTCGAAGTATGACCGGTTCGGGTCACGAGCGGGAACTCATCGCGGGGAGGATGCGGTCGGATCGTGATACGAGGCCCTCGCTAGGCTGTGCGATGTCTGCTGTCCGCGGCTCGTGCGGACGGCCCCACCGACGCCGAAAGGGGTTCCGCGGTGCCCGCCATCTCCCGCGACGAGGTTGCACACCTCGCCCGGCTGTCCCGGCTCGCGCTGACCGACGCCGAACTGGACCAGTTCGCCGGCCAGCTGGACTCGATCCTCAGCCACGTGCGGACCATCTCCGAGGTCGCCGCCGCGGACGTGCCCACCACCGGATCGCCGAATCCGGCGGTCAACGTGACCCGGCCCGACGTCGTCGCGCCCGGCCTGACCCCCGAGCAGGCCCTCGACCAGGCCCCCGCCGTCGAGGAACAGCGCTTCCTCGTCCCGCAGATCCTGGGAGAGGGCGAATGAGTGAGCTGACCCGGCTCTCGGCCGCCGACCTCGCCGAGAAGATCCACGCCCGCGAGGTCTCCTCCACCGAGGTGACCGAGGCGCACCTGGACCGCATCGCGCAGGTCGACGGGCAGATCAACGCCTTCCTGCACGTCGCGCGGGACGAGGCGCTGGCCGCCGCCGCGGTGGTCGACGCCGCGCTGGCCGCCGGCGAGACCCCGGCCTCGCCGCTGGCGGGCGTGCCGCTGGCGCTCAAGGACGTGCTGGTCACCACCGACATGCCGACCACCGCCGCCTCCAAGATCCTGGAGGGCTGGCGCTCGCCCTACGACGCGACCGTCACCTCCCGGCTGCGCGCGGCGGGCATCCCGATCCTGGGCAAGACCAACATGGACGAATTCGCGATGGGCTCGTCCACCGAGAACTCGGCCTACGGGCCCACCCGCAACCCCTGGGACACCACCCGCATCCCCGGCGGTTCCGGCGGCGGCTCGGCCGCGGCGCTGGCCTCCTACCAGGCGCCGCTGGCCATCGGCACCGACACCGGCGGTTCGATCCGCCAGCCCGCCGCGGTCACCGCGACCGTGGGCACCAAGCCCACCTACGGCACGGTCTCGCGCTACGGCCTGATCGCCTGCGCCTCCTCGCTCGACCAGGTCGGCCCCTGCGGCCGGACCGTGCTCGACACCGCCCTGCTGCACGAGGTCATCGCCGGGCACGACCCGCGCGACTCCACGTCCCGCGACGTGCCGGTGCCCGCCCTCGTCGAGGCGGCTCGGCTCGGCGCGCAGGGCGACCTGCGCGGGGTGAAGGTCGGCGTGGTCAGGGAACTGCACTCCGACAGCTACCAGCCCGGCGTGCTCGCCTCCTTCGACGCGGCGGTCGCCGTGCTGAAGGAGCTCGGCGCCGAGGTGATCGAGGTGTCGTGCCCGAGCTTCGAGTACGCGCTGTCCTCGTACTACCTGGTGATGCCCTCGGAGGTGTCGTCCAACCTGGCCCGCTTCGACGCCATGCGCTACGGCCTGCGCGCCGGGGACGACGGCAGCCACAGCGCCGACCAGGTGATGTCGCTGACCCGCGAGGCCGGGTTCGGCGCGGAGGTCAAGCGCCGCATCATCATCGGCACCTACGCGCTCTCGGCCGGGTACTACGACGCCTACTACGGCCAGGCGCTCAAGGTCCGCACCACGATCGCCCGCGACTTCGACGCCGCCTACGAGCAGGTCGACGTGCTGGTCTCGCCGACCAGCCCGTTCACCCCGTGGAAGCTGGGCGAGAAGGTGGACGACCCGCTGGCGATGTACCTGTCGGACCTGTGCACCCTGCCGACCAACCTGGCGGGGCACTGCGGCATGTCGGTGCCCTCGGGGCTGTCCGCCGACGACAACCTGCCCGTCGGCCTGCAGATCATGGCGCCCGCGCTGGCCGACGACCGGCTCTACCGGGTCGGCGCCGCCTACGAGGCCGCCCGCGGCGACCTGCCGTCGGCGCCCGCGCTGTAGCCGCCGCGTACGCGAACGGGGCGCTCCGGGCCGGAAAGGCCGGGGGCGCCCCGTTTCTCGTGGCTCACTCGCCCGCGGCGAGCTTCTCGGCGCGGGGCCCGACGGCCGCGGTCATGGCGCCGAAACCGGCGCGCAGGTGCTTGCCGAGGGCGGCGGAGACGACGGGGGACAGCCAGCCGGCGAGGGTGAAGCGGGACTCGTAGCGGGTGCGGGTCGGCGACAGGGCCGTCACGGTGTGCGAGCGGCGGCTGTGCAGGGTGCCCAGCGGCACCGGCTTCATCGTGTAGGAGAACTCGGTGCCCGGGGTGTGGGTGCTGATGAACTCGCGCTGCTCGCGCGTGTTGCCACCCAGGTGGACGACCATGTCGATCGGCGCGCCCGGGACCAGGGTGCTGTGGCATTCGGGGACGAAGGGGTTCCACTCGCCGTAGCGGTCGAAGTCGGTGAGCACCCGCCACACGATGTCGGCGGGGGCGTCGATCTCGACGGTGGCGTCGATGACAAGGGCCATGCCCGCCAAACTAGAACACGTTACAGGGCTTGGGCAAGGCGGAGCCTGGTCAGCCTCCGCGCGCGCATCCGCTTGCGGCCCGCGTCGACGATCACCGCCGAGGCCGCGGTCACCGCGAACAGGCCGAGCACCGTCCTCGCCAGCGGCCACAGATTCGGCGGATCGGTCGCGTCGGTCTCGGCGAAGACGTTCTCGACCACCGGCGGGCCGTACTCCTGGCGGCGCGAGTTCACGTCGACGGCGGTGAAGGCGATGTCGGCCATCATCGAGCAGCGGGCGCGGGAGAAATCCTCGCCCCGGCGCTCGCAGGCGGCGTGCATCCGGCGGTCGAGGGCCGAGTCCACCGCGCGGCGCGCCCACGGGCCCAGCGGCGCGCCCTGCCAGTCGGCGTAACGCAGCATGTCGTAGCCGAGATCGTGCGCCTTGCACGCCGCGTCGAACTCGCCGGGCAGGGTGACCGGGGAGGAGCAGTCGCCGTCCGGGTCGACCAGCAGACCCTCCTGGACGACGGCGGTGTAGCCGAAGCGGGACCGGAAATCGGCGGGGATGAGCGCGGCGGCGTCCGGATCGTCGTCGGCCAGCGCCCGCACCACCGCGGCGGCGCCGGGATCCTCGGGGGCGCCCGGCGTCGTGCCGAGCGCGCCGGGCGCGGACATGACGACCGCGGCGGCCATGGCGAGCCCCGCGGTGCACACGGCGACACCACTGC
>NZ_BAGK01000181.1 GCF_000308795.1 Nocardia thailandica NBRC 100428 | reverse complement strand
CGGCGCTGCTGGCCGATCCGCGGCTGCGCCGGGTGCTGGTCGACATCGAACCGGGCGGGCGGGCGCCCGCGTCGCCGCTGCTGGTCGTCCAGGGGGTCGGCGACGAGGTCATCGCGGTCGCCGACGTCGACGCGCACGTCGCCCGCTACCGGGCGGCCGGGGCGACGGTGGAGTACCTGCGGGTGCGGCGGGGCGCGCATCTGCCGCTGGAGTTCCTCGCGGTGCCGGTCGCGCTCGACTGGCTGACCCGGCGGTTCGCCGGCGAGCCCGCGGTGACCGGCACCCGCACCGTCGACTCCATCGCCCGGTGGCCGCGGGCGTGGCGGGCCCACCGGGACTTCGCCCTGGTGTGCCTGCGCATGCTGGCGGGGCGGCCGATCGGCTGACCCGCCGGGTCGGGCGCCGGCGGCCGGTTCGGATGCCGGCGGGCCGCCGGGTGTCGCTACGATAGATCCCGCTATGCCGCGAGAGAGGACCCTGCCGCTGTCGCTGGC
Organism: Nocardia thailandica NBRC 100428; assembly: GCF_000308795.1. GTDB lineage: Bacteria > Actinomycetota > Actinomycetes > Mycobacteriales > Mycobacteriaceae > Nocardia > Nocardia thailandica. The sequence goes on along the minus strand of NZ_BAGK01000181.1, from coordinate 68,005 downwards.
GGTGATCGATGACCATCCCCTGGTGCACGACGGCATCCGCGCCTGGTGCGCCGAGGCGGAACTGCCGGTGACGATCACCGATTTCGCCCATCCCGACGCGTTCCTCGCCGCGGGTCCCGCCGCCGACGCGGTCGTGCTCGATCTGCGGTACGGGCCGGGCGGGCCGGACCTGGACGCGGTGTCGGCGCTGTGCGCCCGCGGCCTGCGGGTGGTGGTGCTCTCCGGCGACACCGACGCCGACCTGGTGCTGGACTGCCTCGACCGCGGCGTCGTCGGCTACCTGTCCAAGGCCGAGGGGCCCGGCCACTTCGCCGCCGCGATCCGCGCGGCCCTCGGCGACGAGCCCTATCAGACCCCGACCATGGTCCGTGCCATGCACCTGGGCCGCTCGGCGGCCCGGCCGCGGCTCAGCGACCGCGAGCGGCAGGTCCTGCTGGCATGGTTCCGCACCGAGTCCAAATCCCTGACGGCGGCCAAACTGCACATCAGCGTGTCCACCGTGGAGACCCATCTGGCCCGCATCCGGGCGAAGTACGCCACGGTCGGCCGCCCGGCCCCGACCAAGGCGGCGCTGGTCGCGCGGGCCATCGCGGACAACCTGATCACCGCCGAGGATCTGTGACGCCTCCGGTCAGTGGGCGTGACCGCTGGGCTGCGGCCGGCGGGCCTCCGGGGTGTGCGTCGGACCGTGGGCGCCGCCGCAGTGGCTGTCGCGGGTGCCGATGTCGAGCACCGTGGGCTCGGCGTGGTCGACCTGCAACGTCACGTGTTCGATGTGGTGCTCGTGGTCGAGCATGTGGGCGATGTCGGAGCGCACCGCGTGGCAGTCGTAGGCGGGCTCGACCAGCACGTGCGCCGAGAGCGCGGGGGAGCCGGAGGTGATCTCCCAGATGTGCAGGTCGTGCACCTCGGTCACGCCCGGGCGGGCGGCCATGTCGCGGCCGATCACGTCGGGGTCGAGGTTCTCCGGGGCGGCCTCGAGGAAGATCCGGCTCGACGCGCGGATCAGCCCGACGCCGGCCTTCACCATCAGCGCGACCACGATGAGCGTGGCGATGACGTCGGCGCGCGCCCAGCCGGTCACCATGATGACCACGCCGGCCACCGCCGTGGCGATGAAGGCGAACAGGTCGTTGAGGATGTGCTGGAAGGCGCCCTCGACGTTGAGGCTGGTGCGGTCGGCGCGGCTGATCATCCAGGTCGCCAGCACGTTGACCGCGACGCCGACCAGCGCGGTGATCAGCACGAGCGTGCCGTGCACCTCCGGCGGCTCGAACAGCCTGCGGATCGCCTCGTAGCCGAGCCACAGGGCGAGCAGCAGCAGCGTCAGGCCGTTGGCCATGGCCGAGAGGATCTCCACGCGCTTCCAGCCGAAGGTCATCCGGCCGGTGGCGGGCCGGGCGGCGAGGCGGATCGCCCACAGCGCCAGCACGATCGAGGCCGCGTCGGTGGTCATGTGCGCGGCGTCGGAGAGCAGGGCCAGCGACCCGGCGATCAGGCCGACGATCACCTCGCCGATCAGGAAGGCGACGATGACGGCGAGCGCGCCCGCCAGCCAGCGCCGGTCGCTGTTCGCCGAAACGCCATGGCTGTGGCTGTGATCGTGTCCTGCGCCCATCGTGGTCACCTCTCCCTGCGTCGCTCGCAGGCAATCATATGCACGCATCGCTATGTATGCAATTCTTGCCCCGGCGCGACGCCGTCGGTCCCGGTCACGGCGGGCGCGCTCCGCCCCGCTGACCTCAGCTTAGGCAGGTTTGCGTGCCGATGGGGGACCCACGTCGGCGTCGGGCTCGGGCCACGCGTCGATGATCAGCGTGCCCTCCTCGCGCATCCGGCCGTAGAGCTCGGCCACCAGCGCGCCGGGATAGGTCGGCCAGAACGACACCGCCCCGGTCGCCTTGTCGACGACGTGCACGGTGCCGCCGAGCGTCAGGGGCCGGTGCGCGGCGGCCGGGCGCGGATCGACCGCGACCACGGTGAAACCGGCCTCGAATTCGGTGATGTGCCAGCCGCTCCCGGCGGGTGGGTCGGGCAGGTGCCGCGCCGCGATGCGCGCGGCCTCCTCCCCGTCGACGGGTGTGCGGGCGCCGGTCGGGTACGCGTGGATGTCCAATGTGTCGCTCCTCGGCTGACGATTCTCGCCCGCTTCGGGGAATCCGGCAGCCCAACGCGCGAAACCCGGTGCCCGTCGCGCGACGGGCACCGGGTTCCACCGGTGTGCGGAACCGGCTCAGGCGCCGTAGACCGCGTTGTAGAACTGGATGGCCGAGGCGATGCCGACCGGCACACCGAGGGCGATCATGCCCGCCGCCGCGCCCAGGGCGATGCCGACGCCCGCGCCCGCGATGCACAGGCCGATCGGACCCGCGAAGAAGGTCGGCACGACCAGCGGCGCGCCGATGATCGCGCCGGCGACGCAGCCGAGCACGCCGCCGACCAGGGTGCCGATCAGGGTGCCGACCGCGGTGGCGAGGCCGAACTGGGTGGCCGCGGTGGACAGCGCGGTGTTGAAGTCGGCGCCGCCGATCTCCTGGGCGGCCACCGGCTGCAGCATCTCGGCCGGGTGGGCCGTCGCGGGGTCGGTGCTCGGGGTCAGGGTGGCGACGTTGCCCTCGATCTTGGCCGCGATCGGCCATTCGAGGCCGTCCTTGCGGTAGGTCAGCGGCAGCCCGGCAACCAGGTTGCCCGCGTTGTCGAGTACCTGGAACTGGGTGCCCTGGGTGGTCAGCGAACCGGCATCGGTGCGCAGCACGACCGAGTTGTCCACGACGCTGGCGGTGTAGTTGATGCCCGGAAGGACCTGGGTCTGCACGGCGGTGCCGGGCGCGGTGTCGGTGGCGGCCGGGGTGGCGTGCGCGGTGCCCGCCGTGACGCCGAGGGCGGCGATGACCAGCGCGGACGTGGCGGCGAACTTCTTGATCTGCATGGGTGCTACGACCCTTTCCTCATCGTGATCCACGGCGCTCCGGGAGGGGATCCGGGGTACCGCAGTTCGAAAAATCGAACCTTTCAAAAGGCTCTGCCCGGATCATTACGACGAGGTAACGGAACCCTCCGGTCTCCGGTCAAATCGATGTGACCTGAGTAAATCCACCGTTAATTCGGACATTCCGGCAACCTTCGGGCATCCGGAAATGTGGGCGCACCCACATCGGGTCCGCGCGCGGTGTTGTCATCGGCGCGGTCGCCCGCGATATCGGGATATGGACGACATCGCCTGCTCCCCGCGCTGCGCCGGACTCTGCACCCGAGACGGCCTCGCCGCCGTGCTGGCCGGCCAGTACGGGCTGCTGCACTGGCGGGCCGTGCGCGCGCTCGGTGACGCGGGGCTGGCCGAGCACGCGGTGCAGGAGACGCTGCTGCGTGCCTGGCGCGCGTGCGCCGGGTTCGACGCGCGCAAGGGCTCGCTGCGGACCTGGCTGCTGGCGATCGAGCACAACGTCGTGGTCGACATCGTGCGGGCGCGGGTGGCCCGGCCGGGCGAGGTCGGCTGGGAGGATGTGACCGAGCGCTGCGGCGCCGCGCCCGGCGCCGAGGACGTGGCCGACGAGGTCGCGGGCGAACTGCTCGTCGCCGACCTGCTGGCCCGGCTGCCCGAGTCCCAGCGCGCGGCCGTGGTCGAGGTCGTCCTGCGCGATCGGGCCTATCAGGAGGTGGCCGCCGACTTCGGCGTTCCGGTGGGCACCGTCAAGACGCGCGTTCATTACGCCCTGCGGTCGCTGCGTCGTCTGCCCGACGTGGCCTGACCGGGCGGATCTCCCTTCTCTGGTCGCGTGACCAGCGGCGATGCCGCGTCGCGCTGCCGTCACAGTTCGGTAACGGCGCTTGCTTGCCGGTTGCTGTCGTTGCCAGAGTGAACCAATGGGTTTGGTGTGACCAATGGGAAGGGAGGGGCGCCCCCATCCGGGGCGCCGACCGAAACATGAAACCAAACATCATCAAGGCCGGACTCGGCTCCGCCGTCGCCGTGGCCGTCGCCGCGGCGCTGACCACGACGTTGCCCGCCGCGCACAGCGCGCCCGCCACGCCGGAGGCCGCGGGCAAGCTCGCGGGCAAGACGATCTTCCTCGACCCCGGACATCAGGGCAGTGCCCACTCCGAGGACCTCACCCGCCAGGTCGACAACGGCCGCGGCGGCCTCAAGGACTGCCAGACCACCGGCATGACCAGCCTGCACGGCGTGCCCGAGCACACCATCAACTGGGACGTGTCCCAGCTGGTGCGGGCGGCCCTCGAAGCGCTGGGCGCGCAGGTCGTGCTCAGCCGCGCCGACGACGCGGGCTGGGGCGGGTGCGTCGACGATCGCGCCCGCGTCGCGAGCGACTCCGGCGCCGCGGTTGCGGTGAGCATCCACGCCGACAGCGCGCCCGCCGCCGAGCGCGGCTTCCATCTGATCGTGCCGGAACTGCCGGTGCCGGACGCGGTCGTCGACCAGGTCCAGGCCGGTCCCGGCCGCGCCGCGTCCACCGCGGTGCGCGACGCGTACGTGGCCGCCGGGTTCAGCCCGGCCACCTACGCCGGGGTGCGGGAGGGCCTGCAGGTCCGGGCCGACGTGGCCGGGCCCGCGCTGACCCGGGTGCCCCTGGTGTTCCTGGAGATGGGCAACGGCGCCAACGCCGAGGACGCGAGCCTGCTGGAGACCCGCGAGGGGCAGCTGAAGCACGCCATCGCCATCACCACCGGACTGGTCGGGTACCTGCTCGACACCCCCGTGACCACCCCGGTCGGCGCGCACACGCCGGGCGGCGTGGTGCCCGCGGTCGCGCCCGACGCCACCGAGCCGGGCACCGGCGAGGACACGACGCCGACGACCACGCGGCCGCACCGCGTGAACGTGGGGACCGGCTCGGCCGACGATCCCGGCGCGCCGCCCTCGACGGAGCCGTCCGCCCCGGAGGAGAAGCGCACCGCGCCGACCACCACGACCACGCCCGCGCCCGCCGCGGTCGCGCCGACCACCACCCCCTCGGCGGGTGATACGGCGCCGACCACCACCACCGCGCCGCCGGCCGCCGCCGAGGACACGGGCCCGACGACGACCACGCCGCCCGCGACCGGGCAGGCCGACGGGACGACGATCACGCCGCCCGCGACCACCACCCCGGCCCCGGCCGCGACGACCACGCCGGGCGTCGCCCCGGCACGGGCGCCGATCGCGCACCACCCGCCGGTCGCGCCGGTCCGCACCGCCCCGGGCGGGTCGACCACCACCGCGACCAAGACCGAGAAGACCCCGCTGCCGCAGAACCGCGGCGTCGCGCCCAAGAGCGAGCCGAAGTCGGGCGGCACGGACTTCCCCAGCTCGCTGGGCAACCTGGCGACCGAGGTGCTCGACCTGCTCATGCCGCTGGCCACCGCGCTCGGCATGGACAACTCCGCCGTCACCTCCGAGCTGATCGACCTCGCCTACACGCTCGCCGGGATGGTCTTCGGCCCGACGAAGTAGGCCGAGGCGCGTAAGGGTGACAATGGCCCCATGATTCCGGTGGTCATCGTCGCGGGCTTCCTCGGTGCGGGGAAGACGACATTGCTCAACCATCTGCTGCGCGACAACCGCGGCACGCGGATCGGCGTGGTGGTCAACGACTTCGGCGCGGTGAACATCGACGCCATGCTCGTGGCGGGCCAGGTCGACGCGATGGTGTCCCTCGGGAACGGCTGCGTGTGCTGCGCGGTGGACGTGAGCGAGCTCGACGGGCTGTTCGGCAGGCTGGCCCAGGCGCAGGTCGACGTGATCGTCGTCGAGGCCAGCGGCCTGGCCGAGCCGCGCAACCTGATCCGCATGGTGCTGGGCACCGAGCAGCCGCGCATCGGCTACGGCGGCCTGGTCACCGTGGTCGACGCCGACGGCTTCGGCGACGCCGCGGCGCGGCATCCGGAGCTGGTGCCGCAGCTGAAGCTGTCGGACCTGGTGGTGGTCAACAAGGCCGATCTGGCGTCGGCGGACGGGCTGGCCGCGCTGCGCGACCGGATCGCCGGCTGGGTCGGTCAGGTGCCGGTGTACGCGACCACGCACGGCCGGGTGCCCGCGGGCCTGCTGTTCGACGAGGTGTCGCTGCGGCGTCCCGCGGTCGCCCAGCAGCTGAGTTTCGACGAGCTGCTCGACGACCACGACCACGACGATCCCGGGCACCGGCACCTGCACGACGACTACGTGTCGCTGGCGTTCACCGAGTCCCGGCCGCTGGACCCGCGCGCGCTGATCGCCGTTCTCGAGGACCCGCCCGACGGGCTCTTCCGCGCCAAGGGGGTGATCGCCTTCGCCGGTCAGCGGCGCAAGTTCGTGATGCACCTGGTCGGCAGGCACGTGGTGTTCACCCGGGCCGGCTGGTCGCGCGGGGAGGCCAGGGAGACCAACCTGGTGCTCATCGGCGCCGGGCTCGACACCGAGACCGCGGCGAAACGCCTGCGCGCCACGGTGTTCGAGGGCGCGGAGCCGCCGGGCGGGGAGGCGATGCTCGGGGTGTACCGCTACACCCCGAGCTGAGGCTCAGCCGCAGGCGTTGACCCATTCGGACAGGCCGTCGGCGAAGAGCTGCCGCTTCCAGATGGGCACCTCGTGCTTGATCCGGTCGACCAGGGCCGCGCAGGTGGTGAAGGCCTCGGCGCGGTGCGGGGCCGCCACCGCGACCACGATGGCCAGGTCGCCGATGGTCAGCGGGCCGACCCGGTGCACCGCGGCCACCGGCAGCCCGCTCTCGGCGGCGAGGTCGGCGCAGCACCGGCGCAGGAAGCGTTCGGCCTCGGGATGGGCCGAGTACTCCAGCGCCGAGACGGCCTGGCCGCCGTCGTGGTCGCGCACCTTGCCGGTGAACACGACGACCGCGCCGTGTTCGGGCCCGGTCACCGCGGCCTCGGCCCGCGCCGGGTCGAGCGGCTGGTCGCTGATGGTCGCCAGGCGCACGTTGTCACTGGTCATGGTCGCCGCCTCCGGCTACTTGTGCGAGCAGGTGATCCAGGATCGGGGCGAGCACGGCGATGCCGTCCTTCACCCCGCCGGGGGAGCCGGGCAGGTTGACGATCACCGTCCGCCCCGCCAGCCCGGCGACACCGCGCGACAGCGCGGCGAGGGGGAACTTCGCGGTGCCCGCCTGCCGGATCGCCTCGGCCACCCCGGGCAGTTCCCGGTCGATCACGGCGAGGGTGGCCTCGGGGGTGGCGTCGCTGGGGGAGGCGCCCGTGCCGCCGGTCGTGACGATCAGCGCGGGCACGGTGCTCAGCGCGTCGGCCAGCCCGGCCGCGATCTCGGCGTCGGGGCGGACGAGCGGTCCGCGCACGGTGAACCCGGCGGTGTTCAGCCAGTCCACGAGCACCGGTCCGGTCGTGTCGGTGCGGGTGCCCGCCGCGGCGCCGGTGGAGGCGACCAGCACGACGGCCGTGCGCGCCCGCGGTCGCGCGGGGGCCGACTCCGGCGCGGGCGCGACGGCGGCCCCGTCCTCCGGACGCGCCCAGTGGCCGTGCTTGCCGCCCTCCTTGGTGAGCAGCCGCACGTCGGTGAGGACCGCGGCCGGGTCGACCGCCTTCACCATGTCGTGCAGGGTCAGCCCGGCCACGGCGACCGCGGTGAGCGCCTCCATCTCGACGCCGGTCTGCCCCTTGGTCTTCGCGGTGGCCTCGATGGTGACGGCGTCCTCGGTGAAACCGAACTCCACCTTCACCGACGACAGCGCCAGCTGATGACACAGGGGGATGAGCTCGGAGGTCTTCTTCGCGCCGCCGATCCCGGCCAGCCGCGCGGTGGACAGCACGTCGGCCTTGGGCATGCCGTCGGCGCGCACCAGCGCCACCACCTCGGACGTGGTGCGCAGCATGCCCGCCGCCACCGCGATCCGTGTCGTCTCGGCCTTCGCGCTCACGTCGACCATCCGCGCGCGCCCCTCGCGGTCCACATGGGACAACTCACTCATAGCGACCAGATTCGCACAGGGGCTCCCTCGGGCAGCGAGGTGACCTCGGCGGGCACGTCGACCAGGACCTCGGCCCAGGCCATCCCGGCGATCAGGTGCGAGCCGGGACCCGAGACCACCTCGACGCCGGACCCGCGGACGACCCCGCGCAGGAACTGGCGCCGCCCGGCGGGCGAGGACGCGATCGGTCCCAGCAGCGGCGCCTCCCGGATCTGCGGCGCGGGCAGCCCGCCGAGCTCGCGCAGCGCCGCGCGGGCGAAGACCTCGTAGGACACCATGGTGCTCACCGGGTTGCCGGGGAAACTCAGCACCGGCACGCCGTCGAGGATCGTGTATCCCTGCGGGCCGCCGGGCTGCACGGCCACCGGGCCGAACACCCCGCCCAGCGGCGCGAGCACGTCCTTGACCACCTCGAAATCGCCCTTGGACACCCCGCCGGAGGTGAACACCACATCGGCGGCGGCCACCGCCTCGCGCAGCAGCGCGGCGAACACGGCCGGATCGTCGACGCTGTGCGCCACGCGCACCACCGTCACCCCGTCGGCCTCCAGCGCGGCGGCGAGCGCGATGCCGTTGGAGTCGAAGATCTGCCCGGGCGCCAGTGCGCTTCCGGCGGGCCGCAATTCGTCCCCGGTGGTGATCACCATCGCCCGCGGCCGCCGGACGACCGGCACGGTGGGCAGCCCGACCGCGGCCAGCGCGGCGATGTGGCGTGGCGCGAGCACGGTGCCCCGCCGGGCGACCAGCGCGCCGACGCGGACGTCGGTGCCCGCCTCCCGGACGAATTCGCCCGCGTCCCTTCCTCGCTCGACGACGATCCGGTCCTCCGGCGTCGGGTCCGCGCCGCGGCGCGGAAGCGGGCCCTCGTCCCGGCCGCGCGCCCGGCCCGCGACCGCGACCGCCTCGGCGCCGTGTCCGTCGCTCGCCCGCCGCACGTCCTCCACCGGCACCACCGCGTCCGCGCCGGGCGGGATCGGGGCGCCGGTCATCACCTTGACCGCCTGGCCGGGACCGACCGGCGCCGCGCCGGGATTCCCGGCGGGCACCAGCCCCGCCACCGTCAGGGTCACCGGCGTCACAGTGACATCGGCGGCGCGCACGGCGTACCCGTCCATCGCCGAGTTCCGGAAGACCGGCAGGTCGATCGGGGAGCGCACGTCGTCGGCCAGCACCCGGCCCAGCGCGCCGGTCACCGGAACGGATTCCGCGGGCCGATCGGCCAGGTGCGCCAGCAGCCCGGCGACCGTCGCCCGGTAGTCGTCGACGGTCCTGGCCGGGGAGGAAGCGGGCCGGTGGTTCATGGGGTCAGCCTAGTGGAGCGGGCGGCCCGCTCGTCCGCTCGCGGCGGGCCGCGCGCGGGGAGGGTCGTGCGGTCGGCTCGTCGGGCCGTCGCGGCGTGACGCGGCCCGCCTATACTCGGCCTATGACGCTGGTCGATGTGGGGATTCCCGCCGTGCGGTCCGGGCGGCCCTCGACCGACGGTCGTCCCGACACGCCGCTGCTCGTCGACCGCTTCGGCCGCACCGCGCGTGACCTGCGGGTCTCCATCACCGAGAAGTGTTCGCTGCGCTGCACCTACTGCATGCCCGAGGAGGGCCTGCCGCCGATCCCGCGCGACGAGCTGCTCACCGCGGCCGAGATCGTGCGCCTGGTCACCCTCGCGGTGCGGGAACTCGGCGTGCGGGAGGTCCGCTTCACCGGCGGGGAACCGCTCATGCGGCGCGACCTGGAGGAGATCGTCGCCGGGTGCCACGCGGCCGAGCCCGGGCTGCCCATCGCGATGACCACCAACGGCGTCGGCCTCCAGCACCGGGCCGCGGCGCTGGCGGCGGCCGGGCTGACCCGGGTCAACGTCTCCCTCGACACCGTCGACCGGCTCGGCTTCGCCCGCCTCACCCGGCGCGACCGCCTCGACTCCGTGCTGGCGGGCATCCGCGCCGCCGCGGCCGCCGGCCTGGCGCCGATGAAGGTCAACGCGGTGCTCATGCGCGAAAATCTCGACGGCGCACCGGATCTGCTCGCCTGGTGCCTGGAGGCGGGCTGCGAGCTGCGCTTCATCGAGGAGATGCCCCTCGACGCCGACCACGAATGGGCGCGCACCGAGATGGTCACCGCCGCACGGCTTCTCGAGGTCCTCGGCACCCGCTTCACCCTGACCGAGGCCGGTCGCGCCGATCCGTCGGCGCCCGCCGAGACGTGGCTCGTCGACGGCGGCCCGGCCACCGTGGGCATCATCGCCACGGTCACCCGCAAGTTCTGCGACACGTGCGACCGCACCCGGCTCACCGCCGACGGCCGGCTGCGGTCCTGCCTGTTCAGCGACGAGGAATACGACCTGCGCGGCATCCTGCGCGCGGGCGCGACCGACGCCGAGATCGCCGAGCTGTGGCGCGGGGCGATGTGGCAGAAATGGGCCGGTCACGGCATCGACGCCGACGGCTTCGTCCCCCCCGAACGCACGATGGGAGCCATCGGTGGTTGAGATCCGCTACTTCGCCGCCATCGCCGACGCCGTCGGCAAGGACCGCGAAACCCTCGATCTCCCCGCGGAGGCCACCGTCGGCGACCTGCGCGCGACGCTGGCCGACACCTACGGTGCCGACCTGGAGAAGATGCTGACGGTCTGCGCCTACCTGGTCGGCGACGAACTCACCCGCGACCCGTCCACGGCGCTGACGCCGCGCGTCGACGTCCTGCCGCCCTTCGCGGGCGGCTGATCCGGGAAACGGCGCCGACAGCGCTCGGCCCCGGCGTTTGCCGAACGCCGGGGCCGAGCGCTACCCGGTCAGCGCCACCAGTCGTCGAGCGGGGTGACCGGCACCGTGCGCTTGTGCCGGGTGTTGCGGAAGATCTGTTCCAGCCTGGCGGCGACCTCGTCGGTCACCGGCTTGCCCTCGAGGTAGTCGTCGATCTCGCTGTAGCGCAGGCCGAGGGCCTCCTCGTCGGGCAGCGCGGGGCGGTCGTCCTCCAGGTCGGCGGTGGGCACCTTGGACCAGATGCTCGACGGCGCGCCCAGCTCCTGCAGCAGGGCCGCGCCCTGGCGCTTGGTGAGCCCGGTGAGCGGGGTCAGGTCGACGCCGCCGTCGCCGAACTTGGTGAAGAAACCGGTGACCGCCTCGGCGGCGTGATCGGTGCCCACGACCAGCAGGTTCTCCTGGCCTGCCAGCGCGTACTGGACGACCATGCGCTGGCGGGCCTTGATGTTGCCGCGGACGAAGTCACGCAGCCGCTCGACGTCGAGCCCGATCGCGGCCTCGCCGGAGACGGCGTCCGCGCCCGGACGGATGTCGACGACGACGGACCGGTCGGGGCCGATGAAGTTCAGGGCCACCTGGGCGTCGTGTTCGTCGGCCTGGACGCCGTAGGGCAGCCGGACGGCGAGGAAACTCGCCTGCCGCCCCTCGGCGCGCAGCTCCTCGACGGCGAGCTGGCACAGCCTGCCCGCCAGCGCGCTGTCCTGGCCGCCGCTGATGCCCAGCACGTACCCCTCGGCCGGGGTGGCGCGCAGATAGTCCTTGAGGAAGTCGACGCGTCGGCGGACTTCCTGCTTCGGCTCGATGGACGGCGCCACACCCAGCTCGGCGATGATCTGTTCCCGCAGGTTCCCCATGCCGTCACTCTACTGGCGCCGGGCCGGGCACACGCGCCCGAACGAGTTCTTCCCAGTTGTCGGCGATCTGCTCGCGGGTGAAGCCGAGCACCGAGATCTGGAAGGTCACCAGGTGCGCGGACAGGGTGGCCAGCAGGCTGTCGGCGAGCAGGGCCGGGGTGGGGGAGGCGTGCGCCTCGCGCAGCAGCATCATCACGTGCGCGCGGTGCAGCGCGTAGGGCGTGCCGCTGTAGCGGTCCTGGTTCTCCGCGGCGCGGTGCAGGTCGCTCTCCACCTCGATGTCGAGCAGGCGGACCCGGCCGAAGGCGACCAGCCGCTCGACGGCGGGGGCGCCGGGGCCGAGCGGCGGCGGGCCGAACATGAACGCGCCCTGGAACTGCTGTTCGGAGTGGTCGAGCAGCGCGAGCAGAAGACCGGTACGGTTACCGAAGCGCCGGAACACCGTCCCCTTGCCCACGCCGGCCCGCTTGGCCAGCGCGTCCATCGTCAGGCTGTCCACGCCGTGATCGCGGACGAGCTGCTGGGCGGCATCGAGCAGCAGCGCGCGATTGCGCGCCGCGTCCGCGCGTTCGGCCGGTTCCTCGCCCCCCGGCGTGCCGATCACCGAGAGCGGGACCGCCGTGTTCCCGTCCTCCGCGGCTGTGGGGTACCTCACACCGTTCACTCGACCTTTCCGGGAAGTAAGCGGACTTCGGTCCGGTTACACCTCGTGAAACTTCGGACACCCACCGACAAGTACACCAGGAGTCGTCATGACCGAGATTCGTATCCTCACCCTCGTCGGCAGCCTGCGTGCCGCCTCGATCAACCGCCAGCTGGCCGAGGCCGCCGTCCAGACCGCCCCCGAGGGCGTCGAGGTGAGCATCTTCGAGGGTCTGGCCGACATCCCGTTCTACAACGAGGACATCGACGTCGCGGGCGAGGTGCCCGCCGCCGCCCAGGCGCTGCGCGACGCGGTCGGCGCGGCCGACGCGGTCCTCCTGGTCACCCCCGAGTACAACGGCACCCTGTCCGCGGTACTCAAGAACGCCATCGACTGGGCCTCCCGCCCCTACGGCGCGGGCGCGATCAAGGAGAAGCCGGTCGCGGTGGTGAGCGCCTCGATCAGCGGCAACGCGGCCAAGTGGGCGCACGGCGACGCCGTCAAGGCGGTCGGCGTGGCCGGCGGCACGGTCGTCGAGGCCGCCACCGCGCACTTCGGCGGGATCGGCGAGCGCTTCGGTGCCGCGCACCCGCGCGAGGACGCCGAGGCCCTGACCCAGCTGGGCGCGACCGTGCACGAGCTGGCCGAAGCCGCTCGCGCGCGGGTGAGTGCGTAAGCTCCTCCCAGCCTCCCCGAAGGGGCGCCGCGTCCGGACCGGACGCGGCGCCCCTTCGGCGTGTCGTGGGGAGTTAGCTGAGGACTCGCCGGAGGCGGTTTCTGTGATGTGGGACACCGTCCGACCTGGGGCGGAATCGACTGTCCTGGGGCTTACGCCGGTGTAATCCGAACTTTGTCATTCGCAACATGTCGTGTTGGTCGATTCTGTCGGCCACTAGGTGTAGTGTCTGTCCTACCGGAAGACGGTGAGATACCGACGCAGTCCGTGCCCGACGGGAAGGGGTACGAACAGGGTTTTCTCCGCCGGATCTGGGAGTTTGCGCAGCAAGTACGGATCGTGCAGTTCGCAACGGATCACAGGCTGTGGATCAGGCATAGGAGAGAGGGACCTTTCATGACCATCACCGTGTACACCAAGCCCGCTTGCGTCCAGTGCAACGCCACCTACAAGGCCCTCGACAAGGTCGGCGTCTCCTACGAGGTCGTCGACATCTCCGAGAACGCCGACGCCCGCGACTACGTCATGGCGCTCGGCTACCTGCAGGCTCCCGTCGTCGTCGCCGGCGAGGACCACTGGTCCGGCTTCCGCCCCGACCGCATCAAGGCCCTGGCGACCGCCGCCGCCTGACGCGCGGCGTCGCCGCGTTCATCCGATGGGAGGTGCAGCGCATGTCCGGTTCCCCGGACGGCTCGCTGGTCTACTTCTCCAGCGCATCGGAGAACACGCATCGCTTCGTCGAGAAGCTGGGCATCCCGGCGACTCGCATACCACTGCACACCGCTGACTCGCTGCGCGTCGACGACCCGTACGTGCTGATCGTCCCCACCTACGGGGGCGGTCGGCACGTGCTGGGGGGCGACCGGTCCGACAAGGACTTCGTGCCGCGCCAGGTCGCCAAGTTCCTCAACGACCCGCACAACCGCGCCCTGCTGCGCGGGGTGATCGCGGCCGGCAATACGAACTTCGGCGATACGTATTGCTATGCGGGCAAGGTGATCTCCCGCAAGTGCGGGGTCCCCTACCTGTATCGCTTCGAACTCATGGGAACTGCTGAGGACGTCGCGCGCGTCCGAGAGGGATTGGGATTGTTTTGGCAACAGCAACGACAGCACCGGCCGGAAAGTCGGCCCGCCTAGAGGCGCCGGCGCACGGTGAGAGCTCCGGCGAGGTCATGGACTACCACGCCCTCAACGCGATGCTGAACCTCTACGGTCCCGACGGCAAGATCCAGTTCGACAAGGACCGCGAGGCCGCGCACCAGTACTTCCTGCAGCACGTCAACCAGAACACCGTCTTCTTCCACAACCTGGACGAGAAGCTGGACTACCTGGTCGACGAGAACTATTACGAGGCCGAGGTCCTCGACCAGTACTCGCGCGAGTTCGTCAAGAGCCTGTTCCAGCAGGCCTACGCCAAGAAGTTCCGGTTCCCGACCTTCCTCGGCGCGTTCAAGTACTACACCTCCTACACGCTCAAGACCTTCGACGGGAAGCGCTACCTGGAGCGCTTCGAGGACCGGGTCTGCATGGTCGCGCTCACCCTGGCGGGCGGCGACGAGGTCCTGGCCCGGCACCTGGTCGAGGAGATCATCGACGGCCGCTTCCAGCCGGCCACCCCGACCTTCCTCAACTCGGGCAAGAAGCAGCGCGGCGAGCCCGTCTCGTGCTTCCTGCTGCGCATCGAGGACAACATGGAGTCCATCGGGCGCTCGATCAACTCCGCGCTGCAGCTGTCCAAGCGCGGCGGCGGCGTCGCGCTGCTGCTGAGCAACATCCGTGAGCACGGCGCCCCGATCAAGAAGATCGAGAACCAGTCCTCCGGCGTCATCCCGATCATGAAGCTGCTCGAGGACTCGTTCTCCTACGCCAACCAGCTCGGCGCGCGGCAGGGCGCGGGCGCGGTGTACCTGCACGCCCACCACCCCGACATCTACCGCTTCCTCGACACCAAGCGGGAGAACGCGGACGAGAAGATCCGCATCAAGACGCTCTCGCTCGGCGTGGTGATCCCCGACATCACCTTCGAGCTGGCGAAGAAGAACGAGGACATGTACCTGTTCTCGCCGTACGACGTCGAGCGCATCTACGGCAAGCCGTTCGCCGACATCGACGTGACCGAGAAGTACTACGAGATGGTCGACGACAAGCGCATCCGCAAGTCGAAGATCAAGGCGCGCGAGTTCTTCCAGACCATCGCCGAGCTGCAGTTCGAGTCCGGCTACCCGTACATCATGTACGAGGACACCGTGAACCGGGCCAACCCGATCGCGGGCAAGATCACCCACTCGAACCTGTGCTCGGAGATCCTCCAGGTCTCCACGCCGTCGGAGTTCAACGAGGACCTGTCCTACGCGAAGGTCGGCAAGGACATCTCCTGCAACCTGGGTTCGCTCAACATCGCCAAGACGATGGACTCGCCGGACTTCGCCCAGACCATCGAGACCGCGATCCGCGCGCTCACCGCGGTGTCGGACCAGACCCACATCTACTCGGTGCCCTCGATCGAGCAGGGCAACAACGAGTCCCACGCCATCGGCCTCGGCCAGATGAACCTGCACGGTTACCTGGCGCGGGAGCGGGTCCACTACGGCTCCGAAGAGGGCATCGACTTCACCAACATCTACTTCTACACCGTCGTCTACCACGCGATCCGGGCCTCGAACCTGATCGCCAAGGAGCGCGGCACCGCCTTCGGCGGTTTCCCGGAGTCGAAGTACGCCAGCGGCGAGTACTTCGACAAGTACACCGACCAGGTGTGGGAGCCCAAGACCGACAAGGTCCGTCAGCTCTTCGCCGACGCCGGGGTGCGCATCCCGACCCAGGACGACTGGCGCGAGCTGAAGGCCTCGGTCATGGAGCACGGCATCTACAACCAGAACCTGCAGGCGGTGCCGCCGACCGGCTCGATCTCCTACATCAACCACTCCACCAGCTCGATCCACCCGGTGGCGTCGAAGATCGAGATCCGCAAGGAAGGCAAGATCGGCCGCGTCTACTACCCGGCGCCGTACCTCGACAACGACAACCTCGAGTACTACGACGACGCCTACGAGATCGGCTACGAGAAGATCATCGACACCTACGCCGCGGCCACCCAGCACGTGGACCAGGGCCTGTCGCTGACCCTGTTCTTCAAGGACACCGCCTCCACCCGCGACCTCAACAAGGCCCAGATCTACGCCTGGCGCAAGGGCATCAAGACGCTCTACTACATCCGTCTCCGCCAGATGGCCCTCGAGGGGACCGAAGTGGAGAACTGCGTGAGCTGCATGCTCTGACGCGATGTGCGGGCGAGGGTGCGGTTCCTCCGGGAACCGCACCCTCGTCTCGTCGCGGGGTCCTCAGGGCAGCAGGATCCAGGCCAGCGCGTGGAACGCGCCCACGAACCAGTGCCGCACGAGGCGGCCGAACGACAGCGCCGAGTGGTCGGCCGCCCGCAGGGCGAGGCCGAACGGCGCCTTGCCCAGGGTGGTGCCCCACCGCCACTGGATCAGGGTGCGGTGGGTGAACGACGCCGCGATCCAGGCGAGCACGCCCGCGCAGCCCGCCGCCGCGGCGCCGAGTCCGGCCCCGGCCGCGAGCCCGACGCCCACCGCGCCGCCGATCGCTAGATGCAACGCGATGTCGAGCAGCATCGAACACAGGGTGAGCAGTACCGGTTCGGAGCCGTCGGCCCGGATGATCACGACATCGGCCACCCGGCGCCCCGGGTCCTCCGCGCCCGTCGGCACGAAGCGCAGCCCCCCGTCGTCATCACGCACGTAGCGCTTGCTCAGCGCGTCGTGCTCACGCTGCCGTTCCCCCTGATCGGTCATACCGCCACGGTAGAGCAGCGCGTCGAATCGGGCGATGCCACCGCGACATTCGCGCACGGCGTGCGCGGGTGACGTGGGGCCGGGCCCGCGCGAGGTTCAGCCCGCCGACCCGGTGGGCAGGCGCGGGAGCCCGGCGGACGAACCACCGCCGCCCCCGGAGGGCAGCTCGGCCCCCGCCGACCCGGGACGGTGGATCCGCACGGTGACCTGCGCCGCGCCGTCGGCGACGACGATGACCACCGCGGCGCCCGCGGCGGAGGTGACGGTGCCGCCGGTCACCCGGACCTCGTAGCCGTCGGGATAGGCGAGCGAGGACACCGAGATCTCGGTCGGCGCCGTGGCGGCGCGCGGGGTGTAGCGGTAGGCGAAGTCGCCGGTGGCGGCGTCGTAGACCATGCGGTCGGGTGTCCCGGCCGTCGCCCGCGGATAGGTGCGCACCAGCTGGGCGCCGGTCTCGCCGTGGAACGGGTCCTGGCCGGAGCGGACGTGCCAGTAGTGCCAGCCGGTGAAGCGCTCGTCGGCGCGGGTGACGGTGTTGTGCAGGACCGTCGGGTCGCCGTCACCGAATTCGGTGACCACGGTCGGGATGTCGGTGCGCGCGGTGAACGCGTCGATGTTGGCCCAGGTCTTGTCCTGCTGCGGGCCGCACAGGGCGCGCAGTTCCTCGGGCAGGCCGAGATAGATGGCGAGCTGGCTCGGGATGCAGTAGTCGTGCGGGGAGAACACGATGCCGCGGCCGGTGATCGGCGGGTTCTTGCCGAGGTGGCTCGGCATGGTCTCGTTCCAGGTCACGTTGGGCTCCCAGAACACCGGCACCGCGGCGTTGCGCGCCCGGACGGCGTCGGTCAGCTTCTGCAGGGCGCGTTGGTATCTCGCGTCGAAGTCCGGGCAGCCGTCGGGGTAGCAGGACAGGAACGCCGACCCCGGCCACGGCTCGTTGAGCAGCTCGATGCCGGCGACGCCCGGGTGGCCGTCGACGCGGGCGGCGAGCGCGCCGAGCGCCGTGCCGAGGTGGTCGAGGACGCCGTAGGTGTTGTGCCACACCTCGTCCCAGCCCGCGTTCATGCTCGGCATCAGGTAGTACAGCGGGAAGCCGGGGTTGGGCTCGCCGTCGGCGGGTCGGGCCCGGATCGCCCATTCCGGGAACCCGTTGCCGTGCCAGATCTCCGACAGCCCGTCCTGGTGATTGTCGAGCAGGGTGTAGAGGCCGTGCGCGGCCAGCCGGTCCACGATCGCGGCGACCCGGTCGAGGTAGGCGGTGTCCACGACGCCCTCGGTGGGCATGAGCCCGTCGAAGGAGACCCCGAGCCGCACCGTGTCGAATCCGCGCCCCGCCAGCAGGGCGGCGTCGGCGTCGGTGAGGGTGAAGCCGTCGTCGGGGTACAGATAGGGCGCGTCCTTGTCGACCGTGTTGACGCCGTGCAGCAGCACCGTGCGCCCGTGCCCGTCGATCAGGGCCGCGCCGTCGGTGTGCAGCGGGCTGAGCGGCGTCGCCGGGGTGGCGCCCGCGGGCGTGCCCGTGCCCATCGTCGCGATGATCAGCGCCGCCGCGCCGGCCAGCCGCGACAGCCGCCCCGATGTCCGCGCCCCCGTGCTGCCCCTGCGTGTGCCCATGCCCGTCCGACCTCGTTCCGGCGGATCCGACCGTGCAGTTGAACGGTTGTCCAGATCCGTTGGGGTCAGAACATAGCCCGCCCCGGGCGCCGCGGGCGCGGATTCGGCGGGATCGGTGCCCACCCGGATCGACGCGCGAGGAGGACCGCCCGGTGACGGGCGGCCCCCGGCGCCCTCAGGCGAGGGCGGGCAGCACCTCCCGTTCGAACAGCTCGATCCCGGAGGTGTCGTAGGCCGCCTCGGGGAAGTTGAAGATCGCGTACTCGAGCCCGAGACCGGCGACCGCCGAGAGCCGTTCGGCGATCTGCTCCGGCGTGCCGACGGCCGCGCTGGCGCCGAACTGCTCCTGCACGCGGGCCCGCGCGTCGTCGGGACCCAGGAACGCGGCGTAGCGCTCGACGACGGTCTCGAGGCGCTCGCGCACCTCGGCCTCGGTGCTGCCCACGACGGCGTTGAAGTTGGAACTGCGGGTGATCGCGCCGAAATCGGTGCCGACCTCCGCGCAGTGTTCGCGCAGGATCTCCGACTTGCGGGCGAACTCGGCGGGCTCGCCGCTGAAGTTGGTGTAGTCGGCGTACTTCGCGGCGATCCGCAGCGTCTTCTTCTCGCCGCCGCCCGCCACCCAGATCGGGATACCGTTCTCCTGCAGGGGCTTCGGATGCACGATGGCGTCGTCGACCTGGTAGTGGCGCCCGTCGAGGGTCGCCCGGCCGGTCTGCCAGGCCTGGCGGAAGATCTGCACGCCCTCGTCGAGGCGGCCCAGCCGTTTCCCGGCCGAGGGGAAGCCGTAACCGTAGGCGCGCCACTCGTGCTCGTACCAGCCGCCGCCGATGCCCATCTCGACGCGGCCGCCCGAGATGAGATCGACCGTCGCGGCCACCTTGGCCAGGTAGGCGGGGTTGCGGTAGCTCATGGCGGTACACATCTGGCCGAGTCGCACCCGGGAGGTGGTGGCCGCGAACGCCGACATCAGCGTCCACGCCTCGTGGGTCGCCTCGTCGGTGGGCACCGGCACGGTGTGGAAATGGTCGTAGACCCAGATCGACTCCCACGCCGGAAGGTTGTCGAAGCGCTGGGCCAGCTCACGCATCACCCCCCACTGGTCGGCGGGCTCGATTCCCACCAGGTCGAGCCGCCAGCCCTGCGGAACGAAGATGCCGAAGCGCACAGGTTTCTCCTGTTCTGTGTTCGAGGTGTCACTCCACTCTCGCCATCCGGACCCTCGATCGGCAACGGTTCCGCGCGGGGCGCGCCGAATCCTGGACCGGCCGAAATACGGTGGCGGCCGCACGGCCGCGACGGGCATGCTGGCCGTGTATGAACGATATGCGTGAACCGAGGCTCGGCGTGGATTTCGGCCGGGTCATCCAGGGGGCGGCGCTCGCGCCGGGGGCCGCGGACACGGTGTTCCTGTCCGGCGGCGACGACGAGGCGATGCGGACCCCACCGAGCCCCGGCGCCTTCGAGGCGCTCGCCCGGCTCACCGAGCGGTTCGGCGGGCGCGTGTGGGTCATCTCCAAGTGCGGTCCCCGCGTCGAGCGGCGCACCCGCGACTGGCTCGCCCACCACGACTTCGCCGGACGCACCGGCGTCCCCGCCGGGCACCTGCGGTTCTGCCGCACCCGCGCGGGCAAGGCGCCGCACTGCGCCGAGCTGGGCATCACCGACATGATCGAC
Source organism: Nocardia thailandica NBRC 100428 (assembly GCF_000308795.1). Classification (GTDB taxonomy): domain Bacteria; phylum Actinomycetota; class Actinomycetes; order Mycobacteriales; family Mycobacteriaceae; genus Nocardia; species Nocardia thailandica. Next base: position 48,058 of record NZ_BAGK01000181.1, on the reverse strand, counting down.
GACCGGCTCGACGTCCACCGGGCCCTGCGCGGCCTCGTGCCCCGGCTGTACCTGTTCGGCGCGCAGTCCGGGCCCGCTCCCGACTGGGTGACGCCGACGCCGACCTGGGCGGACGTCGCCCGCGAATTCGGCCTCGCGCGGGGGTGACCGGTACCACTGTGACCAGTGGTACGCCAGTGCCAAGGTGAAACATCGGGCGCTCACCTGTACTCTGCAGGTGGAGGGGTGTGCCAGGCACACGAAGCGGATCTGCAGTGGTCTTCCGACCTGCAGCGGCGACGAGGAGGTGGTGTTGCATGCGCAGCGAACCCCCCAGTCGAAGGCCGCGCGGCGTCGCCCCTTCGATCTGTCGCTGATCGTCCCGGCTCGGTCCCGGGCGTGACAATCGCCGGGGTGGACGCCCGCGGTGCGTCATCGTCACCCGATCCACTCCCGTTCGCATGCCGATCCCCCCGTCGCGGGGCCGACCGGTGTGCGCGGAGCTCCGCGTCCGAGGAATCGTCATGTCGCAGATCGATCTCGTAGAAGGCCGTCCGACCACCGCAACCGCCGTCGCGCCGGCCGAACCGGAAGCCGTTGCGCGCGAGGCGAACACGATCACCGACCCGGTCGACGACGCCGCCCTGGCCGACGCCCTGGCGGTCCTGTCGGCCTCGTCGCAGGACATCGTGCGCACCCACCGCGTCGACGCGCTGCTCGACTGGCTGGACAACCGCCCGCCGCACGTCATCGCCGACGCGCTCGCCCGCATGGACGCCGTGCAGGCAGGCGTGGTGTTCCGGCTGCTGGACAAGGACCGCGCGATCACCGTGTTCGAGGAACTCGAACCGGTCGACCAGCAGCAGATCCTGGCGGGCATGCGCGACCAGAGCTTCCGCGACCTCGTCGAGGCCATGGACCCCGACGACCGCGCCCGCATGCTGCGCGAGACCCCCGCTAAGGTGGCCAAGAAGGTCCTCGCCGGCCTCAGCCCCCGCGAGCGCCGGATGACCGCGGCGCTGCTCGGCTACCCGGAGGGCTCGGTCGGGCTGTACATGACCCCCGAGGTCGTCGCGCTGCCCGGAAACCTCACCGTGGCCCAGGCGCTGGGCACCGTGCGGGCCAAGGGCGGCAACGCCGAGACCGTCTACACCCTGCCGGTGGTCGACAGCGGCCGCAGGCTCACCGGCATCGTCGAGCTGCGCGAGCTGGTCCTGCACGCCCCCGAGGCGAGCGTGTCCGAACTCGTGGTCACCGAGCCGGTGTTCGTGCGCGCCGCGGACTCGGCGGAGAAGGCCGCGCGCCTGATGAGCTCCACCAACATCCTCAACCTGCCGGTCGTCGACAGCGAGGACCGCCTGGTCGGGCTGCTCACCATCGACGACGCCATGGAGGTCCTGGAGGCCGCCGACAGCGAGGACGTGGCCAAGCAGGCGGGCTCGGCGCCGTGGGCCGGGCACTACATGGCGGCCGGCGTCTTCCAGCTGGCCCGCTACCGGGCGCTGTGGCTGCTGCTGTTGCTGCTGGCCGCGACCCTGACGGTCAGCGTGACCGGGTTCTTCGAGACCACCCTGGAGCAGGCGGCCAGCCTGGCGCTGTTCATCCCGCTGCTCATCGGCGCGGGCGGCAACGCCGGCGCCCAGGCGGCCACCGCGTGCGTGCGCGCGCTGGCGGTCGGTGAGGTCCGGGTCTCGGACCTGTTCAAGGTGATCTGGCGCGAATGCCGGGTCGGCCTGGTGCTGGGCGCCATGCTGGCCGGGGCGGGCGCGATCATCGGCGCGTTCTTCGTCGGTCCGGCCATCGCCGCGGTCGTCGGGATCACCCTGGTGCTGATCTGCGGCTGGGCGGCCACCATCGGCGGCACCATGCCGCTGCTCGCCAAGAAGCTGGGGATCGATCCCGCGGTGGTGTCGGCGCCCATGGTCACCACGCTGGTCGACGCGACCGGCCTGATCATCTACTTCACCACCGCCAAGCTGGTGCTCGGGCTCTGAGGGTCAGCGGGCCGGGAACAGCGCGAGCACCCGGCCCATCACCTCGCGCGCCACGGGATCGGTGCGCGCGGCGACCTCCACCACCGGGATCCGGGGGCCGGAATCGGTGGTGCCGGGCGGTAGCTCGGGCCCGACCGCCGCGGTGAACAGCGGGATCGTGGCGTCGTAGATGGATTCCGAACGCTGCACGGGCCTGCCGTCGATCTGCTCACCGTGCCCGCGCGCGGTGAGCGAGGAGGGCACCCGGTACTCGTAGGTGACGATGACGTCCTCGCCGCGGTACCCGAACCGGCAGGCGTTGAGCCGGGGCGGACCGACCTCGCCGGACCCGGGCAGCGACGCGCGCACCGCGCACGGGTCGGCCCCGAGCAGGACGGTCTTCTGCGTGTCCGGCGAGGTGCCCTGCGGCGGGCCCGCCAGCCAGTTGGCGACCATGTCGGGGACCAGCTTCTCGGCGATCACGCACGCGTCGCCGCCCGCGGGCACGCTCGTGCCCAGGTAGAACGCGGCGCCGGACGGGAAGCGCACGGTCGCCCCGCAGGCCTGGGGCGTGCCCTGCTCCCGGTCGGGCACGACCCGCACCGCGGCGCCGCCGGTCTGGAATTCCATCCCCCGGCCCGGCGGCATCGCGTCCGCCAGCAACATCGACGACCAGTACAGCCGGGTGGCGCCGCCGTCGCCGAGGTCGGCGTTGCAGGTGTAGAGGCCGGTCGTCACCTCGCCGACCGTGCCGATCTTCGCCAGCCGCTCGCGCGGGGCCAGCGCGCACACGTCGAGTTCGCGCACGGCCTGCGCCACCCCGTACCGATCAGCGGTTTCCGGGGCGGGCGTGGTCCAGAAGGCGGCCGGGCGGATCGGCCCGGCGGGCGCCGCCGACTCGGCCGGATCGCCGCCGCACCCGGCGGCGGCGAGGAGCACGGCCACGGCCAGCAGCACCTTGCGCGCCATCCCGTGCTCCCGTCTGCGACTCGATCGCCTCGTCCCGCCGTCGAGTCTGCCGCCCCGGGCAACCTCCGCGCAAACCCGCGTGTCACTGCGCGGGGAACAGGGCCAGTTCCTGGCCGAGCACCTCCTCGGCGACGGCGTTCGACCCGGCGATGACGTCGATGACCGGGACCACCGGCCCCGTCGGGGCCGGGCCCCCGGTGGCCTCGGGCGTGGCCGTGCCGGGCAGTTCCGGTCCGACCACCGCGGCGTAGGAGCTCATCGCGGTCCCCTCGGGGACCTCGGAACGGTAGGCGGTCCGGGAACCGACCGGGACCGCGGTCCTGCCCTGCTCGACGTAGGGGCGCGCCCGGTACTCGAGATTGACCACGACGTCCTCGCCCTTGTAGCGGAAACCGCACGCGGTCAGCTGGACCTGGCCCAGATCCTCGGTGCCGGAAAGCTTCTCGCGTACCGCGCAGGGGTCGGCGCCGAGCAGCGCGGTGCGCACCGTCTCGGGCGCGGTGCCCTGGGCGGGCGCGGCCACCCAGCGCTTCAGCATGCCCGGCATCAGCTTCTCGGCGACGCCGCACGCCGCGGCCGGATCGGTGGTCGTGGCGCCCAGGTAGATCGCGGCGCCCGACGGATAGCGGGCGGTGACCCCGCACCCGGTGCCCGGCACCGTGCGGACCGCGACGTCGCCGATCTTCTTCTCGGTGCCGCGATCGGCGGGCACCGGATCGGGCAGCACCATCGACGACCAGGTCAGCGTGGTGCCGCCGGCCAGCTTCGCGTCGCACGAGTACAGCGAGTCGCCGGTGACCGACTGCACCGCCCCGGCCTCGGCCAGCGCGTCGCGCGGCAGCAGGGCGCACACGTCGATCTGCCGGGCCGCCCCGGCCACCGCGGCCCGCTGCTGTTCGGTCGTCGCCGGGGCCGACCAGAACGCCGGGTCCGGCGCCCCGGCCCCGGCCGCCGCCGACGTGGTCTCCTCCGACCCACCACACCCGGCCACCACGCACACGGCCGCCACGGTGAGAACGAGCTTGCGATACATCCATACCCCCATGCTCGAAAACCGCTGGTGCCCGGACGGGCACGCGCGTGGAGTGTGCCCCGCGAGGCCGTCGGCGCGCAAAAACGGCGCGGCGATTCACGCGCGTCGCGGTGGGCCGGGCGGAGGGGTCGCGCCGGCCAGGAGCAGCCGTCAGCGTCGCATGCCGATCGGCACTTGGCACAACTTCTGAAAAAATTCATAATTGGTGGCATGGCCACCGAAGTGCAGTGGAGCGACCTGCAACGAGATCCCAAACAGGTCGCGCAACTGGCCGACGAAGGAACGGTGCGGGTGCGTCGGCGAGACGGTGCGCCGTTGCTGCTGGTCCGCGAGGACCAGGTCACGGCGGCGTCCGAGGGCTCGGTCACCGCCGCGCGAGCCTTGCGCAATGTGCTGGCGCACCTGCCGCACGACATCGCCGCCCGTGCTCTGGTGGATGAGTTTCCCTGGGTGGATGTGCTGCCCGAGGACTCGGCCCGCCAGTTCGTCCACGACTTCGCCCGTGCTTTCCAGGCCTCCGCGGAATTGGGAGAGTGGTCGGTGCTCGCCCAGACGATCCGTGAATGGCGTAGTACGGCAGCGGTCTTTGCCGATCCGGCGCTGGCGAGAGCGTTGAGTGAACCTATCGAAGGTGATTTCGGCGCGGTGCTCGCACCGGTGGATGAGTGATGCCTGCCGAGCGTGGCGATCGGGTGACCCCGCCCGCTCGGCCGGGTGGTTGGGACGCGCGATTCGCGACGTCCGAAGCCGCCAAGGGATGGGAGGACCTGTGCCGGTCCGCGCGATCCAATACCTGGGAGGCTCGGATCGTATTGACCGAGCGTCCCGAGGACCCCGAGAACCCGGCTCGTCAACATCGGTTACGTGGTCCGTTCGCGAAACGCGCGGTCGGCGGACGCGATCTGCCCCAGTGGCAGTACGAGGTAACCGCCGGCGGCCGGATCTGGTACTGCCCCGATTCCGTCAACCGTGTTGTCTGGGTCGTGTTCGCGGGATCGGGACACCCGAAGGAGACGGAGTAGCACGCGGGAGCGTGGCACACCGGTGCGCTGTCGCCCGGAACGTGTGGTCCCGCGGTGTCGGTGTTTGGATGGTTCGGCGCGTGCCGCACAATAGGGGGCCGCGCGTGGGCGCGCGGGACGGTTCGGAGCCGGGGCGAAACGCGGGTGCGACACAACCCCTTGTGCCACGAATTGATCGAGCCCACAAGGTGTAGTGTTCCGGGGTGAGGCACGGGTGTGTCGCGCGTCGGGCGAGGTCGGAAAGGTGTGGAGGCGGAATGAAACTGATCGATCGGGTTAGCGCCATCAACTGGAATCGGGTGCCCGACGAGAAGGACGCCGAGGTCTGGGACCGGCTGACCGGAAACTTCTGGCTGCCGGAGAAGGTGCCGGTGTCCAACGACATCCCCTCGTGGAACACGCTCACCGCCGAGGAGAAGCAGCTGACCATGCGGGTCTTCACCGGCCTGACGCTGCTGGACACGATCCAGGGCACGGTCGGCGCGGTCTCGCTGATCCCCGACGCGCTGACCCCGCACGAGGAGGCGGTGTACACCAACATCGCGTTCATGGAGTCGGTGCACGCCAAGAGCTACAGCTCCATCTTCTCCACCCTGTGCTCGTCGAAGGAGATCGACGAGGCGTTCCGGTGGTCGGAGGAGAACCGCAACCTGCAGCGCAAGGCCGAGATCGTCCTCTCGTACTACAACGGCGAGGACCCGCTCAAGCGCAAGGTCGCCTCCACGCTGCTGGAGAGCTTCCTGTTCTACTCCGGCTTCTACCTGCCGATGCACTGGTCCTCGCGGGCCAAGCTGACCAACACCGCCGACATGATCCGCCTGATCATCCGCGACGAGGCCGTGCACGGCTACTACATCGGCTACAAGTACCAGAAGGGCCTCGAGCAGGTCTCCGCGGCCGAGCGCGACGAGCTCAAGAACTACACCTTCGAGCTGCTGTTCGAGCTCTACGACAACGAGGTCGACTACACCCAGGACCTCTACGACGGTGTCGGCCTGACCGAGGACGTCAAGAAGTTCCTGCGCTATAACGCCAACAAGGCGCTGATGAACCTCGGCTACGAGGGCCTGTTCCCCAAGGACGAGTGCGACGTCAACCCGGCGATCCTGTCGGCCCTGTCGCCCAACGCCGACGAGAACCACGACTTCTTCTCGGGCTCGGGCTCGAGCTACGTCATCGGCAAGGCGGTCAACACCGAGGACGAGGACTGGGACTTCTGAGTCCTGTCCGGCAGTGAACGGCGGCGCCCCTCGGGTGCCGCCGTTCGGCGTCTCCGGGACCGGATCGTCACCGGACAGGGCCGATGTCGGTGCCGCATCGTGACCGCGGCCGGGCTTACCGTGGGAGCGGACCAGTCGCCGGGGGTGTGGAGAGGGACGCCATGAACGGGCTCGTGATCGCGATCGTCGGCCTGCTGCTGTGCTTCTACGGGGTCCGGTCGGTGCACCTGGGGATCCTGGCGATCGGCTTCGGCCTCGGCTGGCTGATCACCGACCTGTTCACCACCTCGTTCTGGACCTCGCTGCTGTTCGCGCTGATCGGCGCGGTCACCGCCTGGGTGGTGACGACGCTGGTGTTCAAGTTCTCCGCGTACTTCATCGGCGGCCTGACCGGTGCGATGGCGGGCGCGAAGCTGGCCGCGGTGCTGCAGCCCGGCGACCCGAACTGGGCGCTGAGCATGATCGTGGTGCTCGCGGTCTGCGTGGCGGGCGCGTTCCTGGCCGACAAGTTCCGGGCGCGGGCGCTGCTGTGGCTGACCTCGATCGGCGGCGCGAGCATGATCCTGGCCGGCGTGAGCCGGTTCGACGACTCGCTGAACTTCCTGAGCCATCCCGCCGAGGGCTGGCAGCAGGTCGCCTCGACGCTGTGCTGGATCGCGCTGTCGGTCGCCGGCTGGGTCACCCAGCGGCACCTGTTCGCCGAGCGGCTGGGTATCCAGCACCTGGCGGGCGACGACGATCAGCGCAAGGACCCGAGCAAGTACAACGGCGGCTGGCCGAACGGCTAGGTCAGCCGAGCGCCACCACCGCGCACGCGGCAAGGAACAGCACCTGCAGCGCGGTGCGGGCGGGGAGCGGCATGCTCTTGACGCCCACGTCCGCGCGCGCGGCGCGCACGTTCGCCGGGAACATCGCCAGCAGCAGCGCGAACAGGCACCAGGCCGCGAGCGCCGAGGTCGCCGGGATCAGCAGCCCGACGGCGCCCGCCAGTTCGAGGACGCCGGTCAGGGTGACCAGCGCGGCCGCGTTCGGCAGCCGCGGCGGCACCATGGCGACGAGGGCGTCGCGGCGGGGTGGCAGGAAGTGCGCCGAGGCGGTGAGCGCGAACATCGCCGCGAGTCCGGCGGCGAGCGCGTGGGGCCAGGAGTCGGGCCAGCTCAGGTCGGTGAGCAGGCCGAGCAGGCGGGTGAGGACGGTGACGGCGGCGAGAACGACGAAGGGGGCCATCGGAACTCCAATCTTGACACTGACTAGATTGGCACCGGAGCGGGAACTTGTCAATGACAAGTTCGTCGGCCAGGATCGGGGAATGACCAAGACCGGCTATCACCACGGCGATCTGCGCGCGGTCCTGCTCGAATCGGCCGCCGAGCAGATCGCGGCCGAGGGCATCGAGGCGGTGTCGCTGCGGGCCCTCGCCCGGCGCGCGGGCGTCTCGCACGCGGCCCCCGCGCACCACTTCGGCGACCGCGCCGGGCTGTTCACCGCGCTGGCCGTGCAGGGCTTCGACCGCCTCGCTGCCGAATTGGCGGCTGCGGGAGACGATTTCGGCGAGGTCGCGATCGCCTATGTCCGGTTCGCGCTGGCCGAACCGGGCCGATTCGCGATCATGTACCGCGGCGAGGTCCTGCACGCCGACGACCCCGAACTCCGCGCCGCCCGGACCCGTTCGGGGGCGGCGCTGCGCGCGGGCGTCACCGGACTCGACCCCGGCGCGTCGCCCGACCGGCAGCGCGCCGCGCGCCTGGCCGCCTGGTCCCTGGTCCACGGCTTCGCCAGCCTGTGGCAGGAGGGCGCCCTCGCCGGCTCCGAACTGGCCACGACCGCCGACCCCGAAGACCTCGCCCGCGCCATGCTGGCGACCGTGCGCCTGGGCTGACCGCCGGTCGCGGCCGGATCAGTCGGTGACGTAGCCGTTGAGGCTGCGTCGCAGGTCGGTGACCACCGCGCGGGCGGCGGTGAGGCCGTGGGCGTGCCAGACGGTGTCGTCGACGGCGAAGACGCGGCGGTCGGTGGCGGCGCCGAGCTTCTTCCACTCGTCCGACCGCATGACCTTCTTGCCGTGGTCCTCGCCCTCGGCGCTGTCGAACATCACGTAGATGATGTCGCCCTCGGCCTCGGTGTCGAGCTCGCCCGCGGGGATGTCGAAGGAGCCCGCGCGCTGGGCGGTCGGCCGCTGCACGCCGGTGTCGGACAGGACCTGCGCGGCGAAGGTGTCGGCGCCCTGGACCTGGGTCGCGGTGGGGGAGAAGCGCAGCACCGACGCCTGGGACTGGCTCGCGTTGATCGCGATGCCGGTGTCGCGGGCCTCGGCGAGGTACGCGTCGAGCGCGGCGCGGGCGGCGGTGGCGCGGTTCATGCCCGCCGCGTAGGCGGCGAAGTCGGACTGCCAGCTGCCGTAGCCGCCGACCAGCACGGTCGGCGCGAGGGCGGCGAGGGCGTCGTAGCCCGCGGCCGGGGCGACGTCGCCGAGGATGAGATCGGGCTTCAGCGCGGCGATCTGCGCCGGGTCCGGCTGACCGCCGAGCACGCCGACGCTGGGCACCTTCAGCACCCCGGTGCCGAGGTACATCGGCTGCGGGCGCGGGCCGGGCAGGGTCGAGGCGCCGACCACCCGCTCCCACAGGCCGAGGGCGCAGGCGGCGTCGAGCGCCGCGGCGGACAGCACCACGATCCGCTGCGGGTCGGCGGGCACCTGGGCGACGCCCGCGGTGTGGGTGACCGCGCGGGTGCCGCCGGTGGTGTCGGGCGCGCTGGGCAGCGGGCAGGCCGTAGCGGTGTCGCGGTCGGTGCCGACCACGCCCGCGCCGGCGATGTTGGTGGTGGTCCGCACGATGCTCGCGGCGTCGTCCGGCGCGTCCGAGCAGCCGGCCACGACCAGGACGGCGCCGACCGCCGCGGCGGCGACGGCCAGGGTCCGCGCGGGACGGCGGGAGGCGGACGTGCGGCGGAATCGGAGGCTCACCGGCATGCGCACGAGGGTACTGGGCCCGCCCGCCGGGCCGGCGGGGGGTGCGCCGCCGGGGAACCCGGCCCGGCCCGCCCGGGGTCACGGCGGGCCGGGGACGCCGCCCTCACCGCCTGCTGGCGCGCCGGTAACCGACGGCGGCGGGCACCGCGAACAGCACCACCGCGCCCGCCGACCAGATCAGCGTGAGCGTCAGCGGCCGGGCGACCGGTCCCTCGTCGGCGAGCCCGCGCATGGCGTCCACCGCCACCGACATCGGCTGGTTGCGCACGATCGGCTGGATCCAGGCGGGAAAGGCCACCAGCGGAACGAAACCCGTGCTGAAGAACATCATCAGCGAGGTGAGGATGGTGATGCCCTCGACCAGCGCCGCCTTGGCCGTGTAGACGGCGACGGCGGTGACGATGGTGGCGAAGGCGAGCCCGAAGATCACCGGGATCAGCAGGAAGGCCAGCGCGGCGAGGGGGCCGTGGTGGAAGCGGAAGCCGAGCAGGTAGCCCACCGCGACCACGGCCAGGGTGCCCAGCATGATCCGGCAGCCCTCGGCCAGCACGCGCGAGGCGATGCCCGAGGCCCGGTGCACCGGCAGCACCCAGAACCGGGCCAGCAACCCGGCGTCGCGTTCGCGGCCGAGCAGGACGCCGCTCGCCACCGCGCCGGACAGGGCGCCGACGATCGCCACCATGGGCACCGAACCGTAGAGGGCGTCGCTGCCGGTGAACTTCTCGATCTGCCCGCCGACCACGATGTCGAGCATGATCAGCAGCAGGCACGGGATGAGCAGCGTCTCCAGCAGGGTGATCGGGTTGCGCGCCCAGCGCAGCAGCAGCCGCTGGGTCTGGATCGCCGTGTGCCGCACCAGGGCGCCCGGCGAGTTCTCGGTCCGCACGGTCATCACGCCCTCCTCGCGCTCAGCCGGACGGCCAGCGGCGCGCACGACGCCAGGATGGCGGCCAGCCACAGCAGGGACGGCAGCACCAGCGACCAGCTGACGACCCCCGCGTTGCCCGCCGGGTCGCCCGCCAGCGCCCGCAGCACGATCGCGAACTGCGACACCGGCTGGTTGCGGACGAACCACTGGATCCACTCCGGGAACTGGCTCGCCGGCGCGAGTCCCGTCGAGAGCATGCCGAAGATCAACGGCGGCAGCACCAGCGCCTGCGAGGTCGCCTCCGGGCTTCTCGACACCGTGCCGATGACGTCGGCGCCGAGGGTGAACGCGACCCCGATCAGCAGCGAGAAGCCGAGGAACCCGAGGGTGTGCGCGGCGTCGAGGTGGAACCGGAACCCGATCACGTACCCCGAGGCGACGGCCGCGGCCAGCGCGATCACCAGCCGGAACAGGTTGGCCGACATCCGCGCCGCCACCGGGACCAGCGGCCGCAGCGGCATCGCGCCGAAGCGCCGGTTGAGCCCGGCGACGGCGTCGGTGGCCGATCGGAACGCCGCCGAGATGGCGGTGAACGCCGCGGCCTGCAGGATCACCAGCGGCATCATGTACTGGGCGTAGCTGCTGAACCCGTTGCCGGAGAACATCATCACGGTCTTGAGCGGGATGTAGAAGCTGGCCGTGAACGCCGCGGGCGCCAGCACCGAGGACAGCACCTCCCCGGACCGGACCGAGGGCACGATCAGCCGGGTGGTCAGCACCCACCACTGCTGCACCGTCTCCGGCGTGGCCCTGGTCGGGGTGTGCCAGGCGATCGCGGTCACGACGCGGCCTCCTCGGCGCTCGCCGGGTGCCCGGTGAGTTGCAGGAACACGTCGTCGAGCGAGGGCCTGCGCAGCGCGATGTCGACCAGTTCGACCCCGGCGTCGTCGAGGCGGCGCAACGCCTCGGCCAGGGTCTTGGCGCCGTCGGGCGCCGGAATGGTGAGGCGGTCCGACTCCCGGGTCAGCGCGGCCAGGTTCTCCGCGGGCAGCAGCGGGCCGAGGGCCTCGGCGATCGCGGGGATGCCGGACAGGTCGAGGGGCACGATCTCGCAGTAGCTGCCGCCGGTGCGGTGTTTGAGCTCGTCGGCGGTGCCCGAGGCGATGACCACCCCGTGGTCGATGACGATGATCCGGTCGCTGAGCGCGTCGGCCTCCTCCAGGTACTGGGTGGTCAGCAGGGTGGTGATCCCGGCGCCGGAGAAGCCGCGCACCAGGTCCCAGACCCCCTGCCTGCTGCGCGGGTCGAGGCCGGTGGTCGGCTCGTCGAGGAACACCACGTCGGGGCGCACGACCAGGCCGCAGGCGATGTCGATGCGGCGCCGCATGCCGCCGGAATAGGTGCCGACCCGCCGGTCGGCGGCGCCCTCGAGGTCGAACTCGGTGATCAGCTCCCGGGCCCTGGCGCGGGCGGCCGGCTTGCGCAGGCCCATGAGCCTGCCGAACATCACGAGGTTCTCGTAGCCGCTGAGCATGTCGTCCAGGGCCGCGTACTGCCCGGTCAGCATGATCGAGCGCCGGACGGCCGCGGGATCGGCGACCACGTCGTGGCCGGCGACCACCGCCCGTCCCCGGTCGGGCGAGACCAGCGTGGACAGGATGTTGACCGTGGTGGTCTTGCCCGCGCCGTTGGGCCCGAGGATGCCGAGCACCTCCCCGGGCGCGGCCTCGAAGTCGACGCCGCGCAGCGCGCGCACGTCGCCGAAGGACTTCTCGATGCCCTCGACCACGACACCGCCGGTGCGCGCGACGCTCGGCGCGAGTGTTGGTTCGACGCTCATTTCCGGTCTCCTGCTTCCATCAGATCGTCGAGCACCGGCGAGATCACCGACAGTGCGTAGGGATTGGTCATCTCGTCATGGGTCACGGCCACGTCGTGGGTGACGATGTCGCCGGTCACGTAGGGCCGCCAGCCGTCGGGGCCCATCCATTCCGACGGGTCGACGGTGGCGCGGAAATAGGCGATGTCGCCGTCGTAGACCGGACGGACATAGCCGGTGCGGGTGCCTGCGGAGGCGTTGTAGGAGGCGGCCATCCGCTCGAGGGTGGCGGCGTCGACCAGTTCGACGCCGCCCAGGTGGGCGGTGATGAGATCGGCCGCCTCCTGCGCGGTCGCGTCGGGGGCGACGTCGTCGATGCCGAAGATCGCGCCGAAGGTGTGGATGAACGCGCCCGCGGTGAGCCGTTCGATGCTGTCGCCGTCGATGTCGGCGGTGTCGGTGTCCAGCAGCGCGACCACCCCGACCCGCTCGCCCGCCGCCGCCAGCTGGACCGCCATGGCCTGGGCGATCAGGCCGCCGAAGGACCAGCCGAGCAGGTGATAGGGGCCGCTGGGCTGTACCGCGCGGATCTCGCGGACGTAGCGCCTGGCGAATTCCTCGATGGAGCGGGCCGAGGGCTCGCGGCCGCCGAGGTCGGGCGCCTGCAGCCCGTAGATCGGGCGGCCGGGCCGCAGCTGTTCGGCCAGTCCCAGGTAGCTCCAGGACATGCCGGACGAGGAGTGCACGCAGAACAGCGCGGGCCGGTCCCCGTCGGGCCGGATGGGCAGCAGGACGTCGAGCCCGAGCCCGCCCGGGCCGGACGGCGCGGACGCCGCCGTCTCCGCCGCGGCGGCGGCCTGGGCCGCCGGTGTTCCGGCGAAGCGGGCCGCCGCGGTGAGCGCCTCGACCCACAGCGCGGCGAGCTCGGCCACGTCCTTCTCGGTCAGCAGCTCGGCGGCGTAACCGAATTCGGCGTGCAGCCGGTCGCCGCTGACCAGGGCGTTGATGTCGATCGCGGACTGCAGCGGCACGTCGGCGTGTTCGGCGGCGTCCAGGTCGCCGAACGCGTCGGTGGGCAGCCAGCCCAGCCCCTCCAGCCCGGCGGGGGTCTCCACCGAGGTGTGCCTGCCGAGGTAGTTGACGGTGATCTGGCCCGGCAGCCCCCGCGCGAACCGCGCGGCGGTGGCGGTGTTGAGGTAGCGCAGCATGCCGAAGCCGATGCCGCGGTCCGGGACGGCCAGCAGGTCGTGTTTCGCGGCGCGGATGGCCGTGCCCATGGCCGGCCCGCCCGCGAACGCGTCCTCGACGTCGACCCCGGCCAGGTCGAGGCGCACCGGGTACAGGCTGGTGAACCAGCCGAGGGTGCGGGAGAGGTCGGCGCCGGGCACGACCTCTTCCTGCCTGCCGTGCCCCTCCAGCCGCAGAAGCGCCGAGCGTTCGTCCACCCCGCGCCGCGACCGCCAGCGCACCAGGGCGAGGCCGAGGGCGCCGAACAGGGCGTCTGTCACCCCGCCCTGGAACAGCCGGGGCAGCGTGGTCAGCAGGGCCGCGGTGGTGTCCTCGGCGACCTCGATCCCGAAGCGGCGCACGGTGTCTCCCCGGTCGATCGCGGGGTCGAGTGCCCGCGGTCCGAGCGGGGGGTCGGGGCTGTCGGCGACGCCGAGCCAGTAGTCCAGTTCGGCGAGGCGGCGCGGCGAGTGCGCCTGCTCGGTCAGCGCGTGCGACCACCGGCGCATGGAGGTGCCGACCTCGGCGAGCACCGGGACGGCACCGGCGGCGACCTGCGCCCAGGCGGCGATGAGGTCCTGCACGAGGATCCGCCACGACACGCTGTCGATGGCGAGGTGGTGCGCGACCACGATCAGCCTGCCGGGCGGCGCGGGCGCACCGCTCTCGGGGTCGAGCCAGATGAACTGCGACACGATGCCTGTGGCCGGATCGAGCCGGTTCAGCGCGGAATCCAGTTCGGTGGCCGCGTATTCGCGCAACTCGGCCGGGTCGATGCCGGGATCGAAGGGGATGCGGTGCACCAGCTCGTCCACCGCGACGCCGCCCGGCGCGGTCACCGTCACCCGCCAGTCGTCCTCGGCCCGCCACAGCCGCGAGCGCAGCATGTCGTGCCGGTCGACCACGGCGGTGAGGGTGGCGAGGAGCCGCTCTCGGTCGATGCCGGCGGGCAGGTCGAGCACGGCGGTCTGCGCGAAGCGGCCGAAATCGCCGCCGCGCTCGATCATGTACCGCACGATCGGCGTCGGCGGCAGGTCGCCCGTGCCGCCGCCGGGCAGCTCGTCCAGGGTCTCGACGACGCCCGCGGCATCGACCACGGCGGCGAGGGCGGCGACGGTGCGGTGCTCGAAGACCTGCAGCGGGGTGCATTGGACCCCGCGCAGCTTGGCCTGGGTGACCAGCTGGATCGCCAGGATGCTGTCGCCGCCGAGCGCGAAGAAGGAGTCGTCGACGCCCACCCGCTCGCGGCCGAGCAGCTCGGCGTACACCTCGGCGAGCACCTGCTCGGTCGGCGTCTCCGGCGCCCGGTAGGGCGTGTCGTCGGTGACGAACACCGGGTCCGGCAGCGCCCGGCGGTCGAGTTTGCCGACCGCGTTGACCGGGATCTCGTCGAGGACCACGAACGCCGACGGCACCATGTAGGCGGGCAGCGCGTCGGCCGCCGCCGCCCGGATCCGGGCGATGTCGAGGTCCGCGCCCGGCAGGCGCACCAGGTAGGCGGCGAGCGCGGTGGCGCCGGTCGGGCCCGGCACGCCCAGCGTCACCGCGACGTCGACGCCGTCGAGACCGCTGAGTACCGCGTCGATCTCGCCCAGCTCGATGCGCTGACCGCGCACCTTCACCTGGAAGTCGGTGCGGCCCAGGTACTCCAGCGCCAGGGCGCCCGCGGCGCGGGTCCACCGCACCAGATCGCCCGTGCGGTAGAGCCGTTCGCCGGGCCCGCCGAAAGGATGGGCGACGAATCGGGCCGCGGTCAGGGCGGGGCGCGCGTGGTAGCCGCGGGCCAGGGCGGTGCCCGCGAGGTAGAGCTCGCCGACCACCCCGACCGGCACCGGCCGCAGCCGGTCGTCGAGGACGAGCACGGCCGCCCCGCGCACGGGCCCGCCGATGGTCACCGGCACGTCCGCCGACAGCGGCGCGGATCCGGTCGCCCAGATCGTGTACTCGGTCGGGCCGTACAGGTTGACCATCCGGCGCCCGGTGTCCCCGCACCATCGCGACACGAGGTCCGGCCCGACCGCCTCCCCGGCCACCGCGAGGACCCGCACGCTCGACACGGTCGCGGGATCGATGGTGGCCAGCGCGGACGGCGTGATCACCATGTGGCTGACGCGCTCGGCGGCGATCAGCTCGGCCAGCGGCGCGCCGCCGAAGACCTCCGGGGGCGCCACGACGCACGCGCCGCCGCTGCCGAAGGCCATGAGCGCCTCGAAGACCGAGGCGTCGAAGCTCGGCGAAGCCACCTGCAGGACCCGCGCGTCGGAGTCGAGGTCGAGGTCGGCGCGCTGGGCGGCGACGAGGTCGGCCAGGCCGCGATGGGTCACCGCGACGCCCTTGGGCGTGCCCGTCGAGCCGGAGGTGTAGATCATCCAGGCCGGGTGCTCCGGCCGGACCGGGCGGGGGAGTTCGTCCGGTGTCAACGCGCCCGCGCCGGCGTCGCGCAGGAGGGCGGCGGTCGCGGGGTCGTCGAGCACGAGCCACCGCGCGGTGTCCGGCAGCCGGTCGCGGAAGGCCGCCAGCGTGAGGCCGACCGTCGCGCCCGAATCGGTGAGCATGTGCTCGAGGCGATCCGCCGGATGCTTCGGGTCGACGGGCAGGAAGGCCGCGCCGGACCGCGCCGTGGCCCAGATGCCCGCGTGCAGCTCCGCGCAGCGGGGAAGGCCGAGGGCGACGACCGTTTCGGCGCGGGCGCCCACGCCGATCAGCAGCCGGGCCAGCCGGTTCGCGTAGGCGTCGAGCTCCCGGTAGGTCGCCGTCGCGCCCGCCGCGCCGGGCAGCGGCGTCCCGGCGACGAGCGCGGGGCGGTCCGGGAAGGCGGCGGCGGTGGCCGCCAGCAGCGCGGGCAGGGTGACGGTGCCCGCGCTCGCGGGGCCGCGCACCGGAACCAGTTCCGCGCGTTCGGCGTCGGTCAGCAGGTCGATGTCGGCCAGCGGACGGTCCGGGTCGGCGACGACCTCGTCGACGACCCGCCGCCAGCGGGTGGCGAACGACGCCGCGGTCGCGTGGTCGAAGAGGTCGGTGGCGTAGGTCAGCACGCCGTCGATCCCGGCGGGGCCGCCGTCGGTGAAGCGTTCGCGCAGGTCGAAGCTCAGGTCGAAGGCCGAGGAACGGCGGTCGAAATCCTGGACCTCGAAGCGCAGCCCCGGCAGTTCCAGGACCGGCTCGACGAAGTTCTGCAGCGACAGCGACACCTGGAACAGCGGGTGGTGCGCCGTCGACCGGGTCGGGTCGAGGGCCTGCACGAGCTGCTCGAAGGGGACGTCGGCGTTGGCGAAGGCGTCGAGGTCGACCCCGCGGACCGTGGTCAGCAGGTCGCGGAAGCCGGCGCCGGGATCGACGCGGGTCCGCAGGGCGAGGGTGTTGACGAACATGCCGACCAGCTCGTCGAGCGCCTGCTCGCCGCGCCCGGCGACCGGGGTGCCGACGACGATGTCGCCGGTCCCGCCGAGCCGGGACAGCAGCACCGCCAGGGACGCGTGCACGACCATGAACACGCTGACCCCGTTGGCCGCCGCGCAGTACGCCAGCGCGCGATGGGTCCGCGCGTCGAACGCGCAGTCCACGTCGGCGCTGCGCATCGACTGCACCGCGGGCCGCGGCCGGTCGGCGGGCAGTTCCAGGGCGTCGGGGGCACCCGCGAGGGTCTCGCGCCAGAAGCCGATCTGACGGGCGGCCAGGGACTCGGCGTCGGTGGCCGCGCCGAGCAGGTCGCGATGCCACAGGGCGAAGTCGGCGTACTGCACGGTGAGCGGGGGCAGGCCGGGCGAACCCGTCGCCCCGGCGACGCGCGCCGAGTACGCGGTCACCAGGTCGGCGGCCAGGGGCGCCATCGAGGCGCCGTCGGCGCTGATGTGGTGGACGACGAGGACGACGACGTGGACGTCGGCCGCCACCCGGAACAGGCGCACGCGCAGCGGCGGTTCGCTGGTCAGGTCGAAGCCCGCGGCCGCGAGGTCGGTCATCCGGGCCCGCAGCGGCGCGCCGTCCTCGGTCGCGGTGACCGGCAGGTCCGGCAGCACGGTGTCCGCGCCGACGACGACCTGGCGTGGGCCGTCGGCGTCCGCGGGGTAGCGCGTGCGCAGGGTCTCCTGGCGGCCGACGACGTCGGCGAGCGCGCCGCGCAGGGCGGCCACGTCCAGCTCGCCGGTCAGGCGCAGCGCGACGGCGATGTTGTAGGCGGCCGAGTCCGGGTCGAGCTGGTTGAGCACCCACATGCGCTGCTGCGCGGGCGACAGCGGGATCCGGTCCGGGCGCGGCCGGGCCGCGAGTGCGGGGCGGCCGGGCAGCCCGGGCGCGGCCGGGACGATCCGCGCCGCGAGCTGGGCCACGCTCGGCGCGTCGAACAGGTCGCGCAGGGCCACCGCGCATCCCAGCGCCGAGTTGACCCGCGCGACCACCTTGGTCGCGCTGAGCGAATTGCCGCCCAGTTCGAAGAAGGACTCCTCGACGCCGACCCGCTCGGTGCCCAGCACCTCGGCGAACACGGCGGCGACGGCCTCCTCGACCGGGGTGCGCGGCGCCAGGTAGGGCCGCTGCGCGGCCGAGAAGTCCGGGACGGGAAGGGCTTTGCGGTCCAGCTTGCCGACCGGGGTCAGCGGGATGTCGTCGAGCAGGACGACGTAGCCGGGCACCATGTAGCCGGGCAGCTCGGCCGCCACCCGCGCGCGCAACCGTTCGGGGTCGAGCGCGGCGCCGGGTACGGGCAGTACGTAGGACACGAGCACCGTCGCCCCGGCCGGGCCCGCGCGCCCGATGGTGACTGCGTACTCGACCTCGTCGTCGCGGGACAGCACCGCGTCGATCTCGCCGAGTTCGATGCGCAGGCCGCGGATCTTGACCTGGAAGTCGCTGCGGCCCAGGTACTCCAGCGCCAGCTCGCCGTCGCCGTCGATCACCCAGCGGACCATGTCGCCCGTGCGGTACATGCGGTCGCCGGGCGCGCCGAAGGGATCGGCGACGAAGCGGGCCGCGGTCATCGCGAACCGCTGGAAGTAGCCGCGCGCCAGCGCCGGACCGGCCAGGTACAGCTCGCCCTGGACGCCCATCGGCACCGGGCGCAGCCAGGTGTCGAGCACGACCACCGCCGCGCCGCGGATCGGGCCGCCGATGGTGACCGGTTCGCCGGCCCGCAGCTCGGCCGGGCCGGTGGCCCAGATGCTGAATTCGGTGGGCCCGTACAGGTTCAGCATCCGCCTGCCGACGGCCCACTTCTCGATGAGTTCGGGCGTGGCCGCTTCGCCCGCGACGGAGAGCACCCGGAGGTCGGTGAGTTCGGCCGGTTCCATGGTGGCCAGCGCCGAGGGCGTGATCACCGCGTGGGTGACCCGTTCGGTGCGCAGCAGGGCCTCCAGCTCGGCGCCGCCGTAGACCTCCGGCGGCGACACCACGAGCCTGCCGCCCGCCGCGTGCGCGGTGAGCATCTCGAACACCGAGGCGTCGAAGCTCGGTGAGGCGACCTGCAGCGCGGCGGCCGTCGGGTCCAGCGCGAGGGTCTCGCGCTGGGCGGTGACCAGATTCGCGATGCCGCGATGGCTCAGCAGCACCGCCTTGGGCTTGCCGGTGGACCCGGAGGTGTAGATCAGGTAGGCGGTGTGGTCGAGGTCGATCGGGCCGCCGCGCTCGGCGTCGGTGAGGGGGGCGTCGGAGACGAGCATGGCGCGGCGCATCGTGTTGAGGTCGTCGAGCAGCAGCCAGTCGACGGTGCCGGGCAGGGTCTCGCCGGTCGCCGTCACGGTGACGCCGATGGGCGCCCGCGAGTCGCTGAGCATGTGCTCGATCCGCTCCACCGGATAGCTCGGATCCAGGGGCACGAACGCCGCGCCGGTCTTGGCCAGCGCCCACACCGCGACCACCGATTCCAGCGAGCGGGTCAGCGCCAGCACCACGAACACCTCGGGGCCGACCCCGCGGGACAGCAGGACCCGCGCATAGCGGTTGGACCAGGCGTCGAGTTCGCCGTAGCTCATCCGCAGCTCGCCCGAGGACACCGCGACGGCCGCCGGGTCCAGCCGGGCACCCGCGGTGAGGATCTCGGCCAGGGTCCGCATCGGGACGCCCGCGGGCCCGCGGACCGGGACGAGGGCGGCCAGTTCCGCGTCGCTGCAGTACCCGAGCTGCGACACCAGCGCGTGCGGGTTCTCCGCCAGCTTCCGGAGCAGCCGCACGAAGCGGTCGAGCAGGTCCTGCGCCGCCCCGCGCGCGAGCTGGTCGGCCATGAACTTCACCGTGATCCGCAGCGCGTCACCGGCGTCGGTGCGCAGGGGGATCACCATCAGGTTCAGCGGATACGGCGTGGCGTCGGTGCCCTCGACGTCGAGCACCCGCATCCCGGCGATGTCGAGCGCCTGCGACAGCGCCTCCCGATCGATGGGATAGGACTCGAAGACGGTGAGGGTGTCGAACAACTCGGCCAGCCCGACCGCGCGGTGGATGGCGGCCAGCCCGATGTGCTGATGGTCCATCAGCCGCGCCTGTTCGGCCTGCACCCGGCCGAGCAGGTCCGACACCTTCTCCGCCGGGTCGAGGGTGACGCGGACGGGCACGGTGTTGATGAACAGCCCGACCATCTCCTCGACGCCTGCCAGATCCGGCGGCCTGCCCGAGACCGTGCTGCCGAACACCACGTCGGTGCGGCCGGTGAGCATCGCGAGCAGCATCGCCCAGGCCGCCTGGACCAGGGTGTTCACCGTGGCCCCCGCCTCGCGGGCGGCGGCTTCGAGCACGGCGACGGTGTCCGGCGGGAGTTCCTCGGACAGCATGGCGGTCTCGGTCGACGCGATCCCGGCGAGGGTGGGCACCGCGCGGGTGGGGGTGTCGACGCCGGCCAGGGCGTGGCGCCAGGCGTCGACCGAGGCCTGCTCGTCCTGGCCGTCCAGCCAGGACAGGAAGCCGCGGTAGGAGCGGGCCTGCGGCAGCACCGCCGGGTCGCCGCCGGTGACGTAGAGGGTGAGCAGCTCGCGCACCAGCAGCGGGGTCGACCAGCCGTCGAGCACGAGGTGGTGGTTGGTCATGATCAGGCGGAAGCTGTCCGCGCCGGTGCGCACCAGGGTGAAGCGCAGCAGCGGCGGACGGGTGAGGTCGAACCGGGTCAGCGCGTCGAGCTCGATCACCCGGTCGAGCTCGCGGGCGCGGTCGTCGTCGGCGGCGCCGGTGAGATCGAGGTCGGTCCAGGGGATCTCGGCCGCGGCCGTCACCAGCTGGCGGGGCCCGTCGTCGGTCTCCACGAAGGCGACCCGCAGGTTGTCGTGCCGGTCGACCAGGGCCTGGGCGGCGGCGCGCAGGCGGGCGGCGTCCACGGTGCCCGCCAGGGTGAGCAGCGACTGGACGGTGTAGCCGTCGGCGGTGTCGGAGTCGTAGAGGGCGTGGAAGAGCAGCCCGTACTGCAGCGGGGACAGCGGCCAGACGTCGACCAGGTCCGGGTAGCGGCGTTCCCAGCGGTCGATCTGCGGCTGGTCGACGGCGACCAGGTCGAAGTCCGACGGCGTGCGGCCGCCCGCGCCGGGCGTGTCGGCGTGGGCGACGAGCGCGCGCAGGGCCCGCGTCCACAGCTCGGCCAGGTCCCGGACGTCGGTCTCGGCCAGCAGCCTGCCCGCGTAGGCCCAGGTGACCTCGAGGCCGGCGTCGGTGAGCACGGCGTTGATGTCGACCGTGGCGGGCAGGGGCGCGCGGTCGTCGTCGGTGGCGTCGAAACGCCGTGGCAGCCAGGGGGCTTCGCCGGTGACGGCGCGGCCGAGATAGTTGAAGCTCAGCTGGGGGACCGGGGCGTCGGCGAGCCGGGCGGCGGTCTCCTCGTTCAGGTGGCGCAGCAGGCCGAAGCCGACGCCGCGATCGGGCACGGCCCGCAGCTGTTCCTTGGTCGTCTTGATCGCCGACCCCGCCGCGGGGCCCGCGGCGAACGCCTCGGCGACATCGAGACCGGACAGGTCGACGGCCACGGGGTACACGCTGGTGAACCAGCCGACGGTGCGGGCGACGTCGGCGCCGGGCAGCAGGGACTCCTCGCGGCCGTGGCCCTCCAGCGTGACCAGCGCGCCGGTGCGGTCGCGCCACCGGCACACCGCCAGCGCGAGCGCGGCCAGCAGGACGTCGTCGGCGCCGCAGTGGAACCGCGCCGGAAGGTCGGTCACCGCGCGGTCGGCCAGGTCGGCCGGGACGGTCGAGCGCCACGGGACGCGGGTGGCGACGACGTCGCGGGACGGGTCGAAGCCGGTGGACCCGAACGCGGGATCCGGCGTCGCCAGGATCCGCTGCCACAGGGGCAGCTCCCCGGCCCTGGCCAGGGCCTGCCCGGGCTGGGCCGCGGCCCAGCGGCGGAAGGAGGTGCCGACGGGCGCGAGGGTCCCGCCCGAGGCGGCGGTCGCCAGGTCGGGCAGCAGGATGCGCCAGGAGACGCCGTCGGTGACCAGGTGGTGCAGCACCAGCCAGCACAGCGTGCCGTCCGCCGCGCCCTCGACGAGCACGACCCGCACGACCACGCCCGCGGCGGGATCGAGCCGGTCCGCGGCGTCGCGCAGCGCCGCGTCCACGGCCGTCTCGGGGTCGGGACCGGCCGGCACCACCTCGATCAGGGCGTCGGCGTCGACCGCACCGGGTTCGGCGACGGTCCATTCCGGGGCGCCGTCGGTCCGCAGGGTGCTGCGCAGGATGTCGTGGTGCGCGATCAGGGTGGTCAGCGCGGCGGCCAGCCGGTCCCTCGTCATGTCCGCGGGCAGGCCGATCAGGACCGCCTGGGCGAAGCGTCCCCAGGTGTCGCCGTGCTCGAGCATGGCGCGCACGATCGGGGTCGGCTCGATCGGGCCGATGCCGCCACCGGGCAGTTCCTCGACGACGTGCGCCTCGGCGTCCCCGGCGACCGCGGCCAGGGCGGCGACCGTCTTGCGTTCGAAGACGTCACGGGCGCTGAACACGATGCCCGCCGCCTTCGCCCGCGAGACGAGCTGGATGGAGACGATGCTGTCGCCGCCGAGGGCGAAGAAGCTGTCGTCGGCGCCGACCTCGTCGACGCCGAGCACCTCGGCGAACAGCGCCGCCAGCGTCTCCTCCCGCGGGGTCGACGGCGGCCTGCCCGCCGCCGCGCGCGCGCCGAAATCGGGCGTGGGGAGCGCCTTGCGGTCCACCTTGCCGAGCGGGGTGAGCGGAACACGGTCGAGGACGGTGACCACGGCGGGCACCATGTAGGCCGGAAGATGCCTGCCGACTTCCGCTTTCACCGCCTCGGGATGGATGTCGGCGCCGGGCTCGGCGGTGACGTAGGCGGCCAGCGCGGTCGCGCCGGCACCGGTCCGCGCCCCGACGGTGAGGGCGAAGTCGACACCGGGGACCCGGTGCAGGGCCGCGTCGATCTCGCCCAGCTCGATGCGGAAACCGCGCACCTTCACCTGGAAGTCGCTGCGGCCCTGGTAGTCCAGGGTGTAGCGGCCGCTCGCGGTGTCCCAGCGGACCAGGTCGCCGGTGCGGTACATCCGCTCGCCCGGCGCGTACGGGTGCGCGACGAAGCGGCTCGCGGTCAGGCCGCCGCGCCGGTGATAGCCCCGGGCGACGCCGGGACCCGCCAGGTACAGCTCGCCGACGGTGCCCGCGGGCACCGGCCGCAGCCACGGGTCGAGCACCAGGCACGACACGCCACGGGCGGGGCCGCCGATGGTGACCGGCGCGTCCGGTGCGAGCGCCTCGCTGAGGGTGGCGGTGACGGTGGTCTCGGTGGGGCCGTAACCGTTGAGCAGGGCGCGGCCCGCCCACCGGGTCACCAGGTCGGGCGGGCAGGCGTCGCCGCCGACGACGATCGTGCGCAGCCGCGGCAGCGTGGCGGGATCGAGCGAACCGACCACGGCCGGGGTGACGTTGAGATGGGTGACCTCGTGCGCGCGCAGCACCGTCGCCAGTTCCTCGCCCGCGTAGGCGGCCGGCGGGACGATCGCCAGGCTCGCGCCCGCGGCCAGGGTCACCAGGATCTCCTCGACGGAGATGTCGAAACTCGGCGACACGGCGTGGGCCACCACGGACCCGGCGTCGACGCCGAAGCCGGCGCCGGAACCGGTCGCGAGATTCGCCAGGCCGCGATGGGAGACCAGCACGCCCTTGGGGAGCCCGGTCGAGCCCGAGGTGTAGATGACGTAGGCGACCTGGTCGGGGTGCACGGCGGCGAGCCGGTCGGCGTCGGTGACCGCGCCGCCGGGCAGGCGGGCGATCCGGTCGGCGGTGTCGGCCGCGTCGAGGATCAGCCAGCCGATGCGGTCGGGCAGCGCGTCGCGCACGGCGGCGACGGTCACGCCGGTCACCACGGCGCTGTCGTCGAGCATGTGCTCGATCCGGTCGGCGGGATAGGTGGGGTCGACGGGGACGAACGGCGCCCCGGTCTTGGCCACGGCGACCGTGGCCAGGACCGAGTCCCGCGAGCGCGGGATCGCCAGGGCCACCCCGTGTTCCGGCCCGGCGCCCGCCGCGATGAGCACCCGCGCCAGCCGGTCGGTGTACTCGTCGACCTCGCGATAGGTCATGGTCTCGCCCGCGCCCCAGCGCAGCGCCACCGCGCCGGGATCGCGCGCCGCGCCGTCGGCCAGCAGCTCGGGCAGGGTGCGCATCGCGACCCCCGCCGGGCCGCGCGCGGGCACCGACACGGCCTCCTCGGCCTCGGTCAGCAGCCGCACCGCCGACAGCTCGGCGTCCGGGCCCGCCGCCAGGAAGCGGTGCAGGAACAGCAGGAAACGCTCGTGGTGCGCGGCCAGGTCGGCCTCGCTGTAGAGGTTGCCGTTGCCCTGCAGGTCGATGTGGGTGCTCTCGCCGCCGACCCCGGGATACAGGTTGACGAAGAGGTCGTCGATCAACCCCGAGGTCAGCACGTGCAGGCGGCCGACCACCGGCCCGAGCGCGATCCGGGTGTCGACCATCATGAGGTTCACGGCGGGGCCGAACGAGGACGCCTCGTCCATCGACTGCCCCAGGTCGCGGACGATGTCCTCCTGGCGATAGCGCTGGCGGCGCAGCGCCCCGGTCAGCTCGCCCTGCACGGCCAGGATCGCGGCCCGCACGGTCGTCGCGGGATCGAGCCGCAGCCGCAGCGGCACCACGTTGGCCAGCATGCCGCCCGAACGGCGCAGCGTCGCCGAGGTCCGCGCGGAGACCGGCAGGCTCAGGACCACCTCCGGCGCGCCGGTCATCGCGGCCAGATACGCGCCGAACGCCGCGACCACCGTCGGCGCGACACCCGAATTCACCTCGGCGGCAACGGTGTCGAGCAGGGCGGCGGTTTCCGCGGGCAGCGACCCCGATGCCCGGTTCGGGTGCCCGTCGACGTCGGCGGCGCGGCCGGCGAGGGTGACCGGATCGCCCATCCCGGCCAGGTGCTCGCGCCAGTACTCGCGGTCGGTGGCGAACCGGTCGGACCCGCGGTAGGCCAGGTCGGCCGCCACGATCCGCGACAGCGGCTCGGCCTTGGCCGCCGGCGGCTCCCTGCCCTCGAGCGCGGCGTTGTAGAGCTCGCCCGTGCGCTGCACCAGCGCGAGCGCGCCCATGCCGTCGAGCACGATGTGATGCATCCGCGAGTACCAGAACCAGCGGTCGTGCGCGACGCGGAGCATGGCCGGGCGCACCAGGCGGTCCCGCATGACGTCCAGCGGCGCGGAATACTCGGCGCGCATCCACGCGTGCGCGGCCGCGACCGGGTCGGGTTCGCCGCGGAAGTCCAGCTCGGCCATGTCGTCGTCGAGGGTGGGGTCGACCACCTGGTGTGGTTCGCCGTCGACGTCGACCAGCCGGACGTAGCCGGTGCCGAACTCCCGGCCCGCGCGCCGCATCGCCCGCGTGAGCAGGGCGTGGTCGACCGGGCCGGAGAGTTCGACGTACTGGGCGATGGAGATCGGCACCTCGCCCGCGATGTGCTGGGCGAACCAGATGCCGCGCTGCGCGGCGGACAGCGGGAAGGGGCTGCCTGCCGCGGTGTGCGGGGAAGACTGAGTCATGAGCAAGCCTGCGTTCTCATGTCCGGTGCTCGATGTTCACGATGTGTCCCCGACCGCCGAGCAACCACCCGGGGGTAGTACTCGCCGCTGCGTACTGCGCTCTGATCCATTCTGGACCTGCGAGGACCGGACGGGAATGGGAAATTTTCAGGAGGCCGCGCGCAGCTCGGCGCCGGAGAGCGGCGCGTCGGAGCTCACCAGGTAGTGGCGCAGGGTGGACCGGTCGTCCAGGATCAGCCAGTCGACGGCGTCGGACAGCTCGTCGCGGCGGTCACGGGTGGTGATCCCGAACCGGGCGGCCGCGTGGGCGGGCACCGGCTCGGCGCCGATCTTGCGCACCGCCGCCTCGGCCACGATCGCCTCGGTCCGGGGGTCGACGGCCACGGCGATCCGGGCACCCGCCACGGCGCCGCGCGCCAGCAGCAGGCGGGCCAGGCGGTTGGCCCAGCGGTCGAGATCGGCGTCGGCCAGGCGTCCCGCGGCGCTCGTCGCGGCGGAGCGGCCGCGCTGCGGCAGCGCGATGACGGTGGCGGAGGCGGTGGCCGGAGCGCTCATCGGTGTGTCCCCTTCGTGCTGGTGGGAGGTGCTTTTCGGTACAACTCCACTGTCGTCGCCGGACGGGGGATCCGACAGCGACCCCAGCGTTGGGGTGGTAACTCCCAGGGGGGAACGATTACCACCCCAAGGTGGTCGAACCGCGGCTCAGCGCGCGGTGCCGCCGACGCTGAAATGCGCGCCCGTGGGATCGGTCAGGCCCGCGAGCCTGCCGTAGGGGGTGTCCATGGGCTCGAACGAGACCCCGCCGCCCAGTTCCACGGCCCTGGCCACGGCCTTGTCCACGTCCTCGGCGCCGAAGTACACCGTCCAGGCGCCGGGCACGCCGTCGGGCAGATGGCCGGTGCCGTCCATGACGCCGCCGAGCATGGGCGAGGTCGCGTGGAGGGTGGTGTAGCGGAACTCGGGGGTGTCGGCGACGACGAAGGTGTCGTCCCAGTCGAAGACCTGGCGGTAGAAGCCGAGGGCGGCGTCGTAGTCGCGGGTCATCAGCTCGAACCAGGTCGGGATGCCGTCGTGCTCGCTCCACACGCCGCCGGTGGCCTGCCCGATCGTCTCGAAACCGCCGAAGGTCCCCTTCTGCCACAGGCCGACGCCCGCCCCGCCCGGATCGGCGAGCACGCCCATCACGCCGAGATCGGCCACCGGCATGGGCGGCACGATCACCTCGCCGCCGCAGACCTTCGCGGCCGCGGTCACCGCGTCCGCGTCGGGGGCCGCCAGGTAGACCGTCCACCGGTCGGGCAGCGGATCGGGCTCGCCGACCCGGCCCATCGCGCCCGCCACGGCCCTGCCGTCCTTGCGGAAGGTGATGTAGCCGCCGTACTCCGGGCCGCCGCGCTCGGCCGTCCAGCCGAACAGGTCGCCGTAGAAGGCGATCGCGCGGTCGGGATCGGCGGTGTAGAGGTCGACCCAGGTCGGATCGCCGGATCGTGCCGTGTAGCTCATGTCGACTCCTCGCGTCTGGCCGCCGGACGGCGGCGGGATCTGACAGTGCCGACGACGATGCTCACGCAAATTCATCGCCGCGCGGCGTTGCACCGCCGGGACCTGCGAGGGAAGATCTAATACGACACAGAGTAGGACCCGCGCGGAATGCTGGGGCAGCACGGTTTACGATTCACTTCGACGCATGTCCACCGAGGCACTCTCCCGAGAGCGCGGTCGGCGTTGCGAGTGACGTACAGGCATCTTCAGGAGGATCAGTGACTGCGGTTGAGCCCAGGCCAGTCCCTCAATTGGAAGCGACGCGGCCATATCCGGCTCGGACCGGGCCCAAGGGCTCGTTCCTCTACAAGATGGTCACCACCACCGACCCCAAGGTGCTCGGCACCATGTACCTGGTGACGGCGATCAGCTTCTTCCTGGTCGGTGGCCTGATGGCGCTGCTGATGCGCGCCGAGCTGGCCCGGCCGGGTCTGCAGTTCCTCTCGCCCGAGCAGTTCAACCAGCTGTTCACCATGCACGGCACGATCATGCTGCTGTTCTACGCGACCGCGATCGTGTTCGGCTTCGCCAACATCGTGCTGCCGCTGCAGATCGGCGCGCCCGACGTCGCTTTCCCGCGCCTGAACGCGTTCAGCTACTGGCTGTACCTGTTCGGTGGCTCGATGGCGGTCGCCGGCTTCGTCACCCCCGGTGGCGCCGCCGACTTCGGCTGGACCGCCTACGTCCCGCTGACCGACATCCTGCACTCGCCGGGCGTCGGCACCGACCTGTGGATCCTGGGCCTGGCCGTCTCCGGCCTCGGCACCATCCTGGGTGGCGTCAACATGCTCACCACCGTGGTCTGCCTGCGCGCGCCCGGTATGACCATGTTCCGCATGCCGATCTTCACCTGGAACATCGCGGTGACCTCGGTCCTGGTGCTGCTGGCCTTCCCGCTGCTGACCGCGGCGCTGTTCGGCCTGGCCTACGACCGCCACCTCGGCGGCCACATCTACGACCCGGCCACCGGCGGCATCCTGCTCTACCAGCACCTGTTCTGGTTCTTCGGCCACCCCGAGGTCTACATCATCGCGCTGCCGTTCTTCGGCATCGTGTCCGAGATCTTCCCGGTCTTCAGCCGTAAGCCGATCTTCGGTTACACCACCCTGGTCTACGCGACCCTGGGTATCGCGGCCCTGTCGATCGCGGTGTGGGCGCACCACATGTACGCCACCGGCGCCGTGCTGCTGCCGTACTTCTCCTTCATGACCTTCCTGATCGCGGTCCCGACCGGTGTGAAGTTCTTCAACTGGATCGGCACCATGTGGAAGGGTCAGCTGACCTTCGAATCGCCCATGCTGTGGTCGATCGGCTTCCTGGTGACCTTCCTCTTCGGTGGTCTGTCGGGCGTCATCCTCGCCTCGCCGCCGCTGGACTTCCACGTCACCGACTCGTACTTCGTCGTCGCGCACTTCCACTACGTGCTCTTCGGCACCATCGTGTTCGCCACCTTCGCCGGCATCTACTTCTGGTTCCCGAAGATCACCGGCCGCATGATGGACGAGCGCCTGGCCAAGTGGCACTTCTGGGCCACCTTCATCGGCTTCCACACCACCTTCCTCGTCCAGCACTGGCTGGGCGCCGAGGGCATGCCGCGCCGCTACGCCGACTACCTGCCCAGCGACGGCTTCACCACGCTGAACACCATCTCCACCATCGGCGCCTTCATCCTCGGCGCGTCGATGCTGCCGTTCATCTGGAACACCTTCAAGAGCTTCCGCTACGGCGAGGTCGTGACGGTGGACGACCCGTGGGGCTACGGCAACTCCCTGGAGTGGGCCACCACCTGCCCGCCGCCGCGCCACAACTTCTACGAGCTGCCGCGCATCCGCTCCGAGCGTCCCGCGTTCGAGCTGCACTACCCGCACATGGTCGAGCGCATGCGGGCCGAGGCCCACGTCGGCTGGGGTTCGGGCAAGCACGCCAGCCACGTGAGCGAAGGCGCGCTGGCCAAGCACTAGACTCACTCGAGTCATCGACGGGTATGCACCTGCTGGGTGATCCAGCAGGTGCATGCTTGTTTATGTGGGTAAACGAGCAGATCGCCCCGCGGCGGGCGAACAGACAACGGAGCGCATCGTCTTGGCCGACACCACAGTTCTCGTCACCGTCACCGGACCCGACCGGCCCGGTGTGACGTCCGTACTGCTCTCGGCGCTGTCCCGCCATCAGGTGAGCCTGCTGGACGTGGAGCAGGTGGTCATCCGCGGCCGGCTCACCCTCGGCGTGCTGGTCTCGTGCCCCAACGATCCCGAGGCGCTGCAGGACGAGCTCGAAGAGGCCATGAACACCGTCGGCATGCAGGTCGACGTGTCGGTCGACGCGCAGATCGGCAAGCAGCCCGTCTCCACCCACGCCGTCGTCGTGCTCGGCGCCCCGGTCACCGCCCGCGCCTTCAGCACCATCTCCCGGCAGCTGGCCACCCTCGGCGCCAACATCGACGCCATCCGCGGCATCGCCGACTACCCGGTGACCGGCATGGAGCTGATGGTCACCGCGACCGACGCGGGCGCCGACACCGACTCGCGCCTGCGCACCGCCCTGGCCGACGTGGCCGTGGCCGAACAGGTCGACATCGCCGTGGAGCGCGCGGGCCTCGCGCGCCGCGCCAAGCGGCTCATCGTGTTCGACGTGGACTCCACCCTCATCCAGGGCGAGGTCATCGAGATGCTGGCCGCGCACGCGGGCGTCGAGGAGCAGGTCCGCGAGGTCACCGAGGCCGCCATGCGCGGCGAGCTCGACTTCGCCGAGTCCCTGCGGCAGCGGGTGGCCACCCTCGAGGGCCTGGACCAGTCGGTCATCGAGGAGGTCGCCGACCGCATCGAGCTGACCCCGGGCGCGCGCACCACCATCCGCACCCTGCGCAGGCTCGGCTTCCGCTGCGGCGTGGTGTCGGGCGGCTTCCGCCAGGTCATCGAGCCGCTCGCCCACGAGCTGGAGCTGGACTTCGTGCAGGCCAACACCCTCGAGATCGTCGACGGGAAATTGACCGGCCGCGTCACCGGCGAGATCGTCGACCGGGCGTTCAAGGCCACCGCGCTGCGCAAGTTCGCCGCCGAGGCGGGCGTGCCGATGGAACAGACCGTGGCCGTCGGCGACGGCGCCAACGACATCGACATGCTCAACGCGGCGGGTCTGGGCGTGGCGTTCAACGCCAAGCCCGCGCTGCGCGAGGTCGCCGACACCGCGCTGTCGCACCCCTACCTGGACGCGGTGCTGTTCATCCTCGGCGTCACCCGTGACGAGGTCGAGGCCGCCGACGCCCGCGACGGCGGTATCCGCCGCGTCCCGCTGCTCGGCCGCAACTAGCCCTCAGCCCAGCGTCCGGGCGAGGAGCCCGGTCAGTTCCCGCCAGTGCCGGTCGTCGGCCTTCTCGTCGTAGACGTCGGTGTCGGGCTGGGTGAATCCGTGTCCGGCGCCCGCGTACACCTCGGTGCGGAACGTCGTCCCGGCGGCGCGGAAGGCGGCGTCGAGCCGGTCGATCTGCTCCGGGGGCAGCCCCGGGTCGGTGTCGGCGTGCCCGAGGTAGACCTCCGCGCGGATGCGGTCGACCACGGTGTGCGGGCTCGTGGCGTCGTCGGTCGCGAGACGCCCGCCGTGGAAGCCGGCCACCGCCGCCACCCGGTCGGGGTAGGCGGCCGCGGTGTGCAGGGCCAGGCGCACGCCCATGCAGTAGCCGGTCAGCCCGACGGGTCCCTCGGTGGTCAGCGGGGAGTCCGCGAGCAGGCGCAGGTACGCCGCGGCGTCGCGGACGACGAGGTCGGGCGTGAGGGCGGTGAGCAGCGGTCGCAACCGGGCGAAGATCTCGTCCCGCCGGACGGTGTCGATGAAGTCCGGCAGCTCGACGACCGGCGCGGCGCCCGCCCGGTACAGCGCGTTCGGCACGAGGACCACGTAGCCGAGCCCGGCCAGGCGCTCGGCGTAGGCGCGCACGACCGGGCGCGGGCCGAACGCGTCGCCGAACACCAGCACCGCCGGATGGGGCGCCCCGTCGCCCGGGTGGGCGAGGAAGGCGTCGGCGACCCCGTCGGCCGTCGGCACTGCCAGGGTGTGACTGCGAACGACCACGGGGACCTCCTGTTGCGCATCGAACTGCGCACACCCTACTGAGCCCGCACCGCGCCCTCCGGTGTCCGGGTCCGCCGCCCGCGGCATCGCCGCACGTGCCGGGTTCGGTGCGCGGTGAGCGTATTGCCGCACGGGGAGAGGGGGAGTGGGGGGAGCGGAGGACGGCGTCGACGCGCGTGCGGCGGCCGTGGCGCTCAGGGCCTGCGGGGCCAGGCGCGTCCGTCGGTGGACAGGGCCGCCGGGTCGGTGCCCGACAACATCGGGGTCCGCGACGGCTCGTCGGCCGCCGCCTCGCCGGTGTCGGCGGTCTCGATCTCGGCCAGCCCGACCATGATCACCAGCGTGACGACGACCGCGGCCACCGCCGAGATCAGGGGCAGCAGCAGCGCCTTGGGCGCGACGCCGTCGACCGCCTGGCTCGTGAGCGGCGCGTGGCTGCGCACCGCGGCCATGGCGGTGTAGTGCATGCCGACCACCGCCAGCGCCATGATCGCCGCGGCGCCGAGCGTCGTCAGCGAGCCGCGCACGTGCAGCATGAACCACAGCGCCGCCGTCGAGGCGACCACGGCGATGATCACCGACAGCGCGACCGGCACCACCCGGTAGGTGATGACCGTGCCGGTGCTCATCGCCGACATGCCCAGGTAGTGCATGGCCACCACGCCGAGCCCGGTGACGGTCCCGCCGACCGGCAGCGCGATCTCCTCGCGGCGTCCGCGGGTGACGATGCTCAGCCCGGCGAGCACCACCACGATCGCCATGACCGCGCTGAGCAGGGTGCGGCCCACGTCGTAGCGGACGGTGGCGCCGGTGATGGCGAAGCCGATCATGGCGGTGAAGTGCATGACCCAGATGCCGGTGCCGCCGAGGGCGACGGCGGCTGCGGTCAGCCAGCCCGCCGGGTTCGCGGCGGATTCGGCGTGCACCGCGCAGCGCAGGCCGAGCACCGCGCCGATGAACGAGACCAGATACGCCAGAACGGGGTTCACCCAGCCGTTGCTGAAATGCTCGAGGTGTTGCACGACAGACTCCCAGAAATGGTTGATACCGACGCGGTGCCGCTCGTCTCGGGACAACGGCAACCTACTCCGATCCCGCGCGTCCGCACGAATTTCGGTGTGAATTCCTGTATTCCACCCTGGACGGCTCCGTGAATTTCCTGTCACGTACCGTCCGTTCGGTTCCGAATGCGATCCGCGCCCCGCGTGTTCGCGATCCGATCGCCCGCGACGGGGCGCGCAGGCGGGTGTATCGGCAGTTCGGCGCTCCCTGTTGCCGCCCTCGGCGCGGGTCCCGCCGATCGGGGCACGCGCGGGAGAAGGACGGATCCCGTTGTCGGAGAATGCTTTCTTCCCGGACGCCGCCGCCATTCTTCGACCCGTCCGTCCGGGCGGCCCGGACGGGCGGGGCGATTCCGTCCGGAAAATGGTCCGATGGAAATGTGCCGACCGGAAGGAGGCGGCGCGACGGGCGCGGTTCCGGGTCGTCACCGGTGAATTGCCGACCGTGGCGGCCGAATGCGCGCGACGACCGGCGCGCCGCCCCGGACGCACCGGCCCGCGGACCTACAGTCGAGGTCCCCGCAGGGTGAGAAGGCAGGAGAGCGCGATGCGTCGAACGATTCCGGTCCTGTGCGCGGCGGCGGCGGTCCTGCTGCTGACCTCCTGCGGCGGCAACGACGACGACACCGCCGCTCCGTCCTCCACGCCCTGCCCCACCGCGGCGTTGCCCACCGCGCTGCCGGACGTGCCCCTGGCCGCCGTCCTGGTCGACGAGAGCGCCAACGGCACCGCGCTGCCGCTGTTCACCGGCCAGCGCCTGGTCGTCCAGCTGCCCCAGACCTCGGCCACCGGCCAACCCTGGTCCGTCGGCACCCTCGACCAGAACGCGCTGCTGCCCAGCGGCGACCCGGACACCGCGAACGGCGCCACCACCTGGGCCTTCCGCGCCGCGAACGCGGGACCGACCCAGCTGCAGTTCGTCTCGGTGCAGCCGGGTCAGCAGCCCGACGCCGCCAGCATCCGCTGGACGCTGCAGGTGCGCGTGCTCGGTGGCTGATTAGGCTCGGTGCTCGATGAGTGACGAATCGATCTGCGCCCTGCCCGACGTCGACGATCCCGCGGCGTTCGCCCTCCGGCACGCCGAACTCGCGCGCGGGTACGGCGGTGGCGGTGACCCGGCCGACCCGGCGCTCGTGCAGGCCATGCAGATGGTGCTGCACATCCCCAAGGCCGACCCGCCCGCGCGCAGCGCCCTGCTCGAAGCGGCGGCCGCCGCGGCGGTGGCGGTGTGCCTCGACCCCCGGTCGGGGTCCGGCGGGGAGTGGGAGGAGCGCTACCTGGCGTGGAAGCGGTCCCGGATCCGGAAGGTCGCGCGGCGGGCCAGGGGCGCGCAGTGGGTCGCGGCGGGCGACGTCGACGGGATCACCGTCGACGTCGACGGCGCGCAGGCGCGGGCGTTCGTGCCGGGACCGGTCGGCGCGGTCGACCCGCGGATCCGGCGGCTGCAGATCGGCGGCACCGACCTCGCGCACGACGAGCCCGGCCCGGCCGACCCCCGGTACCCCGTGCTGTGGGTGAACGCGACCCTGGAGATGTCGGTCGGCAAGGCCGCCGCGCAGGTCGGGCACGCGAGCATGCTGCTGGCGGGCGCGCTGTCCGCCGACGCCGCCCGCGCCTGGTCGCTGGACGGATACCGTTGCGCGGTGCGGGATTCCGGCCCCGAGCGGTGGGCAGGGCTGACCGCCGAGGTCGCCGCGGGGCGCGCGGTGGCGGTGCGCGACGCGGGCTTCACCGAAGTCGCCCCCGGTTCGCTGACGATCATCGCCGTCCCCGCGGGCGGGCGGTGACTCTTCACGAACTCGACCGGGGCGGGTCGTTCCGCGAACGCGTCGCGTGGGCCAAGATGGAGCGCGTGTCGCAACCCGATCCCGATCTGCTCATCGACTTCTCCGACGTCACCATCCGCCGCTCCGGCCACACCCTGGTCGGCCCGGTCAGCTGGCAGGTCGAGCTCGACGAACGCTGGGTGGTCCTAGGACCCAACGGCGCGGGCAAGACCTCGCTGCTGCGCATGGCCGCCGCCGAGGTGCACCCCACCTCCGGCGTCGCGACCCTGCTCGGCGAGACCATGGGGAAGGTGGACGTCTCCGAACTGCGGCCGCGGATCGGCCTGTCCTCGGCGGCGGTGGCCAGCCGCATCCCGCCCGACGAGAAGGTCGGCGACCTGGTCGTCTCGGCCGGGTACGCGGTGCTGGGCCGCTGGCGGGAACGCTACGACGACATCGACACCGTCCGCGCCGTCGACATGCTGGAGACACTGGGCGCCGAGCACCTCTCGGACCGCGCCTACGGGACCCTGTCCGAGGGCGAGCGCAAGCGGGTCCTCATCGCCCGCGCGCTGATGACCGATCCCGAACTGCTGCTGCTCGACGAACCCGCCGCCGGCCTGGACCTCGGCGGCCGCGAGGAACTGGTCGAGCGGCTCGGCGACCTGGCCGCCGACCCGGACGCGCCCGCCATGGTGCTGGTCACCCATCACGTCGAGGAGATCCCGCCCGGCTTCACCCACGGCCTGCTCCTCAAGGAGGGCGAGGTGGTCGCGCAGGGCCTGCTCGAGGACGTGCTCACCGCCGAGAACCTCTCCGCCGCGTTCAGCCAGTCCATCGCGCTGGACCGGGTCGACGGGCGCTGGTTCGCCCGGCGGGCGCGCCGCTCGGGCCAGCACCGCCGCGCCCGCGTGGACTGATACGTCCGGCCGAAGACGGAACGCCTCACCAAGCGGCCGCTAGGGTGCAGGGTGGGGCCGGGGACGGCCCGCCCCGCGGCGCACCGCCACACCGGCGTGGGGGTGCGGGAAGGACAGCGATGAGCGATCCCGTGAACAACACCGACAGCCCCGAGGTGCCCGCGCGCGACGCCTCGACGGTCATCCTGGTGCGCGACAGCGCGCGGGGGCCCGAGGTCTTCCTGCAGCGGCGCACCGGCGCCATGGCCTTCGCGGCCGGCATGACCGTGTTCCCCGGCGGCGGCGTCGACCCGACCGACGGCGTCGCCGACATCGCCTGGGCCGGACCGGATCCCGCCTGGTGGGCGCGGCGCTTCGCCACCACCGAACCGGTGGCCAAGGCGCTCGTCGCCGCCGCCGTGCGCGAGACGTTCGAGGAGTGCGGCGTCCTGCTGGCCGGCCCGGCCGCCGACACCGTGGTCGCCGATTCGACCGTTTATCACGAGGCCCGCGGCAGGCTGGAGCGCCGCGAACTGTCGCTGGCGGAGTTCCTCGCCGCCGAGGGCCTGCTGCTGCGCGCGGATCTGCTGCGGCCGTGGGCCAACTGGATCACCCCGAAGGCCGAGCCCCGCCGCTACGACACCCGCTTCTTCGTGGCCGTGCTGCCCGAGGGGCAGCTCGCCGACGGCGCGACCACCGAGGCCGCGCAGGTGTCCTGGCGGACCGCCGCCGACGCCCTCGCCGCGTGGCGCTCCGGCGAGCACATCCTGCTGCCGCCGACCTGGTCGCAGCTCGACGCGCTGCTCGCCTACCCCGACACCGCCGCGGTGCTCGCCGCCGAGCGCGAGATCGAGCCGATCATGCCGCACTTCCACGCCAGGATCGGCCGGCATCCGCTGTCGAACTTCCCCGGCATCGAGCGCTATTTCGCCGACCTGCCGGACCCGGCGGCGCTGAGCGGGGCCACGGGGCCGAGCGCGGCCGGATCCGCCACGGCTCCATAAACTCTCCGCCATGGCCGAATTCGTCACCCTTGACCTGCCCGCGGACGCCACCACCCGGGGCGTGGCCGTGCTGCGCGTCGACCGCCCGCCGCTGAACCTGGTCGACGCGCAACTGGCGCGCGAGGTGGCCGCGGCCGCCGAGCGGGTCGCGGCGCATCCGGGGGTCTCGGCGCTGATCGTCTACGGGGACGAGCGGGTGTTCTCCGCGGGTGACGACATGGCCGAGCTGGCCGCCCTCGACGCGGGCCAGGCCGCGGCGCTGGCCGCCGACCTGCAGTCCGCGCTCGGCTGTTTGGCCCGGGTGCCGCAGCCGACGGTCGCCGCGATCACGGGCTACTGCCTGGGCGGCGGCCTCGAGCTGGCGCTGGGCGCCGACCACCGGATCGTGGGCGACAACGTGAAGCTCGGGCTCAACCAGATCAAGGCCGGGCTCATCCCGCTCTCGGGCATCCGGCGGCTGTCGCTGCTGATCGGCTCGGCCGCGGCCAAGGACCTCGTCTACACCGGCCGCTTCGTCGGTGCGGACGAGGCGCTGCGGCTCGGCCTCGTCGACGAGGTCGTCGCGCCCGACGACGTGCTCTCCGCGGCGCGGGCCTGGGCGGCCCAGTTCGTCACGGCCGCGCCGCGCGCGCTGGCCGCGGCCAAGGCGGTCTTCGAGGCGGGCCCGCACGGGCACAGCCGCGCGGTCGCCGAATGGTCGGCGCTGTTCGACACCGAGGACGTGCGCCGCGGCACGCTGGGCTACCTCGCGCAGGGCCCGGGAATCGAGGGGTTCACCGGGCGCTGACCTGCGGTTTCCGGGTCCGCGCCGGTCATGCCCGATCGGTATCACCGGCCCGGGTGCCGGCCGGTACCGGCGGTCGCGCTGAACACCTGCCCAGGAACGGGACCCGCGGACACAACCGGCGGGCTCGGCCAGCTAGGGTTGCGGGTTATGACGGTTCACCCCGACGACCCGGCGCCGAACCCCCACGCCACCGAGGCCGAGGTCGAAGCAGCACTCAAGGACACCAAGCTCGCCCAGGTCCTCTATCACGACTGGGAAGCCGAGACCTACGACGACAAGTGGTCGATCTCCTACGACGAGCGCTGTATCGAGTACGCCCGCGGCCGGTTCGACCTGGCCGTCGGTCCCGCCCCGCTGCCGTACGAGCGGGCGCTCGAACTGGGTTGTGGCACCGGCTTCTTCCTGCTGAACCTGATGCAGGGCGGGGTGGCGAAGTCGGGTTCGGTCACCGACCTGTCGCCCGGCATGGTCAAGGTCGCGCTGCGCAACGCCGAGCACCTCGGCCTGGACGTCGACGGCCGCGTCGCCGACGCCGAGACGATCCCCTACGAGGACGACACCTTCGACCTCGTGTGCGGCCACGCCGTGCTGCACCACATCCCCGACGTCGAGCTGGCGCTCAAGGAGTGCCTGCGGGTGCTCAAGCCCGGCGGCCGGTTCGTCTTCGCCGGTGAGCCGACCACCGTCGGCAACTTCTACGCCCGCAAGCTGGGCCAGATCACCTGGAAGGTGACCACCGAGGTCACCCGGCTGCCGTTCCTGTCCGCATGGCGGCGCCCGCAGACCGAGCTCGACGAGTCGTCCCGCGCGGCCGCGCTCGAGGCCGTCGTCGACCTGCACACCTTCGACCCGAGCGACCTCGAGAAGATGGCCCGCTCGGCGGGCGCGGTCGACGTCAAGGCCACCACCGAGGAATTCGCCGCCGCCCTGTGGGGCTGGCCCGTGCGGACCTTCGAGGCCGCCGTGCCCGACGAGAAGCTGACCATCGGCTACCGCATGGCCCAGTACAAGGCCTGGCTGGCGCTGAGCCGCCTGGACGAGAAGGTCCTGCGCCACGTCGTGCCGCGCGAGTTCTTCTACAACGCGATGATCACCGGCGTGAAGCCGGGCGCCGCGCAGAAGTAGGTGGGGTACCGCTTCGGCCGCGACGACGTCGCCTATCTCGGCAGCGCGGCGGGACGTGCCGCGCTCACCGGGGTCGACCGGCTGGAGCTGACCTCCGCGACGCACCTGCGCGACCTCGAGCGGGTGCGCCGCGACCACGGCGACCGGGCCGCGGCGCTCATCGACACCGTCGTGCTGCGCCGCAGAGCCCGCGCCAAACTCCCCGGAGCCCGGGATTGGCTGTTCACCGACGACGCGCTGCAACAGGCGACGCCCTCGGCCGTGGCCCGGCATCGGGCCGCGCGGCTGGCCGGGCGCGCCGTGCACGACGTCACCTGCTCGATCGGCGCCGAACTGGCCGAGCTGGTCCGGGTGTGCCCGGCGGTCCTCGGCAGCGACCTGGATCCGGTGCGCCTGGACATGGCGGCGCACAATCTGGCGTCGGCCCGGGCGGGCGCGGAACCGGCCGCGGCACCCGGCGCGGTGGCGCTGCTCCGCGCCGACGCGACCGTGCCGGTCTCCCGCGACACCGTCGTCATCGCCGACCCGGCCCGCCGCGCCGACGGCAAGCGCACCTACGACCCGGCGAGACTCCAGCCCCCGTTGCCCGACCTCCTGACGGCCTACGCGGGCCGCGACCTCGCCGTGAAGTCCGCGCCCGGGCTGGATTTCGACCGCCTCGGCTGGGACGGCGAGATCGAGGTCGTCTCCCTCGACGGCGCCGTCCGCGAAGCCTGCCTCTGGTCGCCCGGCCTCACCCAACCCGGCGTGACCCGCCGCGCGACCGTCCTGCGCGGCGCCGGCGCGCACGACACCCTCACCGACGCCGACCCCGACGACATCGCCGAGCGGCCGCCGGGGGACTGGATCGTCGACCCCGACGGCGCCGTCGTCCGCGCCGGGCTGGTCCGGCACTACGCCGCGCGACACGGGCTGTGGCAGCTCGATCCCCACATCGCCTACCTCACCGGCGACACCGTGCCCGCGGGCATGCGCGGCTTCCGCGTCGAAGACCGCTTCCCCCTGCACGAGAAGACCCTGCGCCAGGAGCTGTCCCGCCGCGACTGCGGCAGACTGGAGATCCTCGTGCGGGGCGTCGACGTCGACCCCGACGCCCTGCGCAAACGCCTCAAACTCAAAGGCCGCACGCCCTATACCCTGGTCCTGACCCGCATCGGCCGCACCGGCACCGCGTTCCTCTGCACCGCCCACGCGGCCTGACCGGCACCCACCGACAAGGACCGACCGTGCCCGACGAGAACCCCACCGAATTCCCCCGCGCGATCGGCAGGCCCGCCACCCGCGCCCTGACGGCGGCGGGGCGCACCACCTACGCGTCGCTGACCGAGGTGACCGCGCAGCAGCTCCTCGCCCTCCACGGGGTCGGCCCGAAGGCGGTCCGCGTCCTCACCGAGGAACTCGCCGCCCGCGGCCTCGCCTTCGCGCCCGGCGCCTGAACCGCGGCGCTCACACCCCGATCTTCTTCACCACCCGCTGGACGGTCAGCCACGTGCGGGTGGTGATGTCCTTGCCGTACTGCTTCTCCAGCCAGGCCATGAAGTCCGGCGTGCGCGGGGTGCTGTTGTCGACGACGGCGAGCAGGGCGCGGGCGGGACGGTCGATGCCGACCACCCGGGCCAGCGGGTCGTCGAACTCGGGCAGCGTGTCCGGGACGTCGTGCTTGAAGAAGGTGGCGATGAGGTAGGTGCCGCGGCCGTGGGTGAGGCCGGGGAAGGGGTCGGTGTCCAGCAGCGCCCGCAGCTCGGCGATCGAGCGGACGATCGTCCCGCCGGGGATGCCGAGTTCGGCGCCGAGGGCTTCCTGGATCCGGTCCTCGAGCACGCCGTGGTCGGTCTCGGCGGTGCGGAAGACGATGTTCCCGCTGGCCAGGACCGAGGCGACGTCGGTGTAGCCGAGGCCGGTGAACACCCCGCGCAGCTTGTCGTTGGCCATCTGGGGATTGGACGGCATGATCCCGCGCAGCAGGGCGGCATAGCTGGTCATGGGCAGACGGTACCCACCGCGACCGACACCGCGCGATGGGTACGCGCGGAGGTCAGTTCGCGGCGGCCTTCTTGCGCTCGATGTCGGCCAGGGCGGCCTCGTAGGCCGCCCGCTGGGCCGCGGTCGACTCCCACGCCTCTTTGCGGTTCTTGACCACCTTGGCGGGCGCGCCGACGGCGATCGAGTAGTCGGGGATGTCACCGCGCACCACCGCGTGCGCGCCGAGCACGCAGCCGCGGCCGACGCGGGTGTCGCGCAGCACCGTCACCTTGGCCGCGATCCACGTGTCGGGGCCGATGCGCACCGGGCTCTTCACGATGCCCTGGTCCTTGATCGGCATGTCGATGTTGTCCATGCGGTGGTCGAAGTCGCAGATGTAGCACCAGTCCGCGACCAGGGTCGACTCGCCGATCTCGATGTCGAGGTAGGTGTTGACGACGTTGTCCTTGCCGAAGACCACCTTGTCGCCGATCCGCAGCGAACCCTCGTGGCAGCGCAGGGCGTTGCCGTCGCCGATGTGCACCCACCGGCCGATCTCCATGCGCGCCAGCTCCGGGGTCGCGTGGATCTCGACGTTGCGGCCGAGGAAGACCATGCCGCGCAGCACGATGTGCGGGTTGGCCAGCCGGAACTTGAACAGCCGGTAGTAGCGAACCAGGTACCACGGGGTGTAGGCGCGGTTGGCGAGCACCCAGCGCAGCGACTCCCTGGTCAGGAATTTCGCCTGCTGCGGATCGCGGCGGCGCGAACCCCGCCAGCGTGCGGTCACCGGTG
This sequence comes from Nocardia thailandica NBRC 100428, assembly GCF_000308795.1. Lineage (GTDB taxonomy): Bacteria > Actinomycetota > Actinomycetes > Mycobacteriales > Mycobacteriaceae > Nocardia > Nocardia thailandica. The sequence continues at coordinate 8,011 of NZ_BAGK01000181.1, read as the reverse complement.
CGCCCCACATGCTCGTCACTGCCCTGGTACTCCCGTCGGTGGTTGCGGTGTTTCTCGAGACGACAGCCTACTTTCGTGGGACCTGTCACCGTGGCGATACCCTCGCGCCCGTATTCTTGCGAGCGGCCGTCGACCCGCGATGGCCGTGGCCGAGGGGAGAACGGCACGTGCGAACCCGGACGCGTGTGGCGGCCGCGCTGGTCGCCGCCGGTGCGCTGGCGGTGGCAGGGTGCGGTACCGATGTCGACGACATCACCGTCGGACCCGGAAAGGGCTGGCCCGCGGCGTATCACGACGCGCGCAACGGCGCGTCGAGCCCGGTGACCGGCGCGCAGGCCGTGTCGCTGAACTGGTCGCGACCGGTGGGCGGCCCGATCGCGCAGCCGCCGACCATCGGCCCGGAGGGGCAGCTGTTCGTCACCACCAGCGCGGGACCCTGCTCGATCCTGTCGCTGCAGATGCCGACCGGCCGCAAGCGGTACTGCAATCAGCTCGGCCCCTCGGCCGTCGAGGCGCCCACGGTCGTCGACGGCGTCACCAACGTCTACGTCGGTGACGACGGCGGGGTCAGCTCCTTCAACTACCTCGGCCAGCCGCGCTGGCGCACGCCGGTCGCGGGGGTGCCGGTGTCGCTGCAGTTCACCGGGGACAGCCGCGTGCTGTCGGTGACGCAGTCCGGCCAGGTCGACGTGCTCGACCGCCAGACCGGGGACCGCGAGGTCCCGACGCTGCAGCTGCTGGGCGAGCCCGACTTCCTGAAGTACCCGGACCTCACCCGGCCCGCCTCGGGCGACGGCCTGGCCGACTGCCACACCGGCGGCCCGCGCTGCGCGGTCGCCAACGCGACGGCGGTGGACGGGGATTCGGGTCGCTTCTTCGTCACGGTATGGCAGCCGGGCAAGGCCGCCGCCTCGCTGGTCGCGGTGCGCTACGCCGGTGACCGGCTGACCACAGAGTGGAGCGCCGACATCCTCACCGGCGGCAGCGCCACCAGCCCGGCGCTGTCGAAGGACGGCGCGACCCTCTACGTCGGCGACAACTCGGGCCGGCTCATCGCCCTGAACGCCGCCGACGGCAGCACCCGGTGGGTCCAGCCGCTGCCGTGGAAGCCGCGCGGCGCGCTGTCGGTGTCGCCCGGGGGCCTGATCGTCCCGGCGGGCGACGACGGCTACCTCATGGCGCTGCGCGATCGCGACGACCACGCCGAGACCGTCTGGGAGCGCAAGGATCTGGCCCTGCGCGGCATCCCCGCCCAGGCGGCGGGCAACCTGGGGTACGTCGTCGCGGCGATCGGCACCGGCCTGAGCCTGATCACCTTCGACACGACGACGGGCAACACCCTCGACTCCGACGTCCTGCGCGGCGCCGAGGGCACGACGACCGGCACCGCGATCTCCGCCGAGGGCGACGTCGTGGTGGCCACCCGCCTCGGCGAGGTCTTCTCCTTCGCCCCCGACGACCGGCGCTGAGCTACGTGGGGTCCCGTTCGGGCAGCGGCCGCTCGACGATGACCGGGCGGCCCATCGGGACCCGGACGCGGCGCTTGGCGGCGGTGTAGACCTGGGCCGTCTCGGCGGCGACCACGTCCCAGGCGAAGTCGGCGGTGAGCCGTTCGCGGGCGTTGTAGGCGCGGTCCTGGGCGGCGGCGGGGTCGTCGAGGACCGCGCGCACGGCCTCGACCAGGCCGTCGACGTCGGCGGGCTCGAAGGAGGCGCCGGTGACGCCGTCGACGACCGCCTCGCCGAGCCCGCCGGCCGAGGACGCCACCAGCGGCACGCCCGCGGCGGCGGCCTCGAGCGCCACGATGCCGAAGGGTTCGTAGCGGCTGGGCAGCACGATGGCGTCGGCCCCGTGCAGCCAGCCGAGCAGTTCGGAGTGATCCAGCTTGCCGACGAACTGCACCGCGCGCGCGACCCGGTGCACCCGGGCGCGTTCGCGCAGCCATTCGATCTGGGTGCCGACGCCGGCGACGGTCAGCGTGGTGCCGGCGTGCGCGCGGCGGATGCGCGGCAGCGCCGCGATCGCGTCCTGCACGCCCTTCTCGTATTCGAGGCGGCCGACGTAGAGCAGCCGGGGCGGGCCCGAGCGGGGCGCGCGCGGGCGGAAGGTCCAGGCGCCGACATCGATCCCGTTGCGGATCACGGTGATCGGCGGCAGCTCCGGCCCGTAGAGCCGTTCGACCTCGTCGTGCATGGAGGCCGAGCAGGTGATGAGCTGGTCGGACTCGTTGGCCAGCCACCACTCGACCGAGTGCACCTGCTTGTTGACCCGGCCCGACACCCAGCCGCTGTGGCGGCCCGCCTCGGTGGCGTGGATGGTCGAGACCAGCGGCACGTCGTAGAACTCGGCAAGGGCGATGGCCGGGTGGGCGACGAGCCAGTCGTGCGCGTGCACGACGTCGGGCGTCCAGCCCTCTCCGATGCCCGGCTTGCCCAGCGCCACCCCCGCGCGGACCATGGCGTGGCCCATCGCGAGGGTCCAGGCGAGCATGTCCTCGCCGAAGTCGAAGGCGGGGGAGTCCTCGGCGACGGCGACCACGAGGACGCCGTCGGCGATGAACGAGTGCGTGGGGTGGGTGGTCGCGTCGGTGCCCGTCGGGCGCCGCGCCAGCACGACCACCTCGTGCCCGGCCGCGGCCAGTTCCACGGCCAGGTGGTGCACATGCCGTCCCAGCCCGCCGACCACAACCGGCGGGTACTCCCACGACACCATCAAAATCTTCATACGAGTCCTTCTGAGCCGGCCGACGCGGCGGGGTGCAACCGCCGGGCGTCCATTCCGGGGAAGAAGCCGTCGGCCGTGCTCCATCCTGCCGCGAGTTGGGCCGCTTTGGCGAACTGTCCCGCGCCGAGCGCGGCGGCGATCTCGCGGACCGCGTGCGCGTGCTGGTGTGCCCGGTCGCGGGCGTATCCGGCCGCGGAGTCCTTGCTGACCATGAACGCCCAGTCGCTGGAGACGGTCAGGATGGCCTCGCGCAGCAACTGGTCGGCAACCGGATCGCGGAGCGCGGGGGCGTCCGGGCGGTCGCCGCGCAGCTTGTCCAGGGTGTCGAGGGTGAGCGCGACGATATCGGCGTTCAGCTCGACGAGATCGGCCACCTGATCGCCCGCCCAGACCCGCCAGTCCTTGCCCGAACCCCACGACGAATCCGCGAGTGGAACAGGTTCTCCCACGTAGCCGCGGTCGCGGGCGTCCGCCAGGGTGCCCACGGTGACCCCCGCCTCGGGCAGCGCGCGCAGCACCTGTTCGAGCCACTGCGGGCCCTCGTGCCACCAGTGCCCGAACAGCTCGGTGTCGAACGCGGCGACCACCAGGGCGGGCCTGCCGATGCGCTCGGACTCGTCGATCAGGCGTTGCCGGACGGTCTCGACGAAGTCGGCGACATCGCGCGTGACGGCCGCCGCGGCGAGCTCGGGATCGTAGGGAGCCTTGTCCGGACCGGCCACCGTCTTGCCCGTGACGCGCGACGGTTTGAGGCCGGTGGCGTGGTCGTAGTGATGGAAATCACGGTAGGCCGACTGCCCCGGGTACCCCGATTTGGGCGACCACACCCGATAGCTGACCTGGAGATCGCGCCCGAAGGCCAGCACGTCGGAGTCGTGCACGGGCCTGCCGAGTGTGGTGTCGCCGCGCAGCGAGGGCCCGTCGACCATGAAATGCGTCACACCGGCGTCGGCGTAGCCGCGCTCCATGCCGGGGGTGTAGCCGCACTCCGGCGCCCAGATCCCGGTGGGGGTGGTCCCGAAGCGCAGGCGGGCGTCGGCCAGGCCCTCGGTCAGCTGGAAGCGGCGCAGCCGGTCGTCGAGCAGGGGCTGGAACGGGTGGGCGAGGGGTCCGCCGAGCAGCTCGATCGCGCCCGCGTCGATGAGCGAGCGCCACACCGGCGCGGCGCCGTGCCGCCAGTGCGTCTCGAAGTCGGTCAGCGCCTCGGCGGCGAGCCGGTGCTCGTGGCGGCCCAGCGCGAGATTGCCCGCCATGGACGCCTCGTCGGCGCGCAGCTGCCAGTTGCCCAGCCAGTGGTGCATGCCCGCCAGGCAGTGCGGGTCGTCGAGCTGGGCGGCGAGCACCGGGGTGATGCCCAGGCTCAGCAGGTTCGTGCGGCCCTCGGCGGCAAGGTTTTTCAGCACCTGGACCACGGGCAGGTAGGACGCGGCCCAGGACTGGTAGAGCCACTCCTCGCCGACCGGCCACCGCCCGTGATGGGCGAGCCAGGGCAGGTGCGAGTGCAGGACCAGCGTGAACTGGCCCGGGACGGGCGAACTCTCGCTCACGACGGCTTCCTCGCGATCGCCACCAGGTCGAGGCTGGCGTCGATGTCGCCCGCGCGCAGCTCGAAGTCGTCGATCCCGATCCCGGCCACGTCGGCGGTCAGGTCGGCCGGCCACGGCTCGCCGGCCAGCGCGCGCTCGATCTGGGCGTCGATGAACGAGCCGCCGTGCTTCGCGTCCAGGGCGCGCAGGGTCTCCCCGTGGAACACGCCGAGCATCTCCTCGACGGCGAAGCCCGCCTCGACGAGCAGCTCGGTCAGTTCGGCCGCGTCGAGCTCGCGGGTGTGGAACGGGTTCAGCGGGGTGTCGCGGCCGGGGGAGAAGGTGATCCGGTTCGGGGTGCTGATGAGCAGCTGCCCGCCCGGGCGCAGCACGCGCAGGCATTCGCGCAGGAACTGGCCCTGATCCCAGAGATGCTCGATGACCTGGAAGTTCACCACCATGTCGACCGAGGCGTCGTCCAGCGGCAGGTCGGCGAGGTTGCCCTCGATCATCTCCACGCGCGGGTAGCGCGCGCGTACGTGCGCGACCGCGCCCGCGTCGTAGTCGAGGCCGACGACCCGCTCCGCGACGCCGGCGATCATGTCCGCGCCGTAGCCCTCGCCCGAACCCGCTTCCAGCACAGTCTTTCCCGTGCAGCGGTCGAGCAGGCGCGCGTAGGCGATCTCGTGCCGCCGGAACCAGTAGTTCTCCTCGGCGATGCCGGGCACGGTGCGCTCACCGGTCAGCGGCAGGGGTTCCGATGTGGTGTCGTCCACAGATGCGGCAGGGATCACAGCCTCGCTCATTCGTCCGACGTTACTGGTACCGGTGGTCTGTCGTGTCGTCAGGGATTGGTTCCGCACGGCACTGGCCATTCAAGTTACCCACGAGTAACTTAACGTAGGGTAGTGTCTCGCACTGAGCATCCACCCGGACGTCCGAGCCCCGCTCGTGCGGCCCGCCACCACGTGTACTCAGAAGGAGGTCGACGAAGACCGATGCCGAACATCGTCGTACTCATCAAGCAGGTTCCCGACACCTGGTCCGAGCGCAAGCTCACCGATGGTGACTACACCCTCGACCGCGAGGCCGCCGACGCCGTCCTCGACGAGATCAACGAGCGCGCCGTCGAGGAAGCGCTGCTGATCAAGGAGGCGCAGGGCGGCGAGGTCACCGTGCTGGCCGCGGGTCCCGACCGCGCCACCGAGGCCATCCGCAAGGCGCTGTCGATGGGCGCCGACAAGGCCATCCACATCAACGACCCGGCGATCCACGGCTCCGACGCCGTGCAGACCGCGTGGGTGCTGGCCGGCGCGCTGGGCCAGGTCGAGGGCGTGGAGCTGGTCATCGCGGGCAACGAGTCCACCGACGGCCGCGCGGGCGCCGTGCCGGCGATCATCGCCGAGTACCTGGGCATCCCCCAGCTGACCCACCTGCGCAAGCTGACCGTCGACGGCGAGAAGATCACCGGCGAGCGCGAGACCGACGAGGGTGTCTTCAAGCTCGAGGCGAGCCTGCCCGCCATCGTCTCGGTCAACGAGAAGATCAACGAGCCGCGCTTCCCCTCCTTCAAGGGCATCATGGCCGCCAAGAAGAAGGAAGTTCAGGTCTTCACCCTGGCCGACCTGGGCATCGACCCGTCGACCGTGGGCGTCGCCAACGCCGGCACCGCGGTCACCGCCGCGACCCCGAAGCCTGCGCGCACCGCGGGCGAGAAGATCGCTGACGAGGGCGAGGGCGGCAACCAGATCGCCACCTACCTCATCGGTCAGAAGATCATCTGATCCGGCCCACGAACTGCCGCGCCCGTTCAAGGAGAAAGAACAATGGCTGAAGTACTTGTGCTCGTCGAGCACGCCGACGGTGCCGTGAAGAAGGTCAGCACCGAACTGCTCACCGCTGCCCGCAGCCTGGGCACCCCGGCCGCCGTCGTGACCGGTGCCCCCGGCACCGCCGAGAAGCTGGCCGCCGCGCTGGCCGCCGCCGGCGCCGAGAAGATCTACGTCGCCGAGTCCGACGAGGTCGAGAACTTCCTGGTCACCCCGAAGGTCGACGTCCTGGCCGGCCTGGTCGAGACCGCAGGCCCCGCCGCCGTGATCGTGGCCGCCACCGCCGAGGGCAAGGAGGTGTCGGGCCGCCTCGCCGCGCGCATCGGCTCCGGTCTGCTCGTCGACGTCATCGGCGTCAACGGCGACGGCTCGGCCGTGCACTCGATCTTCGGTGGCGCGTTCACCGTCGACGCCAAGGCCACCGGCGACGTGCCGGTGATCTCGGTGCGCCCGGGCGCCATCGAGGCGGCTCCGGCCGCCGGCGCGGGCGAGCAGGTCGCCGTGGCCGTGCCCGCCCAGGAAGAGGGCGTCGTCAAGGTCGTCTCCCGTGAGCCGGTCGTCGGTGGCGACCGTCCGGAGCTGACCGAGGCAAGCATCGTCGTCTCCGGTGGCCGTGGTGTCGGTTCCGCCGACAAGTTCTCGGTCGTCGAGGAGCTGGCCGACTCGCTCGGTGCCGCCGTCGGCGCCTCGCGTGCCGCCGTCGACTCGGGCTACTACCCGGGCCAGTTCCAGGTCGGTCAGACCGGTAAGACGGTCTCCCCGCAGCTCTACATCGCCCTCGGCATCTCCGGCGCCATCCAGCACCGCGCCGGTATGCAGACCTCGAAGACCATCGTCGCGGTCAACAAGGACGAAGAGGCCCCGATCTTCGAGATCGCGGACTACGGCATCGTCGGCGACCTGTTCAACGTCGCCCCGCAGCTGACCGAGGCGGTCAAGGCCCACAAGGGCTGATCCCGCACGGACCGACCGCCCCGGCTTCCCCGCGAAGCCGGGGCGGTGCTCGTTGTGGGACCGGGCGGGTTCTGGACCTGAGCGGTGTCGCCGCATTGCGCGTCTACATCCCGGAACTCGGCCACCCGGCAGGATGGGGGTGTGTCGATGTCGCCGGTGTGCCTGCCGTCCGCAGTGGCCGAGACGATCCGCGCGGCGTTCGGTCCGGCGGGGGAACGGTGGATCGAGGAGCTGCCCGCGATCGTCGACGCGCTGTGCGTCCGGTGGGATCTGGTGGCGCGGGGCGCACCGTTCTCGGGCGGTACGCACGCGTACGTGGCGCCGGTCCGGCGGTCCGGCGGGTCCGAGGCGGTGCTGAAGGTGCCGCTGGTGGACGAGGAGAACCGGGCGGAGGCGTCGGCGCTGTACGTCTACGGCGGCGACGGCGCGGTGCGGCTGTACGCCTACGACCCGGGCACGGGGGCGATGCTGATCGAACGGGCGTGCGGCCCGGAGCTGTTGCGGCAGCCCGGTTTCCCGAGCCTGGAGGGCCGCCCCGAGAACGCCGGGCTCGTCGAACTCGGCTGCTCGCTGTACCGCAGGTTGCGGCGGCCGCCCGGCGCGCTGCCCGCCGGATTCCCCGCGTTCCCCGCGGCGGTGTCGATCCTGGACCAGGTCGTCGCGGGCCTGGCCGCGCCCGGCGTCGGCGCCGTCGTCGACGCGTCCCTGCGGGCGCGCGTGCGGCAGGCTCGCGCGCTGCTGCGGTCCCCGGCCGGGCCCGGCCTGGTGGTCAACCGCGACACCCATCTCGGCAACATCCTCGCCGCGCGCCGGGAACCGTGGCTGCTCATCGATCCCAAGCCCTACCTGGGCGAGGCCGCGTTCGACGCCGGGTTCCTGGTGATGATCCAGGTCCAGTCCGATCCGGCGCCCGCGCACGCCGCCGCGGTGGTCGAGCGCACGGCCGCGGCGCTCGGCGTCGATCCGGCGCGGGCGCGG
>NZ_BAGK01000182.1 GCF_000308795.1 Nocardia thailandica NBRC 100428 | reverse complement strand
TCGGGTCGGCCGGTCCCCACGGGGGTGGAGCCGGGAGCGAGCGGCAGCGGCGGGATCGGCCGCCAGTCGACCGGGACCTGGCGCATGAGCAACGCGCAGTCGAGGATCGCGGTGCCCGGCGGGAACCGGTCGCGGTCGTCGAACACCGTGGACCGTGCCGAGCGGACCTCGACCGGTTCGACGTGCCAGGCGTCCGTCCGGAGCTCCAGCCCGTCGAGGTACCGGCCGCCGCGGGTGGCCGAGAATCCCACCGACCCGCGCCGGAAGAACTCCGAGGCCTGGGCCAGATCGGCGAACAGCTCACTGCCCTCGAACTTCTCGGCGGTGCGGACGTCCACGCTCGCGGCGACCGTCTCGTCACGGCCCGCGAAGCTCACGTGCAGGTCCCGCGTGGTCTCCCGCACGTCGAACCGCGCCGCGGAGTGCTCACCCGGGAAGAGCCGGCCACCGGCGAGGACATTGACCGGCGAGCCGCTGTCGCGCCGCGCGATGTACACCCCGGTCGAGCGGCCCCGCGGGCCGTCCCACTCGACCGCGACGCGATGGGCCGCGTTCTCGCTGCGCAGGCCGACCCAGGAGGGCAGCCGTCGGGGCCGGAACGCGCCGAGACGGATCAGGCAGATACCGGCGACCGCCCAGCCGTCGACCAGCTGAGGTCGCAGCGGCGACGGCACCAGGCCGGCGGCGAAATCAGGGTCGACCCGGTAGTTCACGAGGAGTCGTCGTTCGACGACGCTGGTCATCCGCGGCGGTCTCATCCGGAGCCCCTGTCTTCGTGCTGCGCAGCCTGCGCTGCCTGATGACGACCTGCTCGGGGCAGATCGCGCTGAGGAACCTGCCGACCGACAACGCCAGGCGTTCCTCGACGAGGGAGTAGTAGACCCGGTTGGCGACTCGTCGCTCCCGGACGAGCCCGGCCGCCTTCAGGACGCCCAGATGCCGGGAGATCGACGGACCGCTGATCGGAAACCTCGCGGCGATCTCGCCCGCGGTCAGCTCGCCGGACCGCAGGTCCTCGAGGATCTGCCGACGCGTCGAGTCGGCCAGCGCGCGGAACACACCGGCTTCCTCGTCAGGGGCGAGTTCGGTCATGTTCGCAGTTTAGCACTGTAGCTAAATAGCGAAAGATCGATGAATGTCTCCGCGGCCCGCGGAGCACTCGCCGGCACCGGCTCGATCGCGACGCCCCGTCCGGGGTCGGGTCCCTCCGCCCGGTCGAGGCGGGCGTGGCCGGCGGCGGGGATCACAATCGACGCGGGGAATCTTCGGACGTGTGCGCCGGTTGAACCGAACTGTCGGCGTCCGGGCAGCCCCGGGCCGCACCCCCTTCGTCGCTTCGAGCGACCACTCGCCGAGAGGCGCTTGTCGGGCGTCGACCCCATCCGAAGACGAGCGAGGCCCCGGTTCACCCGAGCCGGGGCCTCGCCGTGTCCCACGGTGCGCGCCGCGCCGGTGCGGACGCGCGGCCCGGCGTCAGTTCTCGGCGCTGACCTTCTCGACCGTGATCACCTTGTCGAGGGGGATCGCGTACATCGCGTCCGCCGACCGGGTTTCCGCGCCGCTGTAGAAGATGATCAACGACCCGACCACTTCGAAGTGGTGTGCCTCGATGGTCTTGTCGCCGGCGTATCCCGCGGTGATCCGAAAATCGGCCGTGGCGCTGCCCCTCCTCGATGGACCGACCATGAGGCTACGTCGGAGGTCCGACATGTCCGCCCCCTGCGCGACTCTTCCGTGTCCGGTGCACTACTGCCCGGCCCGGGCGCCGCTCGACAGCGATTTCGCGCGGAAGCGTCGGCCCGCGATTGGGTGCGCGGCCGGACGGGTAGACCCCTCCCAGGTCGCGCATACGCCCGGGTGCATGCGGGGCCCAGAGCGTGCCGGTTCAGCCGAGCAGCCGGCGCGGTCGATCCCTCCCGGTGCCGGCTGCGCGGGCCTCGGCGAGGCTCGGTGCGTGCCTGTCGCGGCGACGACGCGGGCCGCGAGAAGCGGCTGCCTGCGTGCGCTGCCCGCGACTCCGCGACGAGCCCGGCGATGTTCAGAGGTCGGCGGTGTGCTGTGGCCGATGCAGGCCCTCGGTCTCGCGCAGCGTCTCCGCGACCGCGCCCAGACGCAGCTGGTTCTGGGCCGAGAGCCCGGCGGCGGTGACGAGGAGCGCCCGCAGCCGGTGATCGCGCAACCCGACGACCAGGCGGTCGTCGGGGGCGGGCAGGCCGGGCGCGGCGGCGGCGAAGGGCACGGTGGTGGCGGTGCGGAACAGGTGCTCCATGGCGGTCTCCGAATCGGGATGGCCGACAGGGACATCCGAACGGTCCGGCGGTGTCCCTCGTATCGGCGCCCGCATACCCGTTGCCGCGCGGGTGAATCACCCCGTCGGCGGATGCGGTGCACACGGGTCGCGGCGGCGCCGCCTCGCTCCGGGGTCTCAGGCGCGGCGCGGCGCGGTCGTGTCGGCCGCCTGTGCGTCGCGGTAGGCGCGAACCTTGGCGAGGTTGCCGCATCGGTCCATGGAGCACCAGCGGCGCCGACCCGGCCGTGACGCGTCGACGAACAGCAGCCCACAGGTGTCGGACGCGCACACGCGAATGCGGGTGGCGAGGGGACCCGAGAACAGGTCGACGGCGTCACGGGCCAGGGTCGACAGTGCCGCGCGCGCGGTGGGCGAGGGGTAGGTGCGCGTGCCGTCGACGCCGAGCCGGGGGACGAGCGGTGGTACCGCGGCGGCGGCGTTGACGGCCGCGATGTCGGCGGGATCCGGGGGATTGCCGTCGGCGGCGCCGAACGCCGCGCGGGACAGCGCCGCGCGCAGCGTGCGGAACGCGGCGAGGTCGGCGTCCTCGGCCGTCACCTCCGGCAGCTCCAGGATGACGCCGAGCCAGTGGGCCAGGTCCGTGGCGGTGTGCACGATCTCCCAGGCCGCGTGCTCGCCCTCGCCGCCGGTGTGGACGAGGTCGAGGCAGGCGCGCCCGGTGCGAAAGCGACGGCGCATCGCGGGCGGGAGGGATTTTCGCTCTTGCATGACACCAGTTTAACCGGTTACGTTGATCGCATGGCAATCGCGACCTACCTCAATCCCGAGTCCCTGCACACCAACCCGGCCTTCTCCCAGGTGGTCCGGATCCCCGCCGGCGCGGATCTGGTCTTCATCGGCGGTCAGAACGGCGTCGACGGCACGGGCCGCGTCGTCGGGGCGGACCTGGCCGCGCAGGTCCGGCAGGCCCTCGCCAATCTGCGCGCCTGCCTGGAAGCGGCCGGTGCCGGACCCGGCGACGTGGTCAAGTGGAACCTGCTGATCAAGGAGGGGGAGAGCCTCCAGGAAGGTTTCGCCGCCTTCGGTGCCGCGTGGGGGCCGATGCCGAATCCGCCCGCGATCACCTTCGCGTTCGTGTCCGGTCTCGCGGTCGAGGGGGCGCTCATCGAGATCGAGGCCGTGGCGGCGGTCCGCTGACCCGTCGCCGGGTGCGGTCGCCCGGCCGCGCGTCAGTGACCCTTGACGCGTGGTGACCTGTCATGAACCGACCAGTCGTACGAATTTCGTTGTGCTACACAGCTGTTGAGATAGCCTAACGAACGGCTTTCCGCCGGAACGGTTTCCGCCCGGCGGAACAGCGGATCGATGAGGTAGACAGAATTGAATTCAGCAGCGGGTCTTCTGATCCGCCCGGCGATACGGGCGGACCTGGGCTCCATGGTGCAAGTGCTCGCCGCCGCCTTCGCCCGCGACGACCCGATCGACGAGCACATCTTCCCGGACGAAACCGTCCGGGACCGTCGCGCCCCGCGCATGCTGCGCGCCATGATCCGGCACCGCTTCCTGCCCGTGGGCGGCGCGGAGGTGGCGGAACTCGACGGCCGGGTCGTCGGCGTGCTGCTGTGGTATCCGGCCGGTTACCGTCCCGGTGGGCCACGGGAAATGCTCGCGGGCCCTGAACTGCTCGTCGCGATGGGGCCCGCGGTGCGGCGCGGGATCGACGTCGACGCGGCCATGGATCGCGCCGCGCCCGCCGAGCCGCACTTCTTCCACGTCTACCTCGGTGTCGAGCCCGGCCTCCAGCGTCGCGGCGTGGGCCGGGCGCTGTACGCGTCGTTCGCCGCGAGGGCCGACCGGGAAGCCGTGCCGATCTGCGGCCTGTGCAAAGACGGCAACGTCGGCTACTACGAGGCGCTGGGTAACGAGCGCGTCGGATCCGTCCGGCTCGGTGCGTCCGGGCCGGAACTCGCCATCATCCTTCGCCGCCCGCGGCCGCTCGACCCAGAGGAATCACGTGACTGACATCGCCATCGTCGGCATCGGCTGCCGCTACGCGGGTGGCATCGACTCGCCGGAGTCGTTCTGGGACTTCGTGCTGCACAAGCGGGACGGGGTCCGCGAGATACCGGCGGACCGCTGGGACTGGCGGCGCTACTACGACGCCGACCGGCGCGCCCCCGGCCGCATGTACACCAAGCGCGCCGCGTTCATGACCGGCGACCCGTGGGCGTTCGACCCGGAGTTCTTCGGCATCTCCCCGCGCGAGGCGACCAGCATGGACCCGCAGCAGCGATTGATGCTCGAGGTCGCGTGGGAAGCGCTCGACGACGCGGGGGTCGCCGGGCGCAGCCCGGATTCCTCGCTCGGGGTGTACGTGGGCGCGTTCACCCTCGACCAGATGGTGGTGTCGACCGGGGTGGCGCTGCCGCACGTCGACCTGCACACCGCTGTCGGCGCGTCGTACACGATGCTGTCGAACCGGCTGGCCTACGCGCTGGACCTGAAGGGACCCGCGGTCACCGTCGACACGGCGTGCTCGTCGTCGCTGGTCGCCCTGCACCTGGCCTGCTCGGCCATCGCCGGCGGCGACTGCGAGGTGGCGATCGCGGGCGGGGTGAACGTGATGACGCAGCCGGAAACGTTCGTCACGATGTGCAAGGGCGGCTTCCTGGCCACCGACGGACGCAGCAAGCCCTTCGACGCCGCCGCGGACGGCTACGGCCGCGGCGAGGGCGCCGGCGTGGTCGTGCTCAAGAAGCTGGCCGACGCCGAGCGCGACGGCGACCGGATCTACGCGGTGGTCAAGGCCACCGGGGCCAATCAGGACGGGCGGACCACGGCGATCACCGTGCCCAGCGCCCACGCCCAGGAGGAACTGGCTCGCACCGTGCTCCGCCGCTCGGGCCTCGCCGCGCGCGAGGTCACCTACGTCGAGGCGCACGGCACCGGCACCCCCGTCGGCGATCCGATCGAACTGCGGGCGATCGGCCGCGCCTACGGCGCGCCGACGGGTCGCCCGGATCGGCTCGGTGTCGGGTCGCTCAAGGCGACGCTCGGCCACACCGAGGCCGCCTCCGGCGTCGCGGGCATCATCAAGTCCGCGCTGGCGATCCGCCACCGCACGCTGCCACCGCAGGGCTGGCTCGAGACACCCAACCCCGACATCCCGTTCGAGGACTGGGGGATCCGCGTGCTCACCGAGGCCGAACCGGCCGATCCGGGCATCGACCGGATGGCGGTGGCGGTCAACGGGTTCGGCTACGGCGGGACGAACGCGCACGCGATCCTGCAGGAGTACCGGCCGGCCGCGCCGACCGCGCGGACGCCGGTGCACTTCGGCGTGCTGCCGCTGTCCGGGCGCTCCGAGGCGGCCGTGCGGGAACTGGCCCGTGGGTTCGCCGAACGGATCGCCGACGGTGCCGATCCGCACCGGCTCGCCGAGGCGGCGTGGCGGCGGCGCAGGCATCATCCCGTCCGCGCCGGGGTGGCGTTCGGTGACGACACCGCCCTGGTGCAGGGCCTGATCGACCTGGCGACGGGGTCGGGCCGGGTCGGGTCGACGGTCGCCAGGCGCGCACCCGAGCCGGTGTTCGTCTGCACCGGCATGGGCCCGCAGTGGTGGGGCATGGCGCGCGAACTCCTCACGACCGAAGGCACTTTCGCCGACGCTGCGGCCCGGGTCGACGAGGAGTTCCGCGCGGTCGCCGGCTGGTCGATCATCGAGGAACTGCTGCGGCCGGAAGACGAGTCGGCCGTGACCACCACCGCCGTCGCCCAACCCGCCAACTTCCTGGTGCAGGTGGCGCTGTTCGCGGCACTGCGCGAGCGCGGTGTCGAGCCTGCGGCGGTCGTCGGCCACAGCGTCGGCGAGGTCGCCGCCGCCCATCTGGCGGGCATGCTGTCGCTGCGCGACGCCGTGCTGGTCGCCTATCACCGCTCGCGCCTGCAGGCCACCACGGCGGGCACCGGTGGCATGCTCGCGGTCGGTCTCGGTCCCGACGCCGCGGCCGAACTGGTCGCCGCCGAGGACGCCGTCGACATCGCCGCGATCAACAGCCCGTCGGCGGTCACCCTGGCCGGTGCGGTCGACCGCCTCGACGCCCTCGCCGGAGAACTCGCCGAACGGGGCGTGTTCGCGCGACGACTGCAGGTGGAGGTGCCCTATCACAGCGCCCTGATGGACCCGATCCTCGACGAGCTGCGCACCGCCCTCGCCGGGATCACCGTCGCCGAACCGCGCCTGCCGCTGTATTCCAGCGTCACCGGCGAACCGGTCTCCGGCGCCGACTGGGACGCCGAGTACTGGTGCGCCAATGTGCGCAGGCCGGTGCGTTTCGCGGCGGCGGCGACCCTGCTGGTGCAGGCCGGGCACCGGGTGTTCCTCGAGGTGGGTCCGCATCCGGTGCTCGGTGCCAACATCCGGGAGATCCTCCTCGGCGCGGGCGAGACGGGCACGACCGTGGCCACCCTGCACCGCAAGCAGTCCGACGCGCACAGCCTGCGTCAGGTGCTGGTCGACCTCTACGCCGCGGGCGCGCTCGACATCGACGCGCTGTTCGCCGCGACGACCGGGCCGACACCGCACGTCGACCTGCCGCGATACCCCTGGCAGCGCTCGGTGCTGCGGTCCGAGCTACCCGAGCTGCGGACCTCGCGCCACGGCAACCCCGGTTCCCACCCGCTGCTCGGCGACCGGCACCCCGACGCGGTGAGCACCTGGCGGCTGAACCTGTCGACCGCCGCCCTGCCCTGGCTCACCGACCACGTCGTCGGCGGTTCCGCGATCATGCCGGGCGCGGGGTACCTCGAGGCGGCGCTCGCCGCCGCCGCCGAGCGGGCCGAGGCCGAGCAGGTGGGGCTCGAGGACGTGCGATTCGTCGCGCCCCTTGCCCTGGACGGCGGTGACGCGCCGATCGTCGAACTCCACCTGGAGGTCTCGACGCGACGCTTCACCATCCGTTCGCGGGGCGCCGCGGGCTCGGTCTGGACCGTGCACGCGACCGGCCGCGTCGTGGAGGGCTCGTACGCGCCGATCGTCGTCGAGGTTCCCGACCGCACGGCCACGTCCCCGATCGAACCGGCCGACTTCTACACCGGGCTCGCGGCCGCCGGGCTCGCGTACGGCCCGGCCTTCCGGCGGATCGAGGCCCTGCGGCTGTCGCCCGACACGGTCGTCGCGCGGGTGGACGGCGAGATCGCCCGCGGCGGAGAACATCTGGCTCATCCCGCGGTCGTCGACGCCGCGTTGCAGACCGTGGCGGCCCTGCTCGCCGGACGCGGCGCCGAGACGGCGCTGGTCCCCGTCGAGGTGCGCTCGGTGCGCCGGTTGTCGGCACTGCCGCCCGAGGTCACCGTGGTGACCCGCCTGAGCGGCGACACCGCCGACATCGACCTGCTCGGACCCGGCGGGGTCGCCTGCCTCCAGCTGCGGGGCGTGCGCTTCGCTTCGCTCACCCCCGGCGCGGGACCGCTCCAGCGGATGACGGACTTCTTCTACGAGGAACGCTGGGAGACGCGCGACCCGATCGACCTCGCGGCGCTGCCCGGCACCGACGGGCTGGCCACGCTGGTCCTCGGCTACGGCACCGACCTCGGGGACCGCGTGGAGCGGGTGCACAAGGCCGTCTGCGGGAGCGCCGCCGGGGCCGCGGTCGTCACACTCGACGACGCCGACATCGAAGCCGGTCTCACCGCCCGCCTTGCCGAACTGTTCACCACCGAGGGCGTCACGCGCGTCCACGTCTGCGTCGTCCCCGGCGACTCGCCCGACGGCGACGTCGGCACGCTGTGGACCCTGCGCCGCGTCGCCGCCACCCTGGAGGGCTTCCTCACCGCCCGGGTGGACGAACTCGGGCTCGACGTGCCGATGACCGGAGACGGCTCGCTGCACGCGACCGTCGTCACCGCCCGCGCCTATAGCCACCCGGCCGACCCCACCCCGCCCTCGCTCACCCAGGCCGCGATCGCGGGCGGGCGCCGCGTGCTGCTCAACGAACAGTCCCGGCTGCGGTGGCGGCTGGTCGACGTCGACGACCGCGTCACCGACGCCGAACTGGCCGCCGAGCTCGCCGTGCCCGGCGCGTTCACCGGTGACCGCGCCGACGAGGTGATCCTGCGAGACGGCCTGCGCTGGGTCACCGTCGTCGACCGCACCCTCCCGCAGCACCTCGACGAGCTCGACACCGCGGTGCCGCTCACCGATCCGGAGGCGAACTTCGCGCTGGAACTGCCCCGGTCGCGGTCCTTCGCGCGGCTGGGCTGGCGCCGGTGCGCGCGCCGTGCGCCCGGTCCGGGCGAGGTCGAACTGCGCATGCACGCGATCGGCCTGAACTACAAGGACGCGCTGAAAGTGATCGGAGTGCTGGGGGAGCGGGAGCTCGCGCCGACCTACTTCGGCACCGTGCCGGGCATGGAAGGCGCCGCGACCGTGGTCCGCGTGGGCGACGGTGTGACCGATGTCGAGGCCGGCGACGAGGTGACCGTGACCTCCAAGGGCATGATCACCCGCTTCCACACCACCGAGGCCGCGCTCGTCGCCCGCGTGCGCCCCGGCACCGACCCCGGCCGCTGCACCAGCGGAACCGCGTTCGCCACCGCCGAACACTCCCTGCTCGAGCTGGCACGGATCCGGCCGGGGGAAACCGTGCTGATCCACGGCGCGGCGGGCGGCGTCGGCACCGCGGCGGTGCAGATCGCGAAACTGCACGGCGCGGTCGTGATCGGCACGGCGAGCACCGAGCAGCGCCGCGCGCTGGTGCGGGCCGAGGGTGCCGACCACGCGCTCGGGTCGCGGTCGCTCACCCTCGTCGACGAGGTGCTCGCGCTCACCGGCGGTCGCGGCGTCGACGTCATCCTCAGCACCGCGCCGGGCGAACTGCAACGCCAGAACTTCACGATGGTCGCCGAATTCGGCCGCATCGTCGAGATCGGCAAGGCCGACATCTACGCCGGTGGGGTGCTGGAACTGTCGGCCTTCGACAAGAACGTCGCCTACTATTCCTTCGACCTCGACCGGATGGCCCGCGTGCGGCGCGACCGGGTGCTCGACCTGGTGCGCGGCATCAACGCCCGGCTCGACGACGGCACCTACCGGGCGCTGCCGTTCACCGCCTACCCCACCGCCGAGGTCGGCGCGGCCTTCGAAGCGGTCGCCCGCTCGACCGGGACCGGGCGGGTCGCGCTCGATCTGACCGACGCCGAACCCACCGTCCGCCCGGAACTCCCGCGCGTGCGGGTGGAGGAGTCGGCCAACTACCTCGTCACCGGCGGCTTCGGTGCCTTCGGCCTGGCCACCGGACGCTGGCTGGTCGGCCGCGGCGCGCGTCACCTGACCCTACTCGGGCGCGGCGGGCCGACCACCGAGGCCGCGGTCGCGCAGCTCGCGGCATGGCGGCAGCAGGGCGTCACCGTCGTCAGCGAACTGGTCGACGTCACCGACGCCGCGGCAGTCGGCGCGGTGATCGCCCGCGCCGACAGCGCCGAGCATCCGCTGCGGGGGGTCTTCCACACCGCGGGCGTGATCGACGACCGGCGGGTGACGGTGATGGACCGGGAGAGCCTGGCCCGGGTGTATCGCCCGAAGGTGGACGGCGTGCGCGCGCTGCGCTCGGGCCTCGAGGCGGCGGGCGTGCGCCTCGACCACTTCGTGCTGTACTCCTCGGGCTCGGCGATGTTCGGCGCCGTCGGCCAGTTCGCCTACACCGCGGCCAATTCCGTGCTGCACGCGGCCGCGCAGGCGGTCGTCCGCGCCGGCGGGGTGGCGCTCGCGGTCGGGTGGGGACACATGTCGGGTGGCGGGATGGCCGCCGCCGACGAGAACATCGCCCGCTACCTGCGCACCACCGGTTTCGATCCGCTCGACATGGACGAGGGCACCCGCTACCTCGAGCAGGCGCTGCGCCTGGGCGTCACGCAGGCCTCGATCATCCCGATCGACTGGGCCAAGGTGGACGCCACCGCGCCGTTCTTCGGCAAGACCGGCCGCCTCGAGTCCATGATCGCCGCCGCGGTCCAGGACGATTCGGCCGCGAGCCGGTTGCGTGCCCAGCTCGCCGAACTCGACGAGGACAAGCGCGCGGAGGTCGTCGGTTACATGCTCGCCGAACAGCTGGCGAAGGTGATGGGTGTCGCGGCAGACTCCATCGACCTCGCGGTCCCGGTGCCCGAACTCGGCCTCGACTCGCTGATGGCGGTGGAATTCGGTGCGCTGGTGTCGAAATCGCTCGGCGTCGACCTGCTGAGCCTGCAGATGGGCCGGTCGTTCAGTCTCGAGCAGGCCGGCGCGCGCGTGGCCGAGGCGATCGTGGAGGTGCGGGTGTGAGCGAGTCGGCCAGGGACCTGGCGCGCAGGCTGCTCGACGACACCGCGGGCGCCCCCGCACGCCCGGCCTCCCCGCCGCCGCCGGTCCGGCGTCCCCGGCGCGGGCCCGGTCGCCAGTTCGCCGACCACCCCGAGGTGGCGGCCATGGCGACCAAGCGCGCGGCGATCGCCGAGATCCACGATCGGTTCGGCATGCCGAACCCGGTCTTCCTGCTCCGCGAGAGCGCCAACGACAGCGTCATCCGCTGGCAGGGCCGGGAACTGGTGAACTTCGGTGCGTACAACTATCTCGGGCTGAGCAACCATCCCAAGGTGGTGCAGGGCGCCAAGGACGCGCTCGACACCTACGGCGCCTCCGCGTCGGCGTCGCGCATCATCGCCGGCGAGATCCCGCTCTACACCGAACTCGAACAACGCCTCGCCAGCATGTACGACGTCGCCGACGCCCTCGTGTCCACCAGCGGCTACCTCACCAACGCCGGGGTGATCGGCTTCCTGCTGCGCGAAGGCGATGTCGCCGTGTGCGATTCGCTGATCCATCGCAGCGTGATCTCGGGCGTGCGGTGGTCGGGGGCGCGGCAGCGCACCTTCCGCCACAACGATCCCGAGTCGCTGCGCGCGGTGCTGCGGACCGCGCGCGCCGAATTCGACCGCGCCCTCGTCGTGATCGAAGGCCACTACAGCATGGACGGCACCGTCGGCGCGCTCCCGGAGATCGCGGCCGTGGCGCGCGAGTTCGACTGCGCCGTGATGGTCGACGAAGCCCATTCGCTCGGGGTGTTCGGCGAGCGCGGGCACGGCATCCGCGAACACTTCGGGCTGGCGGGCGACGCGGTCGACATCTGGATGGGCACCCTGTCCAAGGCGCTCGGCAGCTGCGGCGGCTTCGTCGCCGGTGACGCCGACCTGATCGCGGCGATGAAGGTCGCCGCGCCCGGCGTCGCGATGCTGAGCGGCGGACCCGCGCCCTCGACCATCGGCGCCGCGCTCGCCGCGCTCGACGTCCTCGACGCCGAGCCCGAACGCCTGACCCGCCTGTGGGCCAACGCCGGGACCTTCCGCACACTCCTGCTCGACCGGGGCCTGGACCTGGGAGTCTCCCAGGGCACGCCGATCTGCCCGGTGATCGTCCCCGAGGAATTCCGGGCCGGTTTCGTGGCGGCCCGGCTGCTCCAGCAGGGCATCTACGCGGGCTCGATCACCGCCCCGGCCGTCCCGGTCGGCAGCGAACGGCTGCGCTTCTTCCTCACCGCCGAACACACCACCGACCACCTCCACGCCACCGCCGACGCCGTCGCCGAATCCGTCGCCCTCGCGGCGACGCTACCGGCACCCGGGTGACGGTGTTCCGGTGCCCGCGCTCAGTCCAGGAAGAAGGCGTCGATCTCGTCCTCGGAGTCCAGAATCTCCTCGGCGCGCACGCCGAGTTCTCTCGCCAACTCCACGGATCCGGCGAGTGCGACCCGCACATCGGCGGAGAAGGCTCGTTCGAGCAGCCCGAGATAGTCGGACATGCTCCGGTCCAGCTGTTCCAGTAGCGCCTGATACTCGGTGGCGAGGTGCTCGTCGAGCGCACGCTGTTCGGCGAGGTAGCGCTCGATCAACGCGGCCTCGCGCTTCGTCAACGACGAGGCGACGGCTTTGTACATCACCGTGCCGATCGTGGTGCCGATGACCGCGCCGAGGATGGGGACCGGGATGGTCGCCTGGCCGATGAACGAGGACAGCGCTCGCACCGCGGCTTCCAGTGCGATGAGTTCGGCGGTCTCGATGAACTCGAGTTCGCCGATCTCGTTGCGGCGGAGTTTGTTCGCCTGTTCGGCGATGCTGAACGAGGTGGTGACGATCGAGCTCGCGACGGCTGCGGACGTCGCGGTGAAGTTCGTCAGCGCGTAGATGCTCGATCCCCGGACGGCGCCCTTGCCGAATCCTGCCCCGGTGTCGCCCGCGATGTCGAGCCAGTCCTCACCACTGAACGCGTTGAGCTTCTTGCCTTCCCGCCGTTTGGCGATCACGGCAAGCACGAAGGCGGTCCCGGCAGCGGTCGCGGCGGCGTTGACCGCTGCGGCAGTCCCCTCCTGGAGTGTCGGACGGCTGCGGTGGTAGGCATCGTCGCGTAGTGCGCGATCGGTGGCGTGCAGCGATTCCCTTTCGGCGGCCATGGTCGAGGCGTAGGCGTCGCGTTGTACCTCGTGGTATTCCAGCGCCGACGGTTCGAGCGCCTCGAGGTCGACCGAGTTGTCGCGAAAGAACACCTGCACCCGCTGCCAGTCCCGCAGTGAGGGTCCCTCGCCGGTGCGTGCGAGCTTGTTCGCTTCCTCGGGCGACAATGCGCGCAGTCGCTGGATCATCTCGAAGTGGTCGCGCGGGATCTGGTATCGCCCGCCGTTGCGCACGTACTCGGGATACTTCCGGAGGTGCTCGGCGATCGCGCCCAGGGAGTAGCGGCCGCCCGCCGCGACGAACTTCTGTTGGATCTCGACGGTTCCGCGCAGCAGATCGACCGGGCCGTTGTCGTTCACCCACCGGTAGGCGGGCTCGTGGCCGAGGACCTGCCCTCGGGCGTTGCCGATACCGACCTCGGCGATCTCGGCGATGAAGCCGTGCATGCCGTGCAGGCCGCCGCGGTTGGTCGCGACCACCTCGAGGTCGATCTTCCTGACCGCCTCGTCGACGCTGGTCAGCGCGTCCCGAAGGTGTGTGTCCTGCCGGTCGAGTGTGCTGAGGAGGGTATCGATGCGGAGCTGATTGAGATAGTTCACCCACGAGCCGACGGCCTGTTCCTGGATGCCGGTGACGAACTCGGCCGTGTCACTCATCCCTGGGGGCCTGTTCTATCCGCGTGCTCAGCAGGGCCGCGCACGCCTTGGTGTTGTTCACCAGTGCGGCCAGCGCCGACCGCTCGGCGGGGCCGAGCGTCCGGAAGTCGGCGCGGAAGTGAGCCAGGTTGGCGCCGTAGCTGTGCACCAGCTGTTCGCGGAGCGAGGTCGTCCGCCGGACGAGATCATCGATCTGGGCGTCCATGCCGGCGACGAGGGCGGTGTTCCGCTTGATCGCCGTCAGCGCTTCGTTCTTCGCTTCCCGGTTCTCGAACTTCTTCTTCGCGAACAGTGCGATCGAGGCGAGCAGGGTCGCTCCCGCGATGGTCCAGCCGATCGGGCCCGCCAGGGCGAGCAGCGTGGTGCCCGCCGCGGTGCCACCGCCACCGGCGGCCAGCGCACCACCGCCCAGCCACGCCAGTGCTGCCTGGCTGGCCGCCGCGCCCGACAGCGTCGAGATCGCCGTGCCGGTCGACGCCGTCCCGAACGTTGTCGCGACCCAGATCGCCGCCGACGGGGCGAGTCCGGCCACCGCGGTCCCCGCCGCGAATCCGGCACCCGCGCCCGCTGCCGACAACCGCGCCGCGTCCAGTTCGTTCTGCGCGAATTCCTCGGTGTCGGCGAAGCGTTTCCTGTGCACCTCGATCTCGTCGAAGTCGGTATCGAACGATTTCGGGGTATTGGCGATACTGTTCACCAACTGCTCGACCAGCTCGATCAGGTCCGTGGAGCGTTCGCGCTGACGCAACAGGGACAGCCCCCTGTCGGCCATGGCGGTGAAGGCGGCGTTGTATTCCGCCACGGCCAGTTCATAGGGATCCGGCTGCTTCGCGGTCAGCTTCTCGACCCGGCCCCTCGCCGCGTCCTTCACGCCGCCGACTTGTCCGGCGAACTGCGTCGACGCCGACCGTGCCGCCCTGCCGAGGCCGTCGACGGTCCGACCGAAGCCTTCCCGCACGCCGCCGACGCCCGGTTCGGCCTTGTCCGTGTCGAGCTTTTCCACCATCGCCCCCTCCAAGATCATTGCGGCTCAACAATGTAGCCGACCACGTGCGCCGCGGGGAGCGGATCGGCGTAGACGTGCGCCGTGTTCCGTCGGGGTGTCGGCGCGGACAACGGCCTCGGTTCCGAGGTGCGCGGTGGTGCGGGAGTGGCTGGTTCTGCGGGTGGGCGGAGCCGGGCCGGTGGTGAACGTCCGCGTTCGCCGGTATCGTGCTGTCGGGCAAGGGCGTCGAGTAGTACCCGGGGGTGGGGATGGAAGGTCTCGGTCCGTCGGACCCGCGCCGAATCGGCCACTATCGCCTGCTCGGCGTACTGGGCGCGGGCGGTATGGGGCGCGTGTATCTGGGTCGCACGGCCGGCGGACGGGCGGTCGCGATCAAAGTGATCCGGCCCGAGCTCGCCGACGAGGAGTTCCGGCGCCGGTTCCGCCGGGAGGTCGCGGCGGCCCGGCGGGTGCGCGGGGAGTACACCGCGCCGGTCCTCGACGCCGATCCCGAGGCCGCGGTGCCGTGGCTGGCGACGGGCTACATCGCCGGGGTGCCGCTCGGCGAGGCGATCGCCGGGTACGGACCCCTGGGGGAACCGGCGCTGCTGAGACTGGCCACGGGCCTCGCCGCGGCCCTGTCCGGCATCCATGCCGCGGGCGTGGTGCATCGAGACCTGAAGCCCGCCAACGTGATCCTCGGCATCGGCGGTCCCCGGGTGATCGACTTCGGCATCGCCCGCAGCATCGACGACACGGCGTTGACGGTCACCGGCGGCGTGCTCGGCACGCCGGCGTTCATGAGTCCCGAGCAGGTGAGCGGCGAGGCCGTGGGACCGGGTAGCGACGTCTTCGCCCTCGCGGGGATCCTCGTCCACGCCGCGACCGGCCGTGCGCCCTACGGGCGCGGAGACGTGGCACAGGTGGCCTTCCGGATCGTCTACGAGCCTCTCGATCTCGCCGGGGTGCCCGAGCCGCTGCGGCCGATCCTGGCCGCGTGCGCCGCGAAGGATCCCGAACAACGGCCGCGGGCCGTCGACCTGTCCGCCCGCCTGCGCGCGCTGTGCGGGAGGGAGCAGGCTGCCGGTGGGCTGCCGGTGCCGCTGCTCGAGGAGATCAGCCGGCGCACCGCCGCCGTGCTGGAACTGGATCCGGTCCCTGAGACGCCGGAACCGATGCCCTCGCACCAGGTGCCGATCCGGCCGGGCCCTCCGCCCGCGGCGACCACCGGGCACCGGACCCCGGTGCCGAGCGGCGAGGTGGCCGGTGCCCGGTGGCGGTCGTGGCGCACCGTCCTCGCCACCGCCGCCGCGGCGGGCGTCGTGGTGGCCGCGGTGGTGGCGGGAGCGTTCTACGGCCGGGACGCGCCCTCCGCGGCGGACCGGTCCTCGTCCACGCCGCCCGGTCCGGCGACGGTGCCCGCGGGATTGATCGGCCGCTGGACCGGAACGGCGCGCGACCCGCTGTTGGCCTACGCCGTCACCGTCGACATCCGCGCGGGAACGGTGGGCGACGACGTCGCCACCGCCGTGAACACCGACACGCTGACCTCGACCCGCTGTGAACGCACCGAGCAGATGACCGGTGCCGGCGCGTCGGAAATCCGCCTCGTTGCCCGGCTTTCCGGCGGATCGTCGAGCTGCCTGGACAACGGATCCACCTCCACGATCACCCTCGTTCCCGACGGGACCGCCGTGTACGCCACCACCGCGGCGCTGGGCAGGATCAGCGGAGTCCTCACCAAGTCCTGACGCGGCGCCACCGGCCGTTCGCGGCGTCGTTCGGAGGTGAGGCGTGGACGCGCTTCGGCCGTGGCGCGGCATCTCGGGCGGTCTCCCGGAGGCCGGGCGCCGCAGGTCGCCGCTGGGGAGAAAGGCTCACCGCCCGGGGCGGAAGCGGAGACGTTCTCGAACGACTGCGCGACAGGCGATGTCGCGGGACGGGTTTCGGTGCCGGGCACTCCGGACGATGCGATGATCGCCACCGGGTTGTCTGCGTAGTCTGGGGAGACGGTCGTGCGCGCGAGGTCGACGCGTCTCGTGCGGGCCGGGGAGAGGGAGGGCGCGATGACACCGAGCGGTCGGGCACATGGTGGAGCGAGGACGAGGCGTTGACGACATCGGGACTCGAGGCCGACGCGGGTCCGTTGGCTGCCGAATGGGTGACGGATCGGGTCGACGTACCGGACTCGATGGCGACGGCCGACCTCGACACCTACGTCTCGGGTCTGGTGAACTCGCGTCTACGGCTGTCGGGCCTGCGGCTGTCGTGCCTGCGCTACACGTGCATGTTCCGCATCACGACGCAGCGGATGCGCTGGACCATCAGCTATCTCACCGAGTCGATCCATCAGCCGAGCCGGTGACGCGGGCGCAGGAGCGCGCTGCGCGCCGCCGGTGCGTTCGCGCCGGGACAGCGGCCGCGCCGGCTCGCTGATCGCCCGCGCCTGGTGCACGGTCGCGGTCCGGCCGGTGCGGGGCGGCGCCTGACGCCGCCCCGGCTCGGCCGTCAGGGGGTGCCCCAATGCCCGGGGACGTGGAGTTCTCTGGCGATCGCGCCGATCGCGTCGACGATCGTGCGGTGTCCGAGCTGATTCCAGGCGTTGCCTCCCGGGCCGCGGATCTGATCGAAGACGTCGTTGGCGCGGCCGACGGTGGTGTCGGGCAGGCGCATCGGTTGCGGCGAGGCGGGTGGGTTCACCATGCCCGCGACCGCCGCGTGCGTGCCGATGTCGGCGAGGGCGTCGACCACCGATCGCTTGTTCAGCTGCGGCCAGCCGGCGCCGTCGACGCCGACGAGCTGCAGCCAGGCGTCGAGGACGCAGTCGTCGACCGTCCGTCGCCCGGACGGGGACGTACCGGTGGCGGCCGCGTAGCCCTTCGGCGGGATCAGCGTGGCCATCTGCGCGAAGGAGCACCAGTAGCCGAACGGGGGGAATCCCGAATCGGCGACCCAGAACGCGCGGCCGCCGTTGTCGTCGGCGTACCCCATGATCGCGATGTAGTGGAAGACCGTGCCGCCGTGGTACTCCGGACTCGTCGAGCCCCGGACACCCACGGGATAGTTGCCCGGCGGGGCGACGATGTTGGCCACCACCCCGTAGCCGTTGTCGATGCTGCGCGTGACGTCCGCCCACAGCTGTTCCCGCTGGTGCGCGCTCGGCGGGTCGTCGGGCATCTGCACGACCTTGTAGTCGGCGCCGGGGATGTGCTTGTCCAGGACCGGTCCGATGAGGCCGATGTGGTCGGTGCCGTCCTCGTCGGTGCCCATCTCCTGGCCGAGGTCGCTCTCGACGATCAGGTCGTTGGTGCGGGCGAGGATCACGGTCTGGGTGGAGGCGGGGCCGCAATTGAACCCGGTGTCCTGCTTGACGTGGATACGCGGGTAGTCGAGCACCCTCTCCACGGGCTGCGCCGCGGCGATTCCGTCGGGGAGCAGAGCCGTACCGAGCTCGCGGCACATGTGCCAGCGGTCGATTCTGTCCTGCAGGTGCATCGTCCCGCCGTTGACCGCCCTCGTCGCGCCCTCGACGTCGCCGGTGTCCGCCAGCTCGTTGAGCTGTGGCCGCGCCACCGTCCAGTAGTAGGAGGCCGCGAGGAACCCCCATTCCGGACGGGCCACCTGGAACGGGTCCGAGACGAAGAAGTCCGGATTCGGGACGAGTCCCCGGTCGAATGCCCACGCACTGAACAGCCCGTAGTTGTGCCGGCCGGTCAGCTGGATGGGCCCGCGGCCTTTGAAACGGGGGCCGTCGCCGGGTTCGGTATTACCGAGATCCAGTCTGCCCTCGTAATCGCTGCCGTCGGCGATCTCTTCCATGAACCGCAGGCCCGCGGACTCGTGGCCGATCTGCGCGCACCACATCGCCACCCTGTCGACGGTGGTGCACTCGGCCGAGATGAGGGCCTTGTTGAACGGCTCCGTGAACGCTTCGTACTCCTGCAGCGACAAGCTGTTGCCCATCGCCCGCGCGAGTGTCGGTGTGTCCATCGCATGGCCTCCAGTTCAGTTCTTCTCCACGATCGGATACGACCTCCATGCTGCGTTCGCGCGGAAACGGCGGCGCGCGTAGTCGACTACTCGAACTCTGTGCGGAGAACCCGTTCCCGGATTCGCCGGTGGACGCAGCGACGGTTCGGCGCGCATACTCGGTGCGTTGGGCGTGACATTCGACGCACGGGCAGGAACCGTTCGATGATCGATGTCTTCACTTTCCGTGGAACGGGCGAGCCCCGCAGCGGCGACGGAACACCCTCGGGCATGCTCGCCGACATCACCGGTCGGCTGGATGTACGAAGGTTCCGATGCCGTGAACCGGAGTGGCCCGCGGTCATCGGCCCGGCGGGATCGCCCGACGGGTGGGGTGTCTCGCTGGAAACCAGCGTCGCGGCCGGGACCCGCGCCGGAGTGTCGGCGATCCAGGAATCGCCCGAGCCGTGTGGATTGATCGGCTATTCACTGGGCGGCATAGTCGTCAGCCGCATTCTCG
Source organism: Nocardia thailandica NBRC 100428 (assembly GCF_000308795.1). Taxonomy (GTDB): domain Bacteria; phylum Actinomycetota; class Actinomycetes; order Mycobacteriales; family Mycobacteriaceae; genus Nocardia; species Nocardia thailandica. The sequence continues at coordinate 28,463 of NZ_BAGK01000182.1, read as the reverse complement.
AAGGCGTACGGTCGGGAGAATTCGTCAATACCGACGGGACCCCGCTCGACATCGCGTTCGCGGTGAACATCGCCAACCCCCTGCGCAGGCGCGGCAAGTCGGTCCACGATCTCTGTCCGGGGGACACCTTCGGTCTGCACGGCGAGCACGGCCCGTGGCCCGACATCGATATCCAGGAATACGCCAATCCCGGCGACATCATCACCGCCAGCCGTGCCGATTCACCGCTGCGCTTGATCAACGACGGGATCGCGCCGTTCTCGTTCGTCGAGGGCGCGCGGATCGGTGATGTGGGATTCCGGATCACCGCGCAGCTCGCGCAATTGTTCGCCGACAATCCCCTGCAGAACTTCGAGCGATTCCAGCGGGCGTTCACGGGAGTCGTGGGCTACCTGACCCCGTGGCCGCACGGCGAGCACGTGCTGTATTCGGGGATGCCCATGCCCGGGACCGACATCACCTGGACCACACACGCGGCCCGGCACATCAACAGCACCCATTGACCGGATCCACGCTCGGCCCGGGTCCCTACCGCCGCGCCGACGTGACCGGGAGATCGGCGCGGGCTCCTCGGATGAGGGTGTGTGGAGACACATTCGATATCGCAGACCTTCGTCGGAACACGGCTCCGGCGGTGTCAGGCGGCGACGAGGTCGTCGAGGCCGATGTCGCGTCGCAGCCGGTCGAGGAGTCGTTTGAGGTAGCGGGAGACGCTCATCTGGGAGACGCCGAGGCGGCGGCTGATCTCCTCCTGCGACAGGCCGGTGAAGTAGCGCCAGTGCAGCAGCTGGCGTTCCTCGGCGTTCAGGGTCGCGACCACCGGGGCGGCGGCCAGGGACCGCTCGGTGAGTTCGTAGCAGGGTTCGTCGTAGCCGAGCGTGTCCAGGATCGAGGGTGCCTCGGCCGCGCCCGCGACGACGGGGGCGTCGAGACTGTTGGTGGTGTAGGCCTCCGCGGCGACCCGTGCCCGCACCACGTCGGCGGGTTCGATGTTGGCGGCGGCGGCGAGTTCGGCGACGGTGGGGGAGTGCCGCAGGCGTTGGGCGAGGTCGTCGGCGAGTTTCCCCATCTTGGCCTGCAGTTCCTTGTCGGCGCGGGTGACCCGCAGGGCCCAGGTGGTGTCGCGGAAGTGGCGGCGGACCTCGCCCATGATGGTGGGGACGGCGAAGCCGAGGAACTGCACGCCGCGGGTGACGTCGTAGCGGTCGACCGCCAGCACCGCGCCGAGGGAGGCGACCTGGAGCAGGTCGTCGTAGGGTTCCCCGCGCCCGCTGTAGCGGGTGGCGATGTGCTCGGCCAGCGGCAGGCACGCGGTGATGATCCGTTCGCGCAGCCGGGCGTGCTCGCGGCTGTCCGGTGGGAGGGCGGCGAGCTGGGTGAATACCGGTGCGAGCTGTTCGTATCCGTCGATGGTGTCGTCGGCGTGGCTGGGTCGTGCGGTCATGTCTCACCCCTCGATGAGCCGATCCGGGCGACTCGCGGGTTCGAGCCGCTATGTCCGGCCTACACGGCCGCGTCGTCGCCAGCCACCCCCGTTGACCAGATCGTGGCCACCCCGCAACACCGCGACCCGCCCGGCTCCCGGCGGCCTAGAGGCTGGTGAGGTCGATCCGTGCCTGGTCGACTTCGGCGCGCAGCGGATCGTCGGAGGGATCGGCGGCCTCGGCCGGTGCCGGTTCGACGGCATAGTCCTCGACGTCGGAGGTGACACCGTCGAGCAGGGCCGCGAGCCGGCCCTGGACCGGCTCACCGGTGTCGGCGGCGAGCCGGCGCGCGGCCAGCCACTCGCGGACGAACTCCGCGCGGGTCATCTCGCCGTCGGCGAAGGTCTCCATCAGGGTGAGTTGGTGCGAGGTCGCGCTGTCGTCGGGGACGTCGGCGGGGGTGTTCCACATCGCTGTCGAGGGCCTCTCGTCGTGGCGGGCCCGCGGACCGTCCGGGACCCGGTCAACCGTAGTCGACGTCGTTCCCGACGCGGGCGTTGCTCGCACGGACCGTGGTGCACGCGAATCGGTCAACCGATCGCAGTGCCGAAGAGCAGCGGTCAGGGGTTGCCGACCCGACCCTTCCACCGCTCCGCATCCTTGCCGATCCTGTCGACCGTGGTGCTGATCAGGTCCTCGATGGCCCATTCGATGCGCCGCAGTTCGTGCCGGCCGGCCGTCCGCGCGGCCTCGCGCCCGACGGCGTCGATTTCGGTACGCGCTTTCTCGGCCAGGCCGTCGATAGCCGTGATCAGGCCGTCGATGTCCGTCCTTGCCGGGCCGACCATGATCATCTTTCCCGAGGTTCGCGTGCGCAGGCCCGCCTCGGCCAGAGCCCGGCGGACGCATTCGACGGTCGTGCCGTCGAACACGTAGATCGCGCTGCCGGTGTCGTCGACCTCGGCCAGTTCGCGCAGCGGAACCTGTGACCCGCGCCAGTCGACCGTGCGGCAGCCGATGTCGCCCGGTCCGGACACGGACCGGCACGCTTCGCAGAATGCGTTGTAGATGCTGTGAATTCGCAGGATGATGTTCTTGTGGACCTCGTCGATCATGCGACGGCCGCTCCCTTGTCTCGTTGCCAGGACGTCAGCAGCATCGCCGACGCGGCCCTCGCGCGCGGCGTGGAGCCGGTTCGGTCCCACCAGCGCATGATTCACCCCGTGGACGACGAGGTTGGTGTCGAGCCGGTGCGGTAGGTGACCTGCCATCTCGTGTGGGTCGGGTCGATGCGTACGGGGTAGCCGTAGCGCAGGCATAGGGGCGCGGTTCGGGGGCAGTTGGTGCGGGTCCGGATCGCGGCGGTGATGTAGCGGTCGAGTTCGCGTGTCGGGATCGTGTCGGGGACGACGATGTCGAGGACTCTCCAGGCGAAGTCGCCGGGTGGTGATGGCGTGGTGTCGCGGGCCGGTGGTGTGGGGGAGAGGGCGTCGGGCATGGGCGGGCCGGACTCAGTGGGCGAAGTGTACGCGCAGCAGGGTCGGGTGTCCGTCGTTTCGCGCGGTGTGGGGTGCGAGGTCGACGTTCCATCCTGGTGGGAGGCCGCGTTGTAGTCCTCGGGCCAGGCGGTGCAGTGCGGTGCTGGTGGGGTGCGGGGTGTGCGTCGGGTCGGGCATGGCTCTCACCTCTCAGGTCTCGACGTCCGCGGGATGTTCGGGTCGCGGTGTGGTCGTGGGGTGTAGCAGTCGCGCGCGATGGTGGTGTGGCGGTGCGATGGAGCTGGTTGCCGGCTGTGGGGAACTCTACGGCGGTTGAGGGTGTGGGTCACGGTGGCGGAGCCGGATTAGGGGTGCTAGTTAGGGCCTTAGGGGCTATAGGGGGTCGGCGCTGCGGCTTCGGACACGCCGGTCGGTGCGGTGGGCGCGGGTCGGTGGGTGGAGTGGGCTCGTGCGGGGGCCTGCGTGGTTCCGCGTCTGTGACTGCTCGTGGGCGATATCCTTGTGGTGGTGCCCTTTTCGTGGTGCGGACCGGGGTGGACATGTCGCAGCGACTCCTCGACACGGCCCGGCGCTGAGGCCGTCGCCGGTGGTCACGCCGAACCTGCCCGTGGGGATCGCGGACGTGTACGCGGCGCGGGAGCGGCTGCGGTCGGTGGCCACGGTGACGCCGGTCCGCGCGGATCGGACCCTCGACGCGGTGTGCGGAGCGCCGGTGTGGTGCAAGGCCGAAAGTCTGCAGCAGGCGGGGTCGTTCAAGTTTCGCGGAGCCTACAACGCGGTCGCTGCGCTGCCCGAGGAGAGGCGAGGGCGCGGGGTGATCGGCGCGTCCTCGGGCAATCACGCGAAGGCGCTGGCGCTGGCAGGGTGTCTGTGGCAGGTTCCGGTGACCGTCGTCGTGCCGCGGGACGCGCCCGCGATCAAGATCGAAGTGGCGCGGACGCTCGGCGCCCGCATCGTCGGCTACGACCCGCTCCGCGAGGATCGCGACCGGCTCACCGCCGACCTGGCCGCCGCGCACGGCCTGACCGTCGTGCCCTCCGCCGACCACCGCGACGTCGTGGCGGGCGCGGCCACGGTCGCGCTCGAATTCCTCGCGCAGGCACCGGATCTCACCGTCCTGCTGGTGCCGGTCGGTGGCGGCGGGCTGGCCGCGGGCACGGCGCTCACGGTCGCCGAGCTCGCGGCGCACGTCCGCGTCGTCGGGGTGGAGCCGGAGACCGCCGCGGACACCACGTTGTCGCTGCGGGCGGGACGGCGCATCGCGCTGCCCACCGTGCCGGACACCATCGCCGACGGGCTGCGCCACCGCGTGCCCGCCGAACTGCCGTGGCGCATCAACCGCCGGCTTCTCGGCGCGGTGGTGACCGTGACCGAGGACGAGATCCGCGCGGCGATGGGGTGGGCGCTGCGGTGCCTCGACCTCGTGGTCGAGCCGTCGGGCGCGGTGGCGCTGGCCGCGGCGCCGCGCTTCGGCGCCGCGAACGCGTCGGTGGGGGTGGTGGTCTCGGGCGGGTCGGTGGACGCCGCCGCGTTCACCCGCCTCGTCGCGCCGGGATGGTCACCCGCGCCCGGGCGATGACACCCGCTCGATCAGCGCCGCCATCCGGCGCGGGGTGCGCTCGGTGAACAAGGAATGCAGCTCGAGCCGGACACCGAACTCCTCGGCGGTGGCCGCCATGAGCCGGATCGCGCTCAGGCTGTGTCCGCCCAGGTCGAAAAAGTCGTCGTCCAGGCCCAGCTCCTCCAGCCCGAGCACCTCCTGCCAGACGCGGGCCAGGCGTCGCTCGGTACCGGTGCCGGGGCGGCTGATCCGGGTCGCCGGGCGCGGGCGCGCGGTCGCCGGACGGGGTAGCCGCCGCTGGTCGATCTTGCCGTTGGCCGTGAGCGGGAAGGACTCCAGCACCGTGATCGCGGTGGGGACGAGGTGGTTCGGCAGCCGCCGGCCGAGGAAGGCGCGTAGCCGGCCGATGTCGAGTTCGTCGTCGGCGAGGAGGTAGGCGGTCAGCTGGGCGAGGCCGTTCGCGTCGGGACGCACGGCGACGACGGCCGCCCGCACGGGCGCGTGGTCGAGCAGGGCGCGCTCGGTTTCGGCGGGTTCGATGCGGAACCCGCGGAGTTTGATCTGGCGGTCGGTGCGGCCCAGATAGTCCAGTCGGCCGTCGCGGTGGCGGCCGAGGTCGCCGGTGCGGTACATCCGTGCCGCGCCGTCGCCCGCGAACGGGTCGGGCAGGAAGCGGGTGGCGGTGAGCCCGGGCTGTCCGCGATAGCCGCGAGCCACCCCGGGGCCGCCGAGGTAGATCTCGCCGATGGCTCCCGGCAACACCGGTTGCAGATGGGCGTCGAGGACGTGCACGACGGTGTCGCCGAGCGGGTCGCCGAGGGGGACGTGGTCGTCCTCGCCGACCGGCGCGAGGGTGGACCAGATCGTGGTCTCGGTCGGTCCGTACACGTTGAACGCCGAATCGGCCATGCGGCGCAGCCCCGCGGCCAGCGCCGGCGGCAGCGCCTCGCCGCCGCACAGCCCGATGCGCACCCGGGGCGGGTCCGGTTGCTCGGCGAGCAGTTGCCAGGTCACCGGCGTCGCCTGCAGCACGGTCGCGCGCGCGGCGCGCAGCAGGGTCCGCAGGCGCGCCGGGTCCCGCGCGTCGGCGGAGGAGGCCACTACCACCCGGGCCCCCACGATCAAGGGGAGCAGCATCTCGAGCGCCGCGATGTCGAAGGACACCGTGGTGACCGCGACCAGGGTGTCGGCGCCGGTCACGCCGAGCCGCTCGGCCAGGACGCCGAGTAGGTGCGCGAGACCGGTCCGCGTCACCTCGACGCCCTTGGGGTCGCCCGTCGAGCCGGAAGTGTGGACGACGTAGGCCAGTTCGTGGGCCGGGCACGGTGTCCACGGCGTGGCCGGTGCCGTGCTCGCGGTCGCGATCGGGTCCAGCGGCACGAGGCGGGGCGCGCGGTCACCGAGCCGGTCGACGAGCGCCGGCTGCGCGAGCAGCAGCTCGGGGCGCGCGCCCGCGAGCAGGCGACCCAGCCGCTCCGGCGGATGCGTCGGATCCAGGGGGAGATAAGCCGCCCCGGCGCGGAGGATGCCGAGCAGCCCGGCCACCAGCTCGGGCTCGCGCTCGGCGCACAGCCCGACGAGCGACCCGGGGCCCGCGCCGCGTTCCCGCAGCCGCGCCGCGATCCCGGCCGACGCGTGATCGAGCGCCCAGTAGGTGACGGACCGGTCGGCCGCGGTGACCGCGACGCGGTCGGGAAACCGGCGCATGTTCTCCGCGATGCGGTCCGCGACCGCCGGATACCGGGTGGGCGACCGGCGGGGGAGCGGCGCGGGCGATCGGAGGGGCAGGGTGGCGATCGGGTGGTCGGGCGCGGCGGTCGCGGCGGCCAGCAGCCGGACGAAGGCGGCGGCGAGGCGGGCGACGGTGTCCTCGTCGAACAGGTCGGTGTCGTAGGTGAGCAGTGCGGTGAGCCCGGTGTCGCGGCGCAGGAAGGAGATCGACAGGTCGAACCAGCAGCCACCGGTGTCGACCACGGTCGGGGTGAGCCGCGCGCCGGGCAGGTCGAGGGCCGGGGTGCGCTGGGTGTCGGCCAGGGTCTGGAAGACCGGGCCGTGGGCGAGGCTGCGCTGCGGACGCAGGTGGTCGACCAGCTGCTCGAAGGGCAGGTCGCCGTGGTCGATGGCGCGGAACAGCGCCGCGCGCAGGCGGGCGAGCACCGCGCGGGTGGACGGCGCGCCGCGCAGCGGCACCCGCACGGGCAGCACGTTGACGAAAAGGCCGACCACACGGTCGAATTCGGGCTCGGCGCGTCCGCTGACGGGGACGCCGACCACGAGGTCGTCCTGGCCGGTCCAGCGGCTCAGCAGCGCGGCCCACACGGCCGCGAGCACCATGAACGGGCTGGCCCCGCCCGCCCGGCCGAGCGCGGTCGCCGCCTCGGCGAGGTCCGCGGGTATCGGGCGATGGTGCACGGCGCCGCGGTGGCGCTGCACCGCGGGACGGTCGCGGTCGGTGGGGAGCGCGAGCAAGGACGGGGCGTCCGCGAGTTCGGTTCGCCAGAAGGCGAGTTCGCGGTCCAGCGGCGCGCCGGCGAGCCGTTCGGACTGCCAGCGGACGTAGTCGGCGTAGGAGTGCGTGGTGGGGGGAAGGGTGGGCGCCGCGCCCGCGCGGCGGGCACGGTAGGCGGCGGCGAGGTCGTCCAGGATCATCTCGAGCGAGCCCGCGTCGGCGACGAGGTGGTGCACCCGCACCAGCAGCCCGCCGCCCGAAGGCCCGGCGAACGCGGTGACCCGCAGCACGGGGCCGCGGCGGTGGTCCAGCGGTCGCGCGGCCACCGTGTTCATCGCCGCGGCGAGGTCACCGTCGACGGGGACGACGTCGAACGCCGTCGGATCGACGCCGCCGGGTAGCCGGACCGGCGTGCCACCATCGTCGTCGAAGGTGGAGCGCAGCGCGTCGTGGTGGGCGATCACGTCGCCGGTGGCGGCGGCGAGCGCGGCGTGATCGAGACGGCCCTCGACCAGGAACGCGCTGGTGATGGTGTTCAGGGCCGTGCCGGGCAGCAGTTGCTCGAAGAACCACAGGCGCTGCTGGGCCGGGCACAGCGGGGCCGGGCCCGCGTCTTCCGGCCGTGCCGGCGGGACGGGGCCAGGGGCGCGCGGCCCCGGGGGCGGGAGGAGGGCGGTGACCTCCGCGACCGTCGGGGTCCGGAAGATGTCGGCGGGTTCGGGTGCCCTGCCGAAGGCGCGGCGGATCCGCGCCACCAGCGACAGCACCAGGATCGAGTCCGCGCCCGCCTCGAACAGGTCGTCGTGGACGCCGAATCCGGGGCGGCGCAGCGCCTCCCGCCACAGCGCCAGCATGCGGGCCTCGTCCTCGGTGCGCGGCGGCCGGTCGGCCGGCCGCGCGGCGGTGCGGTGCGCGGCCAGGGCGGCGCGGTCCACCTTGCCCCGCGCGGTGCGGGGCAGGGCGGCCACGAGCCGGAACGCCCGCGGCACCAGAGGATCGGGCAGCAGCGAGGCGGTGAACGCGCGCAGCTCGGCGGGCTCGAGCGTGTGCCCGGCGTGCGCGGCGACGTAGCCGACGAGCACGCTGCCGCCGGTGGTGCCGGGTATCGTGCCGACGGCCGCCTCGCGGACCGATCGATGCGTCCGCAGCGCCGCCTCGATCTCGCCGGGTTCGACCCGCGTGCCGTTGAGGTTGAGCTGAGCGTCGACCCGGCCGTGGAACCACAGGATTCCTTGCGCGTCGAATCGGCCGCGATCCCCGGTGCGGTACATGCGGGCGCCGGGCGCGCCGGAGGGATCCGGCAGGAACCGGGTGGCCGAACGCCCCGGATCGCCGACGTAGCCGCGGGCGACGCCGGGGCCGCCGATGTAGATCTCGCCCACCGTGCCGGGGGCGACGGGGACGAGGGCGTCGTCGAGCAGCCGGATGCGCCCCCACACCGGGGGCCGACCGATCGGGACCGGGTCCGGCGCGGCTTCGCGCACGTGATGGAAGGTCGAGGTCATCGTGGCTTCGGTGGGCCCGTAGTGGTTCACGAGGTCGACCGCCGCGCCGAGGCTGTCGCGCGCCCGGCGCACCGTCGTCGCGGGCAGCGCCTCGCCGCTGACCATGAGCAGGCGCAGCGTGCCGGGCGCCGGGCCCGGGTGTGTGTCGCAGAGCAGGCGCAGCGTGGCCGGTGCCAGCGCGGGCACCACCGTCACCCGGTGCCGCGCGATCATCGCGTGCCACACGGCGGGATCGGTGGCCGACCGGTCGGCGAGCAGGACCACGCGCGCACCCACCGTGAGTGGGCCGAGCAGGTCGCGGATCGAGGCGTCGAACGACGGCGTGGCCAGTTGCAGCGCGGTGTCGCCGGCGCGCAGGTATCCGGACGCGGCCAGGTGGCGCAGGTAGCGCACCGCCGAGGCATGGGTGGTGCCGACGGCCTTGGGCTCACCGGTCGACCCCGAGGTGAACGTGATGTAGGCGAGGCCGTCCGGTCGCACCCCGGCCGCCTCGTCACCGACGGCCGCGCCGGGGTCGCCGGTGTCGAGGACGGCGGGCAGCGGGCCGGTGATCGCGGGGTCGTGGATATCGTCGCGGGTCACCAGGATTCGCGCCCCGGCGCGGTGCAGCATGGCGCGGCAGCGCGGACCGGGCGTGTCGGGTTCGATCGGTACGTAGACCGCGCCGGCCATGAGCACCCCGAGCATCGCCACGACCAGATCGATCGACCGGCCCAGCCGGACCGCGACCGCGGTCTCCGGCCCGGCGCCGCGAGCGCGCAGGCGGCGGGACAGGGCGCGGGCGCGCGCGTCGAGCTGCGCGTAGGTGAGGGTGGATTCGCCGCTGATCAGCGCGACCGCGTCCGGGGCGCGGTCCGCGGCGCGCCCGAACAGCACGTGCAGGAGGTCGGTGTCCGCCGCCGGCGCGAGGGCGCCGGCCAGTTCGTGGAACGCGGGCGCGGCCTCGGCCGGGGTCTGCGGCGCGGTCCCGATGAGGCGGACGGTGGCCTCGAGCTCACGGGCCAGGGCCGCGGCGAGTTCGTGGTCCACGGGCGGATGGGTGTATCGGACGTTGCCGGTCACCGCCTCGGGCCCGAGCCGGAACGTGAGCGCCACGAGGGGACCGCCGTTCTCGGCCCACTGCTCGCCCGGTGGCGCCGCGTCCAGCGAGCGCGCGGCGACGCCGGCCATCCGTCCCGCCTCCTGCGCGGTGAACCCGACGTTGAGCTCCACCTCCCAGGCGCCGGGGGCGCCCGCGCGCAGGCCGGCGGGCCGGCCTGCGCGCAGGCAGACCTCCTCCCACGGCAGCCGGGTCAGGTCCGTGAACGCGCCGCGCAACCCGTCGCGCCGGGCGGCGACCGCGTCGGCGATCGTGGCACCCGCTTCGACCACGCCCTCGTGCAGCACGAACCCGCGGACCAGGCCGACCACGCCCGCGCCGCCGGGCCGGTGCCGCCCGCCGTGCACGACGCCGAGCGCCGCCGGGGCGCCGTCGGGCCTGCGGAAGTACACCGCCACCGCCGCGGCGACGATCTCGAACGGGCTGGCCCGTTGGCGCCGGGCGGCCGCGGTGAGCAGCGCGACGCTGTCGGGGTCGAAGGACCAGCGGTGCACGCCCCTGCGCGCCCGTGGCGCGGCCGCCCTCGCGGCGAGCATCCAGGCGGGAACGGCCGGCCGCGACCGGGCGAGGACCGTGTCCCAGGCGGCGTGCGCCGCGGGCGAGGCGTCGTCGAGGATCCGGGCGTGATAGTCGGTGTAGGACAACGCCATCGGGGGCGGCGTGCCGTCGTAGGCGGCGCGGATCTGCTCGGCGACCAGTTCCGCCGACAGGCCGTCGACGCAGACGTGATCGAACACGGCGACCACGAGGCTGCGTCCGCCTGCGGCCCCGGTGAGCACCCGCGCGGGTCCCGCGCCCGGGCCGTTCCGCACGTCGGCCGCGTCGACGATCCGGCGAACGCCCGCGGCGGTGCCGTCCCAGTCCACCGTCCCGCACGGGGAGCCGGTGATCTCGGCCGGTTCCCGGACCACCTGCACCAGCGCCCCGTCGCGGTGCTCGAGGGTGGTGCGCAGGGCATCGTGGGCGTCGACCACCTGCCGGACCGCGTCGGCCAGCCGGTCCCGGTCGATCGGGGTGTCGAGGGTGAAGGCGACGTGGGCGCGCGTGGCCGGTGGCCACGCGCCCTCGGCGCTCACGAAGTCGTGACAGACGAGCTGAGCGGCGGTCGGCGGCAGGAATCTCACGGCGGCGTCCCTCGGGTCGGCGGGATCATTCCGGAATCCGGTGGTGATGCCGTTCCTCGGCCGACAGGGGCCGGATCGCGACCTCGGCCGCCCGTTCGCGCAGCCGGTCCGCGGACACGGCCGCGGTCCACAGCAGCAGCGCGCCGTCGGCGGTGCCCGCGGCCAGGACGCCGTCGTCCGACCAGGAGACCGCGGTGACGGCGCCGCTGTCGCCCGCCAGGATCCGGGCCTGGGCCCCGGCCAGCGGCGCGCGGACCCGCACCGTCCCGTCCCGCCCGCCGGAGGCCAGCACCCCTTCGGCCGACCACGCCACGGCGGTGACCGCGCCGTTGTGCCCGCTGTCGGCCGCGACCTGCCGACCCTCCTCGGGGCGCCACACCAGGACGGTCCCGTCGGCGCCGCCGGTGGCGAGCAGTCCTTCGGGCGACCAGGCCACCGCCGTGACCGCGCTGCCGTGCGCGCTGAGCGCCGCGGTCTGCCGCCAGTCCTCGCGGTGCCAGACGCGGACCACGCCGTCGGTGTCGCCCGCGGCGAGGAGCCCGCCCGCGGACCAGGCCAGGGCGGGCACCGCGCCGCCCTGGCCGCCGAGGTCTGCCAGGGCCCGGAGGTCCTCGCCGCGCAGCACCCGCACGGTCCCATCGGTCCCGCCGCAGGCCAGGTCGCCGCCCGCCGAGGCGATCGAACGCACCGCCGCGCCGGGCACTTCGTCCGGCGGGGCGCCCGCGCCGGGATGCCACACCCACACACGGTCCCGCGCGCGCACCGCCAGCCGATCCCCGTCGAGCCAGACCGCGCTGCGGGGCGCCGCGTCCAACGTGATCGAGGCGCTCACCGCGTCGGCGGTCGGGCGCCGCACCTCGACCCGGCCGTCGCCGGTGGCCACCGCGAGGGCGTCGCCGTGCCAGGTCACGGCGGTGACCGCGGCGGAGGCGGCGATCGCCCGTTCCGGGCGCCGCGCCGAATCCCACACCCGGACCGCCCCGTCGTGGCCGCCGCAGGAGGCGAGCAGGCCGGTGGCCGACCAGGCCAGCGAGAACACCTCGTCGCCGGAGCGGTTGAGGGTCGACGGCCGGGCGGCGGGCCCGCGCGGCCAGACCCGGATGACCCCGTCGTCGCCCGCGCAGGCGAGCACCTCCTGATCCGACCAGGCCAGCGCGAACACGCCGCCGCTGCGCAGCGGCAGTTCCGCGGCGGGACCGCCGACACCTTCCGGCCAGGTCCAGACCGACCCGCCGCCGCCGCCCGCGGCGAGCGCGCCGCGGGGGCTCCAGCCGACCGCCCACACGCCGCTCTCGTCCAGCATCGCCTCCCAGGCATCGCCGAACCCGCTGTCCCACACCCGGATCCGGCCGTCGGCGCCGCCCGTGGCCAGGCGGCCGTCGTGCGACCACGCCACCGAGTTCACGTCGCCGCGGTGCCCGCTCGGCGCCGTCACGGCGCCGGTGTCCGGATCCCACACGCGCACGTCCCCGCCGGACGTGCCGATCGCCAGCCTGCCGTCGCGTGACCAGTCCAGCGCCAGTACCCGGCCCGCGCCCACGGCCAGCGCGGCGTCGGCGTCGCCGGTGCGACGGACCCGGACCACTCCGTCGCCGCCGCCGGAGGCCAGCCTGCCGTCCGGCGACCAGGCCACCGCGAACGCCCCGCTCCCGTGGCCCGCCAGGGTCAGGGGTTCGCCGGAGGACTCGGCGGGCCACACCTGCACCGTGCCGTCGCCCCCCGCCGAGGCGAGCTGCCCGGTCCGGGACCACGACACCGACCAGACCACGCCGACATGCCCGTGCCAGACGTCGCGCAGCGGATTCTCCAGCGCCGCCTGCAGGGCGGTGCGGGCGTGCACGGTGGGCGCGCAGTCGACGATGGCCGCGTGCGCCAGCGTCAGCGCCAGCTGCGGATCGTGGTCGGCCAGTGCCAGCGATTCGTCGGCGAGCCGGTTCGCGGCGGTGCGGTTCTCCTCCCGCTGGCGGTCCAGCGAGGTGCGCACGAAGCGTTCCACGACCGGGGAGAGGGCGCGCTCGTCCAGCCCCTCGGCGGCCTCCCGGAGATGGCTGCCGCGGATGAGGTAGTCCGCGCGCCGACCGCTGCGCTCCCAGACCAGAGCCAGCGGTTCCAGTTCGGTGCGGCGCCGCACCGCCGCCTCGCGGGACCGGACCAGCAGGTTCAGCGGCTCCCACTGCCGCAGCAGGGCCTCGTGGGCGAGATCGAATTCCACCTCCGCCGCCGCTGCCGCCGGCAGCGGCACGGGCCGGTCGTCGACGATGAGCCGGGCGTCCCGGAACTCGGCGACGATCCGGCGCTCCCGCTCACCGAGTTCCCCCGAGCTCACCCGGCGGCGCGTGGGCTCGGGCCCTTCCCAGGTGACGAAACGCAGCAGGGTCTCCAGGATCTCGGCCGGATCGTAGACCGCCGACAACTCGGCGAGGACCTGATCGGCCTGGTGGGCGATCGCGCCCGCGATGCGCCCCGCGTTGTCGTAGTCGCGCAACGTGATGAACTGCTGATCGCTGGCGCCCGCGTAGAGCTGCTGCAGCAGGTATCCCAGCAGTGGCAGCACGTCACCACCGTGCGCCTCGCCGAGCATCAGCTCGACCAGCCCGTCCTCGAAGGTCACATCGGCGGCCCGCGCGGGGCCGACGATGACCTCCCGGATCCGCTCGCGCGGCAGCACCCCGAGACCGTAGGGGTGGGTGAACAGCGAGCCACCGTGTTCGGCCTGGAAGGTGACCAGGAACTCGGCGCGCAGCGAAACCACCACGTGGAAGCGGGGTTCGACGGCCAGCGCCGCCTCCAGCAGGGCGAGGAACCGGTGCCGGTCACCGGACTCGCTCAGCGTGACCAGTTCCTCGAACTGGTCGATGACGAGCAGCAGCCGCCGCTGCTCCCCCCGCGCCTGCAGCAGACGGCGCGCCAGCGTCACCGGGCGCCGGTACGGGACACCGGCGTCCGCGTCCGCCAGCAGGGCGTCGGCCTCGACGCGCAGCGCCTGTTCGGCCGCGAGCAGGCCGTCGGCGTGCTGCCGCTCCTGCGGGCCCGCCGTGATCCGGCACAGCTCCTGGATCGGGTCGGTGCCCGGCAGGATGGGCCCGACGACCTGCCAGCCGCCGCGCTGCCGCACGGTGGGCAGTACCCCGGCCTGGATGAGCGAGGACTTGCCGCAGCCGGAGGGGCCGACGACCGGGATGAACCGCAGCGACGGGAGCTGGCGGGCGGCCACGATCCGTTCGACGAGATCCTCGGTCTCGGTCCGGCGCCCGAAGAAGACTCCCGACCGCGCCGAGTCGAAGGGCTCCAGCCCGGGATAGGGGTTGCCGCTGCCGCTCCACGTGCGATGCAGCGCGCCGCGACGCGACAGCCACAGCACCGACCCGAACGCGCCGAAGGTCAGCGCCGCGAGCCAGAACACGGCGTAGGTGTCGACCGGCCGGAGCACCGCGGGCCATCGCTCGGGGTCGTTGGTGACCAGGTTGGTACCGAATCCCAGGACCACGCCGAGCAGCAGCAGGGGGATGTCGCGCTTGAAGCCCGGGTCCCGCGGCTTCACCTCGGCGCGCCTCTCGGACGCCGGGCGGTCATCGGATCCGGACCATGTAGAAGCCGACCGGTCCGCCGGGGAGCCGGGCGGACCCGCAGACGATGTTCTTGGGCCGCGAGAACAGCAGCCCGTCCAGGTGCACGGCCGGGTCGGCGGCTCTCGTCAGCGTCATCGACACGTGATGGGGGACCTCGGCGTCCGGCGTGCCGACGATGTCGAAGGCCGGGCCGAGGGAACGCCCCCAGCAGGCGCCGCGTAACACACCGGCGGCCGTGTCGTACTCGAGAACCAGATCCGCGGTGTTGCCGTCGAGCCGCATTCCCCAGGTGCCACAGAAGTCCGCGGGCTCGACCGGGCCCGCCCGGAATTGTCCGGCCAGCGGGGCGTCGCGGCGCCAGGCGACGAATCCGAATGGAATTCCGCGCCACGAACTCGATCCGGCGAGGGCATTGTGTCCCCGGGTGAAAAGAAAAGTGGAATACCGTTGTTCGGGCAGGAAATTGTAATCGTGGACGACGAACTCGAGCACATGGGGCGCGGCGCCGACGGCGCCGGTGACGTGGTGGGTCTGCCGGAACCGGTCGCTGACGAAGGTGCCCTCGAACGACCCGTCTCCGCTGCCCCGCAACGACATTCGTCCCGTCCAGCCATCGTCGGAAACCGACCAGGCGCCCTCGAAATGCTCGGAACGGACGGCGGCACGGTGGTGATGGAGCTCGGACAACGAACGCCTCCCCGCCCTCGTGCGATTCCGGCGCGGACGAAACCCGTTCGGGCACCGAATCTCCGCCGTCACACGGAGAATTGTCCCCCCAATCGCTTTGCCGCGCAACGATCTTTCGTGTCGTACAATAGCGACGCGGCAGCAACTCCCCACTACCGAAGGTGCGCGGATGGAACTCGATCCCTCACGTGACGATCGAGTGGCCGCGGTGGACCTGCTGGTGGTCGGTGAGATCAATCCGGACGTGATCGTCAGCGGGGAGAACGTCGAGCCGGTCTTCGGTCAGGTGGAGACCCTCGTCGACGACGTCACCCTCACTCCGGGTAGTTCCTCGGTGCTCACCGCCTGCGGAGCGGCCCGGCTGGGGTTGCGCACGGCGTTCGCCGGCGCCGTCGGCGGGGACCTGTTCGGCCGCTACATGCTAGACGAGATGGCGCGGCGCGGCATCGACACCTCCGCGTGCGTGACCGACCCGGACCGCCCGACCGGTGTCTCGGTGCTGCTGCACCGCGGCGCCGACCGCGCGATCCTCACCGTGCGCGGGGTGATGGCCGACTACCGGGCCGACCGGGTGCCCGCGGACCTGCTGCGCGCGGCCCGGCACCTGCATGTCGGCAGCTACTATCTGCAGCCCGCCCTCCAGGCCGGGCTGCCCGCGCTGTTCGCCGCCGCGCGCGCGGGTGGGACGACCACGTCCCTGGACTGCAATTGGGATCCGCAGGGTCGCTGGGACACCGTTCTCGAGCTGCTGCCACTGACCGACGTCTTCCTGCTCAACGGCCGGGAGGCCGCGCACATCACCGGCCTGCCCGACCCCGGTGCCGCCGCGGCGGCGCTGCGCGCCCTCGGCGGCGATCTGGCGGTGGCGGTGAAACTCGGCGCCGAGGGCGCCCTGCTGCGCGACCGCGACGGCGAACGGCGGGCGCCGGCGCTCCCGGTCGAGGTGGTCGACACCACGGGGGCCGGTGACTCGTTCGACGCCGGGTTCCTCTTCGGGTGGCTCAACGGCTGGGAGGCCGACCGGTCCCTGCGGCTGGCCGTCGCCTGCGGGTCGCTGTCGACCGCGCGGATCGGCGGCGCGCCGGGCCAGCCCGCCCTGGCCGACGCGCTGCCGTACCTGTCCGATGCCCGCTGAACCGGGCGCGGACCTCGCGCGGGAGATCGCCGGTCAGCCGGCGCTGTGGCAGCTCGCCGCAGTGCGGGGCGCCGGGCTCCGGGCGCGCCCCGGCGCGGTGGCGGCCCTGCCGCCGGACGGGCTCCGGCTGGCCGTCATAGGTTGCGGCACATCGCTGTACGTGGCGCGTGCGGTCGCGGCGCTGCGCGAGTCCGCGGGCGCGGGGGAGACCGACGCGTTCACGCCGACCGAACTGCCGCCGCGCAGGAGCTACGACGCCCTGCTCGCCCTCTCCCGTTCGGGAACCACGAGCGAAGTCCTCGAGGCGGTCTCGCGCCACCCCGGCACGCCGGTCTACGCGGTGTGCGGTGACACCGACAGCCCGCTGTCGGCCGCGGCGTCCCACGTGGTCACCCTGGCGGAGGCCGCCGAACCCGGGGTGGTTCAGACCCGTTTCGCCACCACCGTGCTGGCGATGACGCGCGCCTACCTCGGCACGGATCTCACCGCCGCGATCGACGACGCGCGCCGGGCCCTCGCCGACCCGCTGCCGGTCGACCCGGCAGAGCACGGGCACTTCGTCTTCCTCGGCCGGGGCTGGACCGTCGGCCTGGCCCAGGAGGCCGCGCTGAAGATCCAGGAGATGGCCGCCGTCGTCGCCGAGGCCTATCCCGCGCCGGAATACCTGCACGGACCCCTCGGCGCGGCCGCACCCGGCACCGTGGTCTGGTCGCTGGACTGCGCCGACCCGCTCGTGCTGGCCGCCGCCCGCCGCGCCGGTGCCCGGGTGCTCGACCGGCCCGCCGACCCCCTGGCCGAGCTGGTCGCCGTGCACCGGGTGGCCCACGCCCTCGCCCGCGTCCGCGGCCTCGACCCCGCGCATCCGCGGAACCTGACGCGCTCCGTCATCAGGCCCCCGGCGTCCGCGGGGTGAAGGCGTGCCCGCGGCCGTGGTGCCGTGCGGCACCCGGTCACGGACCGCTCGCCGGGGCCACCGAACGCCCCTGTCTCAGCGCGCGATCGAGACGGCGAACGGTGCGAAGCCGGAGGACCGGATGAGGTGGGGGACGAACAGGATCGCGGCCTCGGTGGCGCGGGCGGTCTCGATGCCGCCGAGGTCGCAGAGCCATTCGGGTCGCCAGCCCAGGTCGGCGAGCAGCGCGGCGACGATGTCTTTGGCGTCGGTGTCGTCGCCGGACAGGAACGCGGTCGGTGGCTGGGTGAGCGTTGCGGGTGCGGTCATGACCGAAAACAGCATGGTGTTGAGGGTTTTCACCACGCGGGTGCCGGGCAGGCTGTGCTGCAGCTGTTCGGCCAGGCTCGACCCGGGGTAGAGCAGGGCCGCCGGGAGCCCGTCGGGGCCGTCGAGGGTCGCGTTGGCGAGGTCGAGCAGGATCTTGCCCGCCAGGTCGTCGGCCAGGGCGCCGAGTCGTTCGAGCGAGCTCGCGCCGGGGGTGGCGTTGACGACGATCGCGGCGGCGCGGATCGCGGCGGCGACGGCCTCGGGGGAGCGGTCGGGCACCCGGACGTCGTGGCCCGCGGCGCGCAGCGCGGCGGCGAGGGAGCCGCCGACGCGGCCGCTGCCGAGAACGGTGATGGTGGTCATGACAGTCTCTTCGGGGTCGGAGGTGATCAGCGCGAGAGGGCGCCGACCGCGGCGGCGTGGAGGCCCGGGCCGGTGGCCAGGAAGCTGTCGGCGCCGGGGGTCCAGGGACGGCCGTCGGCGGTGGAGATCCGGCCGCCCGCCTCGGCGACGAGCAGGGCGCCGGGCAGCAGGTCGGCGCGGGCGCCGGCGAACTGCCAGAAGCCGTCGACGCGCCCGGCGGCCACGTTCACCAGGTGCAGGGTGGCGGGCACCGCGACCCGCACGACCAGCGCGTCGCGGAACATGGCGGTGATCGAGGCGCCGAGCCGCGCCACGACGGCGGGATCCTCGTCGGGGCGGGCCTGGCTGGTCGCCACGACGGCCAGCCCGAGATCGGCTGTCGCCGAGACGCGCAGCGGCCGTCTGCCCAGGTGCGCGCCGGCGCCCGCCCGCGCGGTGTAGGTCCGGCCGGTCAGCGGCAGGTGGACCACGGTGAGCACGGGCTGGTTGTCTCGGACCAGGGTGGCGGTGACCGCCCAGTCCGTCAGGGCGTGCAGGTGATTGATGTTGCCTTCGACGGGGTCGACGACCCACCACTCGCCGTCGGGCAGCGCGCCGGCGGCGAGCTCCTCCTCGACCCAGCGCGCGCCAGGGCGCAGTGCTTCCAGCTGCGGACGCAGCACGTCGAGGACGGCGTCGTCGTTGGCGGCCAGGGCGCGCCCGAGATCGTCGCGGCTGTCGTAGGCGACGATGTCGCCGAAGCGGTCCAGCAGGATCGAACCCGCTGCGCGAACCGCGATCTCGGTCTGCGCGAGCAGTGCGGCGTCGGTGGCGACACCGCCGGGCAGGGTGATTTCGGGCATGACGAAACTCCTTGTCGGTGAGGGGGTTCGGGATCGGGCCGCCGGGTGGAACCGGCTGGTCCGTGTTCGTCTTCGACGCTATGCCCACCGACAGTTAACGACAAGTGCATGCTGAGCACGCCTAGGATGACTGTCATGCAATTGGATCTGAATCTGCTCGCGGCCCTCGATGCCCTGCTGGAGGAGGGCAGCGTGGCGGGCGCCGCCGAGCGGTTGCACGTGACGCCACCGGCGATGAGCCGCAGCCTCGGGCGGATACGGCGCACCACCGGGGACCAGATCCTGGTGCGCACCGGGCGGACGATGGTTCCCACGCCCTATGCCCTCGCGATCCGGGCGCAGGTACACGACCTGCTGGCCCAGGTGCGCGGAGTCCTCGCGCCCAGTCGCGTGCTCGACCTCGACACCCTCGACCGGACCTTCACGCTGCGCTGGCACGACTCGCTCGTCGCGCTGGCAGGCCCGGCGCTGTTGTCCTCGGTGCGCGAGCGGGCGCCGGGGGTGCGCCTGCGCTTCCTCGCGGAGTCCAGCGTCGACACCCCCGAATTGCGCCGCGGCGAAGTCGATCTCGCCGCGAACGCGGACCGGCCGACCACTCCGGAGATCCGGGCCGAACAAGTGGCACGCACCCGTCACGTCGTCGTGGCGCGCCGCGGGCATCCACTGGCCCTCGGCGAGACGATCACCGTCGCCGAGTACGCCGACGCCGAGCACGTCACCATCTCCCGCCGGGGCACGATGGCCAACCTGCTCGACGACGAACTCGCCCGCCGGGGCCTCACCCGCCGGGTGGTGGCCGCCGTGCCCACCGAGCACGCCGCGTTCCGGATCGCGCGCGCGTCCGACGTCCTGGTCACCGCGCCCGCGGCGACCGCCCTGGCCGCCGCGGCCGACCTCGGCCTCGCGCTGCTCGCGCTGCCACTCGAGGTGCCCGACGCCGCAGTGTACCTGTCGTGGCATCAGCGCTACGACACCGACCCCGCCCACACCTGGCTGCGCGACCTCGCCCGGAACGCGTTGGCCGAGAACGTCGCCGAGTAGGGACCCCGGATCGTCAGGGTCCGGGGGCGGGCTCGGCGGTCCTCCGCGCGGCCATCACCCGGGGATCCCCGTGAGGAATCGGTCGATCGCGGCCCGGGAGCGTCTGTCGGCAGTGGGAGAGCAGACCAGGCACGTGGCCGGCGGCGGCTGGTGTGTCGAATTCTCGTAGTCGTCAGGGTCTTTTGCCGACCTGGCGTGAGGTCCACGCCAGCAGCGCGGCCTGGGCGATGAAGAAGACGCCGCCGCCGGTGGCGTACACGGACAGCACGTGTAGCGACGGCGAATCGCCGGTGGCCTGGGCCAGGTAGGTGAGGCCGACCAGGAAGGACAGGCCGCCGGAGATCAGCGTCGGCCACTGCCGGCCGAACACCGGGCCACGGCGGCGCAGGCCGACGGTGAGCTGTGCCGCGCCCGACACCACGGCCCAGGCCCCGAAGACGCCGAGCACCGTGCCCGCGCCGCCGGCGGCCCCTGCGAACCCGAGCGCGGCGGCGACGACCGCGCCGAGCGCGCCGTTGAGCGCCGTCACCCGGCGTTCGGGTCCGTCGGGCATGCCGCGGTGGTCGATCAGCGACGACACGGCGTCGATCAGCGGATAGGCGACGAGCAGCGCCACGGCCGCCCCGTCGAGGGTGTCGCTCACGACGGCGAAGGCTGCCGCCCACCCGATGGCCAGGACACCGCGCCCCAGCGACAGGCGGATCACCGCCGACCGTTCCGACGTCGGAACGGTCGGTATTGCGGTCGTACTCATGGGATTTCCGTTCGTTCGGGCCGGGTTCGGCCGAGGAGTTCACGCGCAGTGGGGCCGCGGCCGTGCAGGACGGCGGCTTCCGACCAGATCACCATCGCGATCGGGCCGGTCACGAACAGCGCTGCGATGAAGGCCTGTTCGGTCATCGCCTGCTCCGGTCGGCCGACCGTTCGAAGGCGTGGGCGCCGGGTGTCAGCGGCCCGGACATCACGCGGCCCGCAGCGGTGCGGCGAAGGACTTGCGCAGCGAGGACGGCCCGACCAGCGGCAGCAGCGCCGCCAGGAGCCTGCCCTTGACCGCCGTGGGCGTGCGGGTCAGTTCGACATCGACGCGCGTGCCCCGCTCGGTGGGTGTGGCACGGAAGACCCAGCCGCCGCCCGCGCCGAACAGTTTGGAGTCCAGCGTGGTGACGGTGACGGTGTCGCCCGCGGGGTCCCAGTCGTAGCGGGCGCGTTCCCAGGCGGAGGCGGTGCCCTCGGTGACCTCGGCCCAGGTCTCGCCCCGGTCGTGCACGACGAAGTGCTCGGCGTCGATGGAGTTCGACCAGGTCTCGGGGCGGGTGGGCCCGAAGTCGGTGAGCACGTGCACGACCTCGGCGGGAGTCAGGGTGGACAGCAGGTGGAAGCGGATCGTCGTCATGGCTCAACGATCGCCGCCGGCGCACACCCGCCGAATCTGTCGGATGACGCACGCGGTGACGTAATCGCGGGTGACTACGTCATGGTCGGCGTCAGATGACAGATGTGGCGCCCGTGGGGTGCGGCCCAAGGTGGAACCACCCCCACCGCACCGTTCGTTCGAAAGGACCATCGACATGGTCGACATCCGCCGTCCGCACCGAATCATCGCCGCGGCCACGGCCGCCGTCGCCGCGGGCGCCCTCGCCGTCGCCTGCAGCGCGAGCACCACCACAGCGGCCGGACCGGCACCGGATGCGCCGCGGCCCACCGTGGTCCTGGTCCACGGCGCGTTCGCGGACGGCTCCAGCTGGAACGACGTCGTCGGCAAGCTCATCGCCGACCGGTATCCCGTTGTCGCGGTGGCCAATCCGCTGCGGGGGCCCGCCGCGGACGCGGCGGTCGTGCGCAGCGTGATCGACCACATCCAGGGCCCGGTGGTCCTGGTCGGGCACTCCTACGGCGGGTCGGTGATCAGCGCGGCCGCCGCGGGCAACGACCAGGTTCGCTCGCTGGTCTACGTGGCGGCCTTCCAGCCGGCCCCGGGGGAGACCGCGCTGGAGCTGACGAACAAGTTCCCCGGTTCCACCCTTCCCGGCACTCTCGACCCGGTCCCGTTCACCGCGGCGGACGGCAGCGCGGGCACCGATCTCTACATCCAGCGGACGAAGTTCCCCGCCCAGTTCGCCGCCGACGTGCCCGCCGAGCGTGCCGCGCTGGCCGCCGCCGCCCAGCGCCCCATCGCGCAGGCCGCGCTCGAGGAGAAGGCCACCGTGGCCGCGTGGGCCGACAAGCCGAGCTGGTCGGTGGTCACCACCCAGGACCTCAACATCCCGGCCGCCGCGCAGCGGTTCATGGCCGAGCGGGCGCACTCCCGAATCACCGAGGTCGCCGCGTCGCATTCGGTGGCCGTCTCGCATCCCGATGTGGTCGCCGACGTCATCGAGCAGGCCGCCACCCGCTGACCATCACCACAACCCTCGAGGAGAACACCGATCATGGACATGAAACTGGAAGTCGTCGTGCTGCCCGTCACCGACGTCGACCGCGCCAAGGCCTTCTACGTCGACCGGCTCGGCTTCCGGCTCGACGCCGATTTCCCCGTCGACGACGGCTATCGGGTCGTGCAGGTCACCCCGCCCGGCTCGGGATGCTCGATCATCTTCGGCACCGGAGTCGCCGCGGCCGCACCGGGTTCCACGCACGGCCTGCACCTCATCGTCGCCGACATCGAGCGGGCCGTCGCGGAGCTGGCCGGGCGCGGTGTCGCGGTCGACGGCCCCTTCCGCGACGCCACCGGCGTGTTCCACCACCCCGACGCCGCGCACCGGGTGCCGGGCGCCGACCCGCAGCGGCGTTCCTACGGCTCCTTCGCCGCGTTCACCGATCCCGACGGCAACGGCTGGTACCTGCAGGAAGTCACCCAGCGCGCGCCCGGCCGCTGATCGAGAAGGGAAACAACATGTCCGACAACGAAACCCGCACCTACGATGTCGTGGTGATCGGCGCGGGTCCGGTCGGCGAGAACGTCGCCGACCGGACCCGCGCCGCGGGGCTGAGCACCGTGATCGTCGAGGCCGAACTGGTCGGCGGCGAGTGCTCGTACTGGGCGTGCGAACCCAGCAAGGCGCTGCTGCGCCCGGCGCTGCTCCACCGCGAGGCCGCCCGCTTCCCCGGGGTGGCGAGCGCGGTCACCGGGCCCCTCGACGCCGCCGCGGTGCTGAAGCATCGCGACCGCATGGCGGCCGAGTGGAACGACGAGGACCAGCTCGCCTGGCTCGCCTCGGTCGGGGTCGACCTGGTGCGCGGCCACGGCAGGCTCGACGGGCCCAAACGGGTGGCGGTCCGCACGCCCGACGGCCGCACCGTGCGGCTCGTCGCCCGCCACGCGGTCGCCCTCTGCACCGGGACCTCCGCCGCGCTGCCGCCGCTGCCCGACCCGGCCGCGTTGCGGCCGTGGACCAGTCGCGAGGCCACCGCCGCGCAGTCGGTGCCGGATCGGCTGGCGATCCTCGGGGCGGGGGTCGTCGCGGTCGAGATGGCCACCGCCTGGCAGGCCCTCGGCGCCCGGGTGACCCTGATCGCCCGGGAATCGCGGCTGCTGGAGCGCGTGGAGCCGTTCGCCGCGGACCTGGTCACCGAGCGGCTCCGGGAAGCGGGCGTCGACCTGCGGCTGGGCACGGCCATCACGACCGCGCGGCGCGGGGAGAACGGGGTGCGCGTCGTCCTCGCGGACGGGGCGGAGCTGATGGCCGACGAACTCTTGCTGGCGACCGGGCGCGCGCCGCGGACCACCGACCTCGGCGTCGACACCGTCGGCCTGTCGCCGGGGGAGTGGCTGAGCACCGACGACACGCTCACCGTCACCGCGGTCGAGGGCGAGTGGCTCTATGCCGTCGGCGACGTCAATCGCCGGGCTCTGCTCACCCACCAGGGCAAATACCAGGCGCGCATCGCCGGGGCGGTCATTGCCGCCCGGGCGCGCGGGCGGGACCTGGACACCACGCGCTGGGGCGCGCACGCCGCCACCGCCGACCGGGACGCGGTGCCGCAGGTGGTGTTCACCGACCCGGAGATCGCGTCGGTCGGCCTGACCACCGCCGATGCCGCCCGCACCGGACGCGCAGTGCACGTGGTCGACTACGAGATCGGCCACGTGGCAGGGGCGATCCAGCACGATCCGGGATATCGCGGCCGGGCGCGGGTGCTCGTCGATCCCGATCGCGGGGTCGTCGTCGGCGCCACCTTCGCCGGCCCCGGGGTTGCCGAACTGCTGCACTCGGCGACCGTCGCGATCGCCGGAGAGGTTCCCCTGGAACGACTCTGGCATGCCGTGCCCTCGTTCCCGACGATCGGCGAGGTCTGGCTGCGGCTGCTGGAAACCTATCGCGATCAGCGGGACCGGGGAGAGCTCGCGTGATCACCTACGACCGGCTCTACCTCGGCGGCAGGTGGACCGAGGCCAGCGAGCCCGCCCTGCTGGAGATCCTGTCTCCGCACGATCGTTCGGTGATCGGCCGGGCGGCGCAGGCGCACCCCACGGACGTGGACAGGGCGGTGGCGGCGGCCGCCGCCGCCTTCGACAGCCGCGTCTGGCGCGACACCCCACCGGCCGTCCGCATCGAAACGCTCCGGCGCTTCGACGAGTTGCGTGCCGCCCGAGCCGAGCGCATCGCCGCGCTCATCACCGCCGAGAACGGTTCGGCCGCGTGGTTCACCACGGCGGGCCAGGCGGGACTGACGCGGCAGGCACGCGCCTATTTCGCCGCGGCAGAAGACTTTCCGTGGGAACGCGAGCTCGCCCCGTCGGACCCGTCCGATCCGGTCCGCACGGTGGTCCGCCGGGAACCGGTCGGCGTGGTCGCGGCGGTGATTCCGTGGAATTCGCCCTTCGCGGCCGCGACCGCGAAGCTCCTGCCCGCCCTGCTCGCCGGGAACTCGGTGGTGCTCAAGGCATCTCCGGAGAATTCGCTGAGCATGGGCGTGCTGGCCGAGCTGATGGATCAGGTCGGGCTCCCCGACGGTGTCCTCAGCGTGCTGCCTGCCGACCGCGACACCAGTGAGTACCTGATCTCGCATCCCCGGGTGGACAAGATCGCGTTCACCGGCTCGACCGGGGCGGGCAGGCGCATCGCCGCCATCGCGGGCGCTCAGCTCAAGCGCGTCAGCCTCGAGCTGGGCGGGAAGTCGGCGGCGGTGATCCTGCCGGACGCCGACCTGACCGCGGTGACGGCGGGCCTGAAGTTCGGTTCCCTGCTGAACAACGGCGAATCCTGCATCGCCCATACCCGGATCCTCGCCCCGCGCAGCCGGTACGCGGAGGTGGTGGCCGCGCTCGCCGCGCTGGTGGAGTCGCTGCCGGTCGGTGATCCGAGCGATCCGCGTACCTTCATCGGGCCGATGGTGCGCGGTGATCAGCAGCGGCGGGTCCGCGACTACATCGAGCTCGGCATCGCGGAGGGGGCGCGGCTGGTCTGCGGTGGCCCGCACCTGCCGCCCGGCCTGGGCGACGGCTTCTACGTCACTCCGACGGTCTTCGCCGATGTGACCCCGGCCATGCGGATCGCGCGTGAGGAGATCTTCGGCCCGGTCCTGGTGGTGATCCCCTACGACGGCCTGGACGACGCCCTGCGCATCGCCGACGACTCCGACTACGGGCTCTCCGGCGGCGTGTGGTCGGCCGACGAGGACGCCGCCCTGGCGTTCGCGCGCCGCATCCGGGCGGGAACGGTCACCGTCAACGGCGCGCCGGTGGGATTCGACGGCCCGTTCGGTGGCTTCAAGGCCAGCGGAATCGGCCGCGAGTTCGGTGCGGTCGGGCTGGGCCAGTACACCGAGTACCAGACCATCACCCTGTAGACGGCACTCCGGCGCCGGGCGGCCCGCCCGGCGCCGGAGTACGCGTGTGTGGCGGTGGCTTCCTTCACATCCGGGCGGCGTCGACGATCGCCTGCGCGAACGGCCGTGGCGCTTCCTGCGGGACGTTGTGACCGATGCCGTCGAGCACCCGGTGTTCGTACTTCCCGGTGAACTTTCCCCGGTAGGCCTTTCCGTCCCCGGCCGCGCCGTCGAAGTCGCTGGCGATCGTGATGGCCGGGACCGGGATGACCGGCCCGGTCGACAGGCGCTGCTCGTCGTCGTCGTATCGCGCTTCGCCCGGGGCAAGGCCGAGCCGCCAGCGGTAGTTGGAGATGACGATGTCGACGTGGTCGGGATTGTCGAAGGCCGCGCCGCTGCGCTGATAGGTCGCCTCGTCGAAATCCCAGGCCGGAGAGGCATTCCGCCAGATCAGCCTGTTGAAGTCGTGGCGATGGCGCGCGTAGCCGAGTCGCCCGCGTTCGGTGGCGAAGTAGTACTGATACCACCAGCCGAGCTCCGCGGCGGGCGCCAGCGGCTGCTGCTGGGCCGCGAGCTGGGTGACGATGTACCCGCTCACCGCGACCAGCGCCGCGACCCGCTCCGGCCAGAGCGCGGCGATGATGTCGACCGTCCGCGCGCCCCAGTCGAATCCGCCGAGCACCGCTTCGTCGATGCGCAGCGCGTCCAGGAAGTCGACGATGTCGCGCGCGATGGCGGACTGCTGACCGTTGCGCGGCGTCTGCGCGGACAGGAAGCGCGTCGGCCCGTATCCGCGCAGGAACGGGACCAGCACCCGGAAGCCCGACTCGGCCAGCAGCGGGCCCACGTCGGCGAAGCTGTGCGGGTCGTAGGGCCAGCCGTGCACCAGCACCACGGGTTGCCCGGAGGCGGGACCGAATTCGGCGTAGGCGACGTCGAGCACGCCCGCCTGGATCGACTTGATCGGTCCCAGGTTCGTGTTGGTTCCCGCGCCTGCCCGCAGCGCGGCGCCGGGGACGGCGGGTGCGGCCGGTGCCTCGGTGGCGCAGGCGCCCAGGGAGGTCGCGGCCAGCCCGGCGGCGCCCGCCGCGAGCGCGCCGCCGAAGAGTCGTCGTCGATTGATGTCCATGGCATCGACGCTAGGGAGCGGGTGGGTCCCGCCGCGTGCGTCGGATGACGTAATCGGTGTCGATCGCCGCGTGCCGGTCAGACCGCCGGGCCGTCCAGGGACGGCAGCAGCGCGGCGAGATCACCGCGAGAACTGATGCCGAGCTTCGGGAAGATCCTGTGCAGGTGCGTGCTGACGGTCCGATGCGACAGGAAGAGCCGCTGCCCGATCTCCCGGTTCGTCAGCCCCTGCGCCGCCAGCTGCGCGATGCTGAGCTCGTGCGGGGTCAGCCGTTCACGCGCGTCCGGGTCGCGGTTCGGGCTGGATTCGCCCGCGCTGCGCAGCTCGAGGCGGGCGCGTTCGCTCCACGCGGTGAAGCCGAGGGCGTCGAAGATCTCCCTGGCCGTGCGCAGGTGGGTTCGGGATTCGACCACCCGGCGCTGGCGGCGCAGCCACTCGCCGTAGGCCAGATGCAGCCTGCCGCGCTCGGCAGGCCAGCCGGTGAGGTCGGCCGCCAGCGCCTCGGCGAACCGCTCCGCGGCCGAGTCGCCCGCGAGAACGGCCCGGGCATAGCGCATTCCGATGTGCAGTGCCGGTGAGGATGTGGTGGTGGCGACCGGTTCCAGCCCGCGCAGCAGGTCCGCGACGGCCGCGGTACGGCCCGCGCGCACCGCGGCCTCGCTGAGCTCGGTCAGGAAACACACCCGCAGTGCCAGCGAATACGACGGGTCCAGCGGATCGTGGACGCGGGCCAGATCGGTGAACGCGTCGTCGAAACGGCCCTCGCCCAGCGCGATGATGCCGCGCGTGAGCTGCACGGTCGCCAGCACCGGACGTACGGCGGCGGCCAGCCCGGTCCGTTCGGTGTCGGCGGCGATCGCCGCGGCCATCACGTAATCGCCACGCAGCGCGGCGATCTCGGCCTGGACACCGGTGGCGGAGGCGTGCATGAATGTCTGCCCGGTCTCCAGCGCGAAGGCCGCGGCCTCGGCCGCGATGGGCGCTGCGGCGGCGAGGTCACCGACCCTGGCCAGGCTCCACGCCTGGATCGCCAGGGCCCGCGTGAGCAGGCCGAGCCGGCCCGCCGATCGGAAGCCGGGCACGGCCGCGCCGGCGAAGTGGGCCGCCAGATCGAACGCGCCGACCTGATAGGCGGCGCTGCTGAGGAAGTAGTCGACCTCCGGGTCACGGCCGGTGCCGGCCGCCAGCTGTCGAAGGTGACCGAGGACCTGCTCGCCGCGCTCGAACGGCGCAACGATCGAATCGATCGCCAGCTTGCGATGATCGCCGTCGGGGATGCCCAGGGAGTCGGCGACGGCCAGGACCGCGCGCCGGACATCAGGGCCCGGCTCGGACCAGAAGCATCGCATGGCCGCACCCCACAGGATCCGCAGCGCCGGATCGGGGTATCCGTCGGCGGCGACGGCGGCGGCCAGCGCCGCCAGTTCGCCGATCCGCGCCGGGCTCTCCCTGATCCCGTCCTCGGGCGCGCTGAGCACCCAGCTCGCGGTGGCCTCCTGCTCCGGGGTGAGCGGTAGCGAGCGCGCGGCGTCGATGAGCCGGTCGACGATGTCGCGGCGGCCCGAGTCCACGGCCAGTTCGGCCGCGCGCAGCAGCCGGTCGGCGCGGCGTCCGGTATCGCCGCTGAGCGCGGCGGCGCGTTCGAGCGCCGCGATCGCCCCGTCGCGATGCCTGGCGCGCTCGGCGGCCGCCTCCAGCGCCGCGGCCACGTCCTCGTCCACGCCCGCCGCGCCGGCCGCCCGGTGCCACACCTGACGATCCGGCGACCCGTCGAGCACCTCGGCCAGCGCCAGGTGCGCCCGGCGGCGCTCCTCCCCCCGCGCCGCCGCGACCAGCGCCGAGCGGACCAGGGGATGACGGAACGTGACTGTGCCAGAGCCGATATCGATCAGCCGCGCGCTCACGGCGGGGGCGAGCACGTCGGCGTCGACCGTGGTTCCGATGCGGCGGCCGGTGGCGGCGAAGTACTTCGGTGAGCGCGTTGCCGTCGTCGAGCGCGGCGATCAGCACGCCGGACCTGGTGTGTTCGGGCAGTTCCGCGCCGC
>NZ_BAGK01000183.1 GCF_000308795.1 Nocardia thailandica NBRC 100428 | reverse complement strand
GCGCCGGGCGGACCGGACGGCACGCCACCGGAGTCCGGGCTGGCGGCGGGCGTGCGGGCGGTCTTCGGCGGCCCGCCCGCCGATGCCCCCGCCGCACGGCGGTCCGCGCCGGACCCGGTGGACGGCGCGCGCGCCGCCTCGGCGATCGCGGCACGGGCCGCGGCGCTGCTGCCCGGCGGCGTGCGCGAGCGCCTGTCGGTGGACGCGTGGCGCGCCGAGGTGGTGCGGGAGTCGCTGGCGCTCACCGTCGGTCGGGCCGCCGCGGCCACCCCGGTCAACGCCGGGACACTGACCGGGGCGCGCCTGCTGATCGAGCGGATCATGCGCGCGGCGGCCCCGCCGCTGCGCGGGACCGATCATGCCGCCCCACTGGACGGGTCCGTGCGGGGCGAATGGGTCCGCGGGCCCCGCGCCCGGCGCACCGACGCGGTCGTGCTGTACGTGCACGGCGGCGGCTTCGTGGCCGGGTCTGCGCGCGGCTACCGGGGCGTGGCGTCGCGGATCTCCACGGCGACGCGGCTGCCGGTGTTCACCGTCGACTACCGCCTCGCGCCCGAGCACCCCTTCCCCGCCGCGCCCGACGACGTCGCGGCGGCGTTCGGCTACCTGCTCGCCTGCGGCGTCCGGCCCGAGCGGATCGTGGTGGCGGGCGATTCGGCGGGCGGCTTCCTCGCGGCGCATCTGGCGCTGCGGCGGGCCGACGGCGGCCTGCCCGGACCCGCCGCGCTGGTGCTGTTCTCCCCGATCGCCGATCTCACCCTCGGTACGGCCGCCGACGGGCCCGCGGCCCGCGACGGGCTGCTCTCCGAACCCGTGGCGCGCCGGGCGATCTCGCGCTTCACCGACACCCCGTTCGACCTGCGCCCCACCCGCGGCACGTGGCTGCCGCCCCTGCTGGTCCAGGCCGGCGACACCGAGTTCTTCGGCGCCGACGCCGCCGAACTCGTCCGCCGGTGGCAGGTCGCGGGCGGGCACGCCCGGCTGCACCGCTGGCCCGGCCGGCTCCACGCCTTCCAGACCCTGCCCGTCCTCTTCCCCGAGGCCCGCGCCGCCTACCGCGCGGCCGCGCGGTTCGTCGCCGCCCACCTCGACCCGGCCGCCGCCGCCTGACTCCCGCCGATCCGGGGGGAGAACCACGCCGGGCCCGGACCCGTCCACCGACGAGTCCGGGCCCGGTGCTGTGCGCTCAGTCGCGTTCGAGGATGAAGAAGTACGGTGCCGGGCGGTCGCGGAAGTCCATCAGACCCAGCAACGTGGTCTCGTCGACGCGACGGAACACGTCGATGATCGGCAGGTGGTCGTAGATCATCGCCGCGGTCACCTCCCCACGGAACTCGATGTCGCGCAGACGCGCCCGGTACCGCCGGGTGCGCAGCGCGGGCTCGAGCACGCGCATCAGGCCGCGGCCGCGCGCCACGAGCGGCGCGGGGGCGCGGTCGGCCAGGCCCAGCGGGATCCGGCGCGGGTCGACCGCGTAGATCCCGGCCGACGGGTCACCGAACAGCAGCGGATGCACGCTGTCGGGCCCGTCGAACTGCTTGCCGTACCAGCCCGAGGCGTCGAGCAGCCCGTCCATGGGGTGCCCGGTGGCCAGTTCCCGCCCGTGCCAGCGGCCGGTCAGCTCGGCCGCGGACACCGCGGGCAGGCGGTCGAACAGCGCCAGCGCCTGCTCCCGCGTGCACGCGGGTTCCAGGGCGGTGAGTTCGGTCGTCGTCATGGTCTCGTGCTCCTGGTGTCTCGCGCGATCAGGCGGGCAGCCGCAGCGCGCCCGGCGCGCTCGCGGGGACCGCGGGGTCCTTCGGGGCCACCGGCGAGACCCGGCGGTAGGGGGCGCCCAGTTCCGGCCGCGGATCCGCCTCGCCCTTGTTCGGCCAGAACGCCATGGCGCGCTCGGCCTGGGCGGTGATGGTCAGCGACGGATTCACCCCGAGGTTGGCGGTGATGGCGCTGCCGTCGGCCACGTGCAGACCGGGATGCCCGTAGACACGCTGGTACGGATCGACCACGCCGTGCTCGCGGGAGTCGCCGATGGTGCAGCCGCCGATGTAGTGCGCGGTCGCCGGGATGTTGAAGATGTCGGTGACGATGTTGCCGGTGTCGCCGTCGGCGTGCTCGGCGTAGCGGCGCGCGACGTCGTGGGCCACCGGCAGCCACTCCGGGTTCGGTTCGCCCGTCCCCTGTCTGGTCACCAGCCTGCGGCCCTTGAGGAACGAGGTCAGCGAGTTGTCCAGCGACTGCATGATCAGCAGGATGACCGCGCGCTCGGAGGCCCGGTGCGCGTTCTGCGAGCGCAGGAACAGGATCGGGTGCAGCAGGATGGTCAGCAGCAGCCGCAGGAAGCGGAAGGCCCCGCCGTCGACCATGGGCACCGTCTGCACGAACAGCGCGTTCTGGCCCTTGCCGTAGCTGCACACCTCGACATGGGTCTGCGGCTCGGGGTGGATCGAGGAGGTGATGGCCACGCCTTGGGCGAAATCGGTGCGCGAGCGGCTGACCACGCCGACGATGGCCTCGGAGTTGCTGCGGGTCAGCTCGCCCAGCCGGGGCGAGAGCTGCGGCAGGGTGCCGTCGCCGCGCAGCTTGTGCAGCAGCTTCTGGGTGCCGAGCGCCGCGGCCGCGAACACGACCTGCTCGGCGGTGAAGGTGCGCTTGTTCTTGCGCAGCAACCGATCCGACTGCGTCGTCTCCACGCGGTAGCCGCCCCGGCCGTCCGGCGCGACCGAGGTGACCGTGGTCAGCGGATGGACCTGCGCGCCCTTGCTCTCGGCCAGGTGCAGGTAGTTCAGCGTGGTGGTGTTCTTGGCGTTGTGTTTGCAGCCGGTGAAGCACTCCGAGCAGTGGATGCAGCCCGCCCGGCGCGGCCCGGCGCCGCCGAAGTACGGGTCGTCCACGGTGACGCCCTCGCTGCCCTCGTTGAAGAACACGCCGACGTGGGTGCGGTGGAAGGTGTCGGCGACCTTCAGGTCGCGCGCCACCTGCAGCAGCACCTCGTCCTTGGGACCGACCCGCGGGTTCTCCACGACGCCGAGCATGCGCTTGGCCTGGTCGTAGTAGGGCGCGAGCTCGTCGCGCCAGTCGGTGATGTGGGCCCAGGCGCGGTCGGTGTAGAACTCCGGCAGCGGCTCGTAGAGGGTGTTGCCGTAGATCAGCGAGCCGCCGCCGACGCCGGAGCCGCTGAACACCAGGCACTTGCCCAGCGCCGAGATGCGCTGGGGCCCGGTCAGTCCCAGCCGCGGCGCCCAGATGGACTTGCGGATGTTCCAGTTCGTGCGCGGGTAGTCCTCGACGTTCCAGCGCCTGCCGGATTCCAGGACGCCGACGCGGTAGCCCTTCTCGGTGAGCCGCAGCGCGGTCACGCTGCCGCCGAAACCGGAACCCACGACGAGGACGTCGTAGTCGTAACCGTTGTCGCTCATCGCGATACCACCTCGTAGTCGGCAGGGTCGAATCTCGCCTGCGCCTTGTATTCGATGCCGAGCAGGGGCCAGTTGGTCGTGATGCGGCCGTCGGCCTGGCGGTACCAGGACGAGCAGTGACTCCACACGCTGTCGCGCAGTTCGGCCTGGATGCGTTCGTCGTAGGCCTGCTCCACCTCCGCGCGCACGGCGAGGGCGCCGCCGGCGCCGGCCAGGTGGGTGACGTAGCGGCCCAGGTAGCGGGCCTGCACCTCGAGGAAGTAGATGATCGAGCCGCCGCCGGTGTTGGTGTTGGGCCCGTACATCAGGAACAGGTTGGGGAACCCGGGCACGGTCATGCCGTAGTAGGCGCGGGCGCCCGCCTTCCACTCGCGGTGCAGATCCCGGCCGCCGGAGCCGGTGATCGACATCGGGGCGAGGAACTCGGTCGCCTTGAACCCGGTGCCCCAGATGATGACGTCGACCTCGTGCTCGCGGCCGTCGGCGGTGACCACGCCGGTCTCGGTGATCCGGGTGATCCGCTCGGTGACGAGGTCGACGTTGGGCCGGGTCAGCGCGGGCAGATAGTTGTCGGAGAACAGCACCCGCTTGCAGCCCATGCGGTAGGTGGGCCAGACCTTCTCGAACAGACCGGGTTTGGCGGCGGTCTGCTTGCGCATGTGCCGCTTGGAGATGGCCCTGATGGCGGCGGCGAGCGGCTTGGCGTAGACCCAGGCCACACTCAGTCCCTCGGTCACGCCGTACCAGGTGGCGCGCTCGCCCAGCGCGGTGATCGGCAGCTTCTCGAACATCCGCTGATGCCAGGGCGCGAACGCGCGGTCCGGGCGCGGGATGATGTGCGGCGCGGTGCGCTGGAACACCGTGAGCCGGTCGACCTGCGGGGCGATCTCGGGCACGAACTGGATCGCGCTGGCGCCGGTCCCGATGACCGCGACCCGCTTGCCTGCCAGGTCGACGTCGTGGTCCCACTGCGCCGAGTGGAAGGCCGGGCCCGCGAAACGGTCGGCGCCCTCGATCTCCGGGAAGCCGGGCCGGGACAGCTGGCCGACCGCGGAGACGAGCACGTCGACCACGACGGTGTCGCCGTCGGCGGTGGTGACGGTCCACTTGCCGGTCGCGTCGTCGAAACCGGCGGCGGTGACCTCGGTGCCGAAGCGCACGTGCCTGCGGATGTCGTACTTGTCGGCGATGCCGCGCATGTACTCGAGGATCGCGGGCTGGCGCGAGAAACGGTGCGGCCAGCGGGGATTGGGCTCGAAGGAGAAGGAGTAGAACGGCGAGGGGACGTCGCAGGCGGCGCCGGGGTAGGTGTTCTCCCGCCACACGCCGCCGACGTCGTCGCCCTTCTCGAAGATCACGATGTCGGTGACGCCCTGCTTCTTCAGTTCGATCACCGCGGCGAGGCCGCCGAAGCCGGTGCCGATCACGGCCACGGACGGGGTCGTCATGGGAGGTCCTCTCCGGTGGCGGCACCGGCCGCCACGTCGTCGTGCACGATGCGGGCGCAGGCCGCGGGATCGTCGCTGAACGGCAGATGCCCGCACCCGGGCAGGTCCAGATGCCGCGCGCGCGGCAGCACCCGCCGCGCGGTGGCGCTCTGGGTGCGGTGGATCAGCACGACGTCGCGGGTGCCCCACGCGATGGTGACCGGGATACCGTCGAGGCCGCCGGGATCGTCGGCGGCGCTGAGCGTGTATTCGGCGAAGTCGTCACGGGCCGCGGCGAAGGCCGTCGCCCCGACCAGCCCGGCCAGGTCGAGCCGGGCCGCGGCGGGGTCGACGGCGGCCGGGCGGCCGAACATGGTCGAGAGCAGGACCGTGCGCCCGGCGGGGTGATCGAGCAGGCGGTCCCCGACCGGTCCGGCCACGCGGCCGACGGCCCGCAGGGTGGTCAGCAAGCCCTGGGTCCAGCGGCGGCCCGCGGGGCCGTAGAAGCCCACCGGGGAGAACGCGGTCACCCCGGAGGCGACACCGGCGCGACCCAGCTCCAGGGCGATTCCGCCGCCCATCGAGCTGCCGACCACGTGCGGCCGGGTGATGCCCTCGTCGGCCAGCCAGCCCGCCAGCCACTCGGCGTAGCCGCGGGGTCCGGGGCGCACCCCCGCGAGCAGGGGCGAGTCACCGAAGCCGGGCAGGTCGACGGCGATCACCTCGTTGGACCCGGCGAGCCGGTCGAGGATCGGCGCGAAGACCTGCCACCGGCTGCCGAGGCCGTGCACGAGCACGATCGGCGGGCCGCTGCCACGGCGGTCGAAAGAGATCTGGGGCATCGGCGCCCTTCCCTGCAAGAAACAGTTACTGCGTACGGTTTCTTGATTCCATCAGCGTGACGTACCCCACGTCAAGCCCGGCGGGAAAACGGCAGGGGGATCAGGCGGGCCCGGCGACCGGCTGGGCGGCGATCGCCGACCCCATCCAGCGCAGCAGGTACCGGCGCAGCGCCGCCTCGTCGCCCGCGCGCTCGCCGGGCGAGAGGAAG
Organism: Nocardia thailandica NBRC 100428; assembly: GCF_000308795.1. Taxonomy (GTDB): domain Bacteria; phylum Actinomycetota; class Actinomycetes; order Mycobacteriales; family Mycobacteriaceae; genus Nocardia; species Nocardia thailandica. The sequence continues at coordinate 13,078 of NZ_BAGK01000183.1, read as the reverse complement.
AAGGACTGCATCGTGCGCAGCACGAATTCGACCAGCTCGGACAGGGATTCGTCGTCGTAACCGTGCGCGGCCCAGTCCACGTCGAAGCGCCGGATCATGGTCATGCCGAAGGCGCGCGACTCGGCCGAGGTCATCTCCCCGGCGTGGCTCTGCGAGTACGACCCCGACAGCAGGATGCCCAGGTGCGGGGTGCGGCGGACCTCGGCCAGGGTGAAGACCACCGCCTCGGTCATCGCCTCCACCGGGTCGGTGAGCCCGCCGACCCGGGCGGTCAGGCGATCGAGGAAGCCGTCGACCGAGGCGATGGCCGCGGCGGTCATGAGCGCGTCCGCGCTGGGGAAATACCGGTAGACGGTCTGGCGGATCACGCCGAGCGATTCGGCGACGTCGGCGATCGAGATCGCCGATCCGGTCCGCCCGATCAGCTCGACCGCGGCGGCCACGATGCGGCGGGCCGCTTCCTCGTCGTCGGCCGGCGGACTGCCGCCCCACCCACGTCTACGCGCCATCGGCAGGACGCTATCACAGCGCGAACGCGCCGCCGGGGCACGAGTTCGCCGCCGATCCGGCCAAACCAATCATACACGCGACCATACATTCGTATGATTACTGGAGACCCGAGGCCGCGCCCAACCCCGAGGACCCTTCTGTGACCGAATTACACGTCCGCAAAATGGATTTCGCCTTCGCCGACTACGACGTGCCCTTCCTGTGGAATCCGGCCAACCCGGCGTTCTCCGCGATGGCCAACGCCGTGTCCTTCCTCGCCATCGGCTTCGAGAAGATGATCGTGCAGCTCATCACCCAGGCGAAGCCGCAGATCACCGACCCGGCGGTGGCCGAGGAGGCCGACGCCTTCATGCGCCAGGAGGGCCAGCACTCCACCGCGCACCGCCAGCACGTCAAGGGCCTGATCCGCCGCTACCCCGGCCTGCAGCGGACCCTCGACGCGGTGATCGCCGAATTCGACACCCTCACCGCCGACACCCCGGTGAAGTACCGCCTGGCCTACACCGCCGACCTCGAGGCCACCTTCACCCCGGTCTTCAAGCTGATGCTCGACAACGACGACACGCTCTTCGCCCCCGGCGACGACCGGGTGGCCTCGCTGTTCATCTGGCATTTCGTCGAGGAGGTCGAGCACCGCAGCTCGGCGCTGATCATCTTCGACTCGGTGGTCGGCAGCGAGCTGTACCGCATGCGGGTGGCGCCCTCGATCTTCCGCCACGTGCTGAAGGTGGTCGCGGTGGCGTGCGCCGGCTTCAACGAGCACGTCCCCCTGGCCGACCGGCAGGTCGACGCGATGGCCATGTTCGCCCGGTACCGGCACGGCCAGACCCTGCGCCGCCTGCTGCCCGGCCTGCGCCCCGCCGACAACGGCACCATGCCCCGCGCCTTCGACCACCTGCCGCGCCGCGAGCAGCTGGTGGCGCTGGGCGGCATCATCCGCAGCCAGATGCCCCGGCACAACCCGGCGCACGAGAATCTGCCGGAGCTGGCGAACCGGTGGTTCGAGCGCTACGACGAGGGCTACGACGTCACGCGCTGGTACACCGCCGAGAAGACCGGCGCGTAGGGGGGCGACATGTCGGATCACTGCTCCCCCACCTTCGACCGGCTCGCCACCGAACTCGGGTTCTCCTGCGACGAGGCGGGCGGGCTGGTCGAGTTCCGCAATCCGGCCGGGCTGGAGAACTGGACGCTGCCGGTTCTCGAGGTCACGATCGTGCTCGGCGCGGTGCTGGCGCTGATCCTGGCGATCCGGCGGTGGCGCCGCCGGGGCGATCCCACCGATCTGGTGGTCTGGTTCGGCGCGACGGCCTACCTGTTCGTCATCGAGCCGCCGCTGTACTTCCCGGCGGCGTTCGGCATCGACGAGCACGTGGACACCATGTTCGCCCACAACCTGTTCTCGGTCGAGTTCCTCTGGGGCAGGCTGCCGCTCTACATCGTGGCCATCTACCCCTTCATGGCCACGATCGCGTTCGGCATCGTGCGCAGCCTCGGGGTGTTCCGCCGCTACGGCACCCTGGCGGGCGCGGCCTGCGTCGGCTTCGTGCACCACGCCTTCTACGAGGTCTTCGACCACCTGGGCCCGCAGCTGCGCTGGTGGGAATGGTCGGTGGACAATCCGCTCAACCAGCCGATGTTCGACTCGGTCCCGATGGGCAGCGTGGTGGTCTTCGCCGCGCTGTGGCCGATGTCGCTGGCCTTCTGCGTGCAGTACTTCGTGGGCCGCCACGTCGACGCGGGCCGCGACTTCGGTGGGCCGGAACTGCTCTGGCGCACCGTGGTCGTCGGGCTGGCGGCCTCGGTCGGCACCTTCCTGCTCCCGCTGCCCGCCACGGTGATCGGCCTCGCGGGCGACACCGTGCGCGGGGTGGTCTACGCCCTCGAGCTGGCGACCCTGTCGGTGGTCGCGGTGGTCCTGCTGGTCGCCCGGTGGCGGCAGCTGCGCGAGCCGGGCGCCGCGCCCGAGGAGTACCGCAACCCGTTCGTGGCCTGGTTCGGCCTCGCCTACCTCACGGTGATGGCGCTGCTGTGGCTGACCGCCCTGCCGGACCATGTCGAGGCCACCGGCGGCGAGACGGCGAACGGCGACCCGGTCGGCAACATCTACTACACGATCGCCTGTTTCACGGTCGCGGCGCTCGCGCTGCTGGCCACCGTGACCATTCCCCGCGGAACGGTCACCGCGCCCGCCGCACCCCCGGTGGCCGCGCCTGCCGCCTGATGTCGCGGACGGACCACGGCGGGCGCTCGACCCCGCGCGTGGTCCGTCCTCGACCCCCGCGGGCGCCGATGCCCCGGCGCCCGCGGTGCTCACCCCCGCCCGGGTGCCGCTACGCCCGCCACAGCCGGTCTCCCGCGCGGGACACCACGATGTTGGGCACCACGGCGTTGGCCGACAGCCGCGAGAGGGCCAGCACCAGTTCGGCGATGTCGCCGGTGGTGATCATCGCCTCCGGCGGCACGTCGCCGTGCTTCCAGGCGCTCATGTCGGTGTCGACGTATCCGGGCGACAGGGCCGTCACGTTGACCCCGTTGCCCGACTCCTCCAGGGAGACGGTCTCGCACAGCGAGATCAGCGCGGCCTTGGAGGCACCGTAGGCCGCCAGCCCGGCCTCGCCCGCGACCCCGGTCATCGAGGCGAGGGCCACGATCCTGGCGCCGCGCGCGGGGTCGCGCCGCGCGGTGCGCCGCAGCAGCGGCAGGGCCCGCTGGATCAGCAGCAGCGGGCCGCGCAGGTTGACCTCCATCATCCGCTCGTAGGTGGCGGCAGGCAGGTCGGCGACCGGGCCTGCGGTCCCGGTGCCCGCGCTCGACACGAGCAGGTCGAGCCGGCCGAAGCGCTCGTCGTGCGCGGCGGTCAGGGCGGCGATCCGCTCCGGGTCGTTCATCCGGGCCGGCACGGTCTGCACCTCGGCGCCGGTGTCGGCCCGCAGCCTGCGCGCGGTCTCCTCCAGGGCCTCCGCGCCGCGCGCGGCCAGGGTGAGGGCGAAGCCCTCCTCGGCCAGCCTGCGCGCGATCTCGGCGCCGATCCCCCGGGAACCACCGGTGATCAGCGCGGCCCGCGTCACGCTCATCCCAGGGTCTCCAGCCCGGCGTCCAGCAGGCCGGGCACGGCGGCGCCGACGGTGGCGAAGCCGGAGCCGACGGTCTTGCCCGCCAGGTGCCGCTGGTGGATGCCCTCGGCGATGACGGCCAGCTTGAAGTAGCCGAGCGCCTGGTAGAACGCGGCGTCGTCGAGCTGGTGACCGGTCGCCCACGCGTAGCGTTCGGCCAGTTCGTCGGTCGTCAGGAAGCCGGGGTTCGCGCTGGGCGCGTGCCGGACGCCGAGCACCGGCTCGGCCGCCGGGTCCCAGTACACCTGCAGCAGGCCGAGATCGGCCAGGGGATCGCCCAGGGTCGCCATCTCCCAGTCGACCACCGCGGCCACCGCCGTGCAGTCCGGGGTCAGGATGGTGTTGTCGATGCGGAAGTCGCCGTGCACGATCGACGCGGCCGAGCGCGCGGGCACCCGGGCGGCCAGCAGCTCGGCGAGCCGGTCGACGGTGCCGAGCTCGCGCGTGGCGACCCGGTCCCACTGCCCGCGCCAGCGGCGGACCTGGCGGGCGAGATACCCGGCGGGACGGCCGAATCCGTCGAGGCCGAGGGCGGAGTAGTCGAGCGCGTGCAGGGCCGCCAGGGTGTCGACCAGGGCGCGCGAGCACTGCGCGGCCTGTTCGGTCGTCAGCGCCGCGGCGTCGTCGCCGTCGCGCAGCACCGTGCCCGGCACGAAGGCGACGACGGAGAACGGGACACCGAGGACCTCGGGGTCCTCGCACAGCGCCACCGCCCGCGCGACCGGGAAACCGGTGTCGCCCAGGGCCTCGACGACGCGGTACTCGCGCGCCATGTCGTGCGCGGTCGGGGTGAGCGGGCCGAGCGGCGGACGGCGCAGCACCCACTCGCGTGCCCCGTCGGTGAGGTGGTAGGTGAGATTGGACTTGCCGCCGTCGAACAGGCGCGCGGTCAGCGGGCCCGCGCAGTCGGGGACCCGCTCGTCGAAGAAGCGTTGCAGCGCGGGCAGATCGAGCCCGGCCAGGGCGGGCGCACTCATGCGCGTCCTTTCTGTGCGTTGCGCAGCGCGCGACGGGCCACCGCCCAGCGGTGGGTCTCCGACGGGCCGTCGTAGATCCGGAAGGGACGGACCTCGCGGTAGAGGCGGGCCAGCGGCGCGTCGGTCGAGACGCCGTAGGCGCCGCACACCTGCAGCGAGCGGTCGACCACCCGGCCCACCGCCTCGGCGACGAAGGTCTTGGTGATCGAGGTGATGTTCGCCCCGCGGGCGCCGGAGTCCAGCTCCCAGCAGGCGCGGAGGATCAGGGCACGGGAGGCCTCGATGTCGATCTCGTTGTCGGCCAGCAGGGACTGGACCATGCCCAGGTCGCCGAGCGTGGCGCCGAAGGCGGCGCGGTCGGCCGCGTAGCCGAGCGCGATGTCGGCGGCGCGCCGGGCCGAGCCGAGCCAGCGCATGCAGTGCGTCATGCGGGCCGGACCCAGCCGCACCTGGGCGTAGTCGAAGCCGCGGTCGACCTCGCCCAGCACCGCGTCGGCGCCGACCTCGACCGAGTCGAGCAGCAGCTCCGAGTGCCCGCCGTACATGCTCGCGTCGAGCGTGCCGACGTCGCGCTTGCGGGTGAAGCCGGGGGTGTCGGCCGGGACGAGGAACATCGTCGCGCCGCCCGCCGAGCCGGGTTCGCCGCTGGTGCGCGCCATGACGATGGCGAAGTCGGCGCCGTTGGCGCCGGTGGTGAACCACTTGTGCCCGTTGATGACCCAGCCCGCCGAGGTCCGCTCGGCCCGGGTGCGCAGGGCCGACGGGTCCGACCCGGCGCCGGGCGCGGGCTCGGTCATGGCGAAGCAGGACCGGATGTCGCCCGCGGCGAGCGGGCGGAGGTACCGGTCCTGCTGGGCGGGCGTGGCGACCTGGGCGAGCAGGTGCATGTTGCCCTCGTCCGGGGCGGCGCAGTTCTGGGCGAGCGGCCCGAACAGTGAGTAGCCCGACGCCTCGAACACCGGTGCGCGGTCGGCCATCCCGAGGCCGAGACCGCCGAACCCGGGCTCCACGTGGGGTGCGAAGACACCCGCGGCCTTCGCCGCGGTCTGCAGCGCGACGCGCACGTCCTCGGGCAGCGCGTGCGCGTCGCCCTGGTACTGCTCCTCCACCGGCAGCACCAGCTCCCGGACGAGGTTCTCGGTGCGGGTGACGATCTCGCCGACGGTCGGCGGGTGGGTGAAGTCGATCGCCATCAGACGCGCTCGACGATCGTCGCGTTGGCCATGCCGCCCGCCTCGCACATGGTCTGCAGGCCGTAGCGGCCGCCGGTCTGCTCGAGGTGGTTGACCATCGTGGCCAGCAGGCGGATACCGGAGGCGCCCAGCGGATGCCCGAGGGCGATGGCGCCGCCGCGCGGGTTGAGCCGGGCCGGGTCGGCGCCCAGCTCCTGCTGCCAGACCAGCGGCACCGAGGCGAAGGCCTCGTTCACCTCGAAGGTGTCGATGTCGTCGACGCCGAGGCCCGCGCGCGAGAGCACCTTGCGGCTGGCGGGTACGACGGCGGTCAGCATGAGCGTGGGGTCGTCGCCCGCGACGGCGAAGGAGTGGAACCGCGCCCGCGGGGTGAGGCCGAGGCGGTTCGCGGCCGATTCGCTCATGATCAGGGCGGCCGCGGCGCCGTCGGTGAGCGGCGAGGAGTTGCCCGGGGTGATGGACCAGTCGATCTCCGGGAAGCGCCGGGCCATGGTCTCGTCGGTGAAGGCGGGGCGCAGCCCGCCCAGGGTCTCGAGGGTGGTCTGCGGGCGGATGGTCTCGTCGGCGGTCAGCTCGCCCGCGGCGACCAGCTCGGCGGCGAAGCCACCCGCGGCGGCGGTCCGTGCGGCCTCGGCGTGCGAGCGCAGCGCGAACGCGTCGAGGGCGGCGCGGTCGATCTTCCAGCGGGCGGCAAGCAGCTCGGCCGAGATGCCCTGGGAGATCAGTCCTTCGGGGTAGCGGTGCGCCAGCGGCGCGCGGTTGATGTCCTTGCCCTGGGTGTTGGAGAACATGGGCGATCGGCTCATGGACTCCACGCCGCAGGCCACCACCACGTCGTAGGCGCCGGCCAGGACGCCCTGCGCCGCGAAGTGCACGGCCTGCTGACTGGAGCCGCACTGCCGGTCGACGGTGGTGCCGGGCACGGATTCGGGCAGGCCCGCGGCGAGCACCGCGGTGCGGGTGATGTTGCCCGCCTGCTCGCCGCTCTGGGTGACGCAGCCGCCGATCACGTCGTCGATCAGCGCCGGATCCAGGTCGTGCCGCGCGAGCAGGTCGGTGAGCACACCGGCCAGCAGCGTGGCGGGGTGGATGCCGGACAGACCCCCGCCGGGCTTGCCCCGCCCCGATGGTGTCCGGACTACGTCGACGATGACCGCCGTCTCCATGATTCTCCTCGCGTCCCGGCCGCCGGGTCACCCCACGACCGTCTCCTGTACCGGTTAAGTTAATCATGGTTTCCATCCGATACGACAGCCGTATACTCGATAAGCAGGCCGTTGACCACCTGGAGAATCCGATGTTAGTGTCAGTTCCGTCGCAATGGCGCGACATCAACCACCATGTGGTGCGAACACAGCCCGGTACCCGGCAACCACCCGCCGGGTACCGGCGGTTGTCGGGGGCGCGAGCACCGCTCCGTACCATCGACCTATGAGCGTCACCGATCGCCGCACCGAAGAACCGGACCACAAGGGTGCGGTGTCCACCGAACCCGCCCGGGTCATCCGGCGGCGGCCGAAGAACCGGCGCGCGCAGATCGCCGCCGAGGCCGCGGCGGCCTTCGGCGAGAAGGGCTACCACGGTGTCAGCATGGAGGACATCGCGGGCCGCCTCGACATCAGCTCGGCCGCGCTCTACCGCCACTACCGCAGCAAGTACGCGCTCTTCCGCGAGGAGTTGTTCCGGCTGGCGCAGCTGACCGTCGACGCCGCGACCCTGCCCGAGGACGCCGCGGAGCTGTCCCCGCGCGAGCGCTGCGCGCGCATCGTCGACGCCGCCATCGAACGCACGATCAACAACCGCTCGACGGTCGCCCTGGTGCGCTGGGAACGCCGCTACCTGACCGACGAGGACCGCCGCGCACTCGACGACCTCTTCGCCGACGCGGTCGGGCTCCTCGGCGACGAGATCGCGCGCCTGCGACCGGGTCTGCGCCGCAACGACATCGCGGTGCGTTCGGTGGCGGTCTTCAGCGTGATCAGCAGCATCGGCGACCACCACGCGAGCCTGCCGGTCAAGCAGCTCGCGCCGCTGCTGCAGTCGGCCTGCCGGGCGCTCATCGAGGTCGATCTGCCCGTGGCCGTGCACCCGCCGCGCCCGGAGCCCGCCGCGGGCGCACCCGCCCCGTTCATGCACGAGCTGCTGCTGACCGAGTCCGTGGCGCTGTTCCACGAGCACGGCTACCAGAACGTCAGCATGGAGGAGATCGCGGCGGCCGCCGACCTGGCGACGGCGTCGGCGGTGTACCGCTACTACCGCAGCAAGAGCGACCTGCTGGCCGCCGCGTTCCGCCGCGCGGCCGACATCGTCTCGGGCGCGATCGGCCCCACGGTGGCCACGTCGTCCTCCCCGGAGGAGGCGCTGTCGCGGTTGATCGACATGTACGTCGAGGGCTCCTTCGAGGCCCGCGCGCTGACCTACGTGTACTACGCCGAGTTCCGCAACGTGGCCCCCGAGGACCGGGTGACGCTGCAGCACATCCAGCAGCTGGTCATCTCCGAGTGGACCAAGCTACTGGTGCGGGTGCGGCCCACGCTGTCCGAGGCCGAGGCGCGCATCCTCGTGCATGCGGGTTTCGCGCTGGTCGTCGACCTGGGCCGCGCCTTCGGCGACGACGGCATCGCGCCGCAGAACCGGGTCGTCGCCCTGCACCGCGCCACCCTGTTCGGTCACGACGCGACGCCGACCCGGTAGGTCAGCTGCGCGAAGCGGCCGAGCCGGCGCACGGCGGTGAGCTCCAGGCGGTCCGAGAGCAGCCTGCGCGGCAGCAGGGGCGCGCCCCCGCCGAGGGTCACGGGCGCGACGGTGGCGACGATCTCGTCCAGCAGCCCGGCGTCGGCGAACCGCGCGGCCAGTTCGCCGCCCCCAACCACCCAGACCGCGCGGTCCCCCGCCGCCTCGGCCATGCGCGCGTGCGCGGCGGCGACGTCGCCCGCGACGAACCGGATGTCGGCGCCGGGCACCCCGGGCAGGTCGCGATGGGTGAACACCCAGCACGGGATGTCCCCGTAGGTCTGGTCCCAGCGCGCGGTGTCGTCGTTGGCCAGGATCCACTCGTAGGTGGTGGCGCCCATGCACATCGCGCCGATACCGGGCAGGAACGCGGCGATGTCGGCGGCGGCGCTGCCGTCCTCGTCGGGCACCTCCAGCAGCCAGCTCAGGGAGTTGTCGGCGTCGGCGAGGTATCCGTCGAGGCTGGTGGCGGTGTAGTAGCGGGTTGTCATGCCATCAGCCTGCCGACCGGGTGTGCCATCCGCTGTCAGGGTTTCCGGCGCGTCCGCGATCAGTCCTCGCGGGGCACGCGCCCGTCGACGTCGGTGAACCCGTAGGCCAGCGCGAGGTCGGCGACCCGCCACGCCTGCCCGCCGCGGGCGAGGCGGTCCGGGTCGGCGGCCAGGGCGACCACGGCGCGGCCGGGGAAGCGCGGGGTCTCCGCCGCGTCCAGGTCGAAGGTGCCCTCGCCGGGCAGGGTCACCTCGCGGCGGCCGTCGGGGCCCGCCGGGACCAGTTGCAGCAGTTCGGTGTCCACGATGCCGGGCCAGATCGACACCGCGGTCGCGCCGGTGCCCTCCAGGTCGTGGGCCAGGTCGGCGGTGAGCCGGTCGAGGGCGGTCTTGGCCACGCCGTAGACGGCGTTGTGCATGTAGCGCCGCGCCCCCGGCGAGGACACGTTGACGATCAGGCCCGCGGACTCGATCAGCAGCGGCGCGGCCAGCACCGCGGCCACGTAGTGGGAGCGGACGCCGATGTCGAAGGTCTCGTCCCAGGCCTTCGCGGGCACGTCCCAGAACTTGCGCCCGAGCCAGCGGGCGGCGGCGGGCGAGTTGTAGACGTTGTTGACCAGGATGTCGAGGCGCCCGCGCTCCGCGCGGACCCGGGCGAACAGCGCCTCGACGGCCGCGTCGTCGCCGTGGTCGCAGACGACCGGGATGCCGTGGCCGCCCAGCGCGGTGACCTCCTCGGCGGTGGCGCCGACGGTGCCGGGCAGCCGGCCCGGGGTGGTGGTGCGGCCGGTGACGTACACGGTCGCGCCCGCCGCGCCGAGTTCCAGGGCGATGCCCTTGCCGATGCCGCGACTCGCGCCGGTCACCACCGCGACCCGGCCGGACAGGAGTTCGGGTGTTCCGCTCATGACCTCCGGACACTACCGTGCAGAATGAGAACACGTTCTAGAAGTGGAGCCGGTACATGGAACTGACCCAGCGATATCTCGACACCGGCGGCGTCCGGATGCACGTCAGCGAGCGGGGGCAGGGGTTTCCCGTCGTGTTCTGCCACGGCTTCCCGCACACCGGATTCGTCTGGCACCGCCAGCTCGCCGCCGTCGCCGCGGCGGGCTACCGCGCCCTGGCGCCGGACCTGCGCGGGTACGGGCGCACCGACGCGCCCGCCGACCCCGCCGCCTACACCAACGAGGCCGTGATCGGCGACCTGCTGGCGCTGCTGGACGACATCGGCGCCGGGCGGGCGGTGTTCGTCGGGCTGGACTTCGGCGCGCAGCTGGTCTGGGAGCTGGCGCTGCGCGCGCCCGAGCGGGTCGCGGCCGTCGCGATCCTCAACAATCCGTACGCCCCGCGCCCGCCGCGGCCGCCCTCGGACTTCTGGACCAGAGCCGCCGAGCGGCACTTCCTGCACCTGTCCTACTTCCAGACCCCGGGCGTGGCCGACGCCGAACTGGCCGCCCGGCCTCGGGAATTCCTCGCCCGCGTGTACTACGCCCTCTCCGGGGACTACCACTACCTCGACACCTGGAAGAACCCACCGGGCCTCGGCTACCTCGACGTGCTCCCCCAGGCGCCCGAGCTGCCGTGGCGATGGTTGACCGAGGCCGAGTTCGACACGCTGGCCGCGGAATTCGAGCGCACCGGCTTCACCGGCGGCCTCAACTGGTACCGCAACCTCGACCGCAACTGGCGGCTCACCGAATCCCTCGCGGGCGCGGACGTCACCGTCCCCGCCTACTTCCTCTACGGCGAACACGATCCCGACATGGAGGGTTTCGCGGGCCGCGACCCCCTCACCACCCTGCGCGCCCACGTCACCGACCTGCGCGCGGTCGTCCGCGTCCCCGACGCGGGCCACCTGGTCCAGCTCGAACAGACCGACGCCGTCAACGCCTTCCTCACCACCGCCCTGCACGAGCTGGGCGTCGGCACGCAGGGCTGAGGACCGCGGCCACGGAACAGATCTCGCCGCCACCCGTGTGGGGGTGGCGGCGAGATTCCCCTCCGGGTGGGGGGCCTAGAGCCCGTAGGTCTTGCCGATGATGTCGCGCTGGATCTCGCTGGTGCCACCGAAGATGGTGGACACCAGCGCGCCGCGGACGTGCTTCTCCATGTCGAATTCGCGGGCGTAGCCGTAGCCGCCCATCATCTGCATGCCCTCGAGCGCGACGCGCTTGCTGACCTCGGTGGCCTTGAGCTTGGCCATCGACGCCTCGCGCGCCAGCATCTTGTCCGGGTTGGCGTCGGCCTCCCGCGCCACGCTGTAGACCAGCAGCTTGGTGCACTCGATCTCGGTGGCCAGGTCCGCGATGCGGTGCCGCAGCGACTGGAAGGTGCCGATCGGGCGGCCGAACTGCTTGCGCTGGGAGATGAACTCCAGGGTGTCGGCGAAGGCGCGCTCGGCGGCGCCGAGGCTCATCGCGGCCAGGATGAGGCGCTCGAAGTTCAGGCCGGTCATCAGCTGACGCCAGCCGTTGCCCTCCTCGCCGACGACCGCGTCCTCGGGGAGGAAGCAGTCGGTGAAGTAGAGATCGTTGGTCTCCTTCTGGTTGCCCATGAGCTCGATCGGGGTGATCTGCAGCCCGGGGGTGTCCGCGGGCACGTGGAACATGGTCATGCCCTCGTGCTTGCCGCCCTCCTTGGAGGTGCGCGCGACCAGCAGGATGTTCTCGGAGATGTGGGCGTTGGAGCACCAGGTCTTCTGGCCGTTGACGATCCAGCCGCCGTCGGCCTTGACCGCCTTGGTCGACAGGTTGCCCACGTCCGACCCCGCCTCGGGCTCCGACATCGAGATCGACTGCGAAGCACCGCGCACGATGCCGGTGAGCACGGTCTGCTTCTGCTCCTCGGTCCCGAACTTGGCGTAGGCGCCGCCGGTGATCAGCGTCGGGCCGATGGCGCCGATCGGCAGCATGCCGCGCAGCGACTCCTCGAGCAGGATGCACATGTCCACCATGGAGGCGTCCGAGCCGCCGTAGGCCTCCGGCACGGTGAGCCCGAGCCAGCCCAGCTCGGCCATCTTGGCGTACACCTCCGGGTTGTGCTGCTCCCGGTCGTGGTCGGTCAGCGCGTCGCGCTGCTCCCTGGTGCCCGCCTCGCGCTTGGCGAACGCGGCGACAGCAGCCGCGAAATCCTGTTGTTCCGGGCTGAATTCGACGCCCATGCGGTTGTTCCTCTACTTCCTGTTGGGGATGGGTCTACTTGGCGCGGTACCGCAGCGAGGCGACCTTGCGCAGCAGGCCGGTGGTCTCGGGGGTGCGGTCGAAGGACAGCAGCGCCATGCCGGGCAGCTGGTACTTCTGGCGCGCGATCGAGTGGGTGCGGGTGAATCCGCGCAGGCCCTCGGGACCGTGGATGCGGCCGATCCCGGATTCGCCGACGCCGCCGAAGGGCAGCGCGGCGATGGCGGCGTAGGCGGCCGGGCTGTTGATCGAGGTCGCGCCCGCGCGCAGCCGGCGCGCGATCGCCATGCCGTTCCGGCGCGAGTACACCGAGGAGGCGAGGCCGTAGCGGGAGTCGTTGGCCAGCCGGATCGCCTCGTCGACGTCGCGCACGCCGCGCACGGTCAGCGTGGGGCCGAAGGTCTCCTCCACGACCGCCTCGGAATCCTCGGGCGCGTCGAGCAGCACGACCGGGGACACGAACGGCGCGCGGATCGAGTCCTCGCCGCCGACCACGGCCTTGGCGCCCTTGGCGAGCGCGTCCTTGACGTGGCGCGCGACCACCTCGACCTGCGACGGCAGGGTCATCGGGCCGTAGGACGCGCCCTCGCCGACACCCGGGGTCAGATCGGCGACCTTCTTGGTCAGCTCGGCGAGGAACTCCTCGAGCACGGATTCGACCACGTAGCAGCGCTCGGCGCCGACGCAGGTCTGGCCCGAGTTGGCCATGGCCGACCAGGCGATGGCGTCGGCGGCCGCCACGATGTCGGCATCCTCGGCGACGATGGCCGCGTCCTTGCCGCCGCACTCGAGCACCACCGGGATCAGGCGCTCGGCGGCGGCGGCCGCGATGCGCTTGCCGGTGGCGGTGGAGCCGGTGAAGGCGATCATGTCGAC
>NZ_BAGK01000184.1 GCF_000308795.1 Nocardia thailandica NBRC 100428 | reverse complement strand
CCGCGGCGATCGCCAGATCCAGGGCCGTGTCCGCGTCGACCGCCGTGCGATAGGCGGTCAGCGGATCGGCTTCGGCCGCCGCGCCCGCCTCGCGCACGGCGCGCTGGGCGGCGTCGACCGCGGCGGGCAGCTCGGTGCCGCCGTGTTCGGTCAGGGTGGCCGCGTCGATCAGGTCGGCCCGCAGTTCGTCCAGGGCGGCGGGCAGTCCGTCGCGCGCCTGCTGGATCGTGCTCGCCGCGTTGTCGACCGCGTCCAGCAGCACCCGCGCCTGTCCGACCGCGCCCTCGGCCGCGCGGATGGCGGCGACCGCGCCGCCCTGCTCGCCCACCGGCCTGTCCAGTTCGATGCGGGCGGTGTCGATGTTCTGCTCCGCGAACCGGATCCGCTCGCCCGCCATGCGCACGTTGTCGCGCACCGGTGCCAGCACCGAGGCCGGGTAGGCCGCCACCAGCCGGTTCAGCTCGGCCTCGGAGGCCGGTACCCGGGCGGTCAGATCCACCACGTCGCGGGTCAGCCCGTCGAGGCGCCCGGCCGCGCCGATGAGCAGGTCGCGCATCTCGTCGAACGCCGCCACCTGCGCGTCCAGCTCCCGGTCCGCCGCGCCGATCGCGCCGAGGGCGGTCAGCAGCAGCGCGCGCTGCTGGTCCGGCGTCTCGGGGATCGCGTCGTCGAGCTGCTGGCGGATCGTGAACGCCTGCGCCGCCGCCGCTTTCGCCGCCTCCAGCGCGTTCCGGAACGGCGTCACGGCGGTGTCGCCGAATTCGCCGGTCGCCAGATCGAGTTCCTCGGCGCTGGTGCGGATCGCGTTGTCGATGTCGACGAGGCGTTCTTTCGACAGCGCGTGCAGCGTCGGCAGCGACAGGCGGCCCAGCGCGGCCGAGTCCGTCGGGTCGAGGGTGCGGGCCGTGGCGAGCTCGGCGCGTTCGCGCCTGCCCCGGCGCAGGCGCAGCACCAGCGCCACCGCGCCTGCCAGCACCACGACGCCGAGCACGAGCAGGATCACCACGCCCCACGACAACCCCGATCCCAGCGCGGAGTCGAGTCCCTGCGCGGCGGCCACACCCGCGCCCGCCCAATCGCCGTCACGCAGTGCGGGTTCCACCGATCCGGCGAGCAGTTCGTCGAGCTCGCTGTCGGATATCCCGGCGGGCAGCTCGCCGGTGAACGCGTACCCGCGGTCCTCGGTCGCGACCGCCAGCAGCAGGTCACGGTCGCCGAGGTCCGACAGCTGCGCCGTCCGCGCCGCCCAGTCCTGGGCCGCCATGCCCGCGAAGTCGCGCACGTAGACGACCCACAGCTGCACGCGGCGGTCGTCGTAGAGGGCCCCGACCGCGTCCCGGACCCGCTGCTCGTCCGCGGGGGACAGGGCCTTCGCGCTGTCGGTCACCTGCGGTCCCAGCCTGCTCGGCGGTTCCGCCCCGGCGACGGGCACACAGAGAAGGGTCAACACGGCCAGGGCCCCGCACAGCGAGGCGACCCGGCGCAGAGTCTGCGACATGCTCAGAATCTAGCCGGGCCCGCCGCGCCGGGGCGCCCGAGCCGCGGCCCGCGTGTGTCACCGCCGGTCGCCGCGCCGTGCCGACCGGCGCGTCTCGCCCTATCATCGGCGGCATGGTCCTCGTCGATCGCCTCTACACCGGACACGTCGAGCCGGGCGGAGCCGCCCAGCAGCGCGACGTGCCGGGCGCCCGGATCTTCAAGATCTCCGTCGGTCCGATGGACAACAACGCCTATCTGGTCCAGAGCGTCGCCACCGGCGCCACGGTCCTGATCGACGCGGCCAACGAGCCCGAACGCATCCTCGAGCTGACCGCCCAGGAAACCCTGGGCGAGCTCGAGCTGATCATCACCACGCACCGGCATCCCGACCACTGGCAGGGGCTGACCGAGGTGCACAAGACGGTGAACGCGCCCACCGCCGCGCACCCGCTCGACGCGGAACAGCTGCCGGTCACCCCGGACCGGTTGCTGCACGACGGCGACCGGATCGCCGTCGGCGATCTGGTCTTCGAGATCATCCATCTGCGGGGCCACACCCCGGGTTCGGTCGCCCTCGCGCTCGTCGACGGCGCGGGCCGCACCCACCTGTTCACCGGCGACTCGCTGTTCCCCGGCGGGGTCGGGAAGACGCACTCCGGAGCCGATTTCGAGTCCCTGCTGACCGACGTCACCACGAAACTGTTCGACCGCTACCCCGACGACACCGTGGTGTACCCGGGCCACGGCGACGACACCACCCTCGGCATCGAACGCCCGCACCTGCCCGCCTGGCGCGACCGCGGCTGGTGACCGCCCGGCGCGAGCGGGTCACCGGCCGCGCGGACGCCGCGCCGTGGTCTAGGCCTGGATGACCTCGATCCCGACGAGGGCGTTGAACGAATCGCAACTCGCCCAGGACTGGTTCTGCCCGTACTGGATCGGGCCGTACTTCCAGTAGGTGAACGGGACGGGCCACGCGACGCAGGTCAGCTTCACCTGATGCCAGGTGGGCAGCTCGCAATTCGCCATCCCGCCGGTGTTGAAGATGTTGTAGACGTGGCAGTTGGCCTGCCACACCGGTACATCGGCCTGGGCCATACCACCACCGGCGAGCATGACGCCTGCCGTTGCGGTGGCAACGAAGGCGCCGGCAGCAAGTCGCTTCGCAGACAGCATTCCGAACCTCCTGAATCGATGTTGTCTAGATCACATCGCGCCGCTTGCGATCTTGTTACGGGGATCATCCGCCTCGAGGGAGGTTCCGGGCGCCGACCGGCCGCCGGGGGTTCACCCGACCGGGATCCATCGGTAACCGGTGGCCTCCTCGGGCGTCAAGGGAACCTGGCAGACTTGGCGGGATGATGTACTCGCGAACGGCCGCACCGGGTTCGGCACCCGGGCCTTCGCGTGGCCTCGCCCGGGCGGGCGGACGCTGGCTGGCCCGGTTGCTGGGCGGCGCCGTGCTGATGGCCCTGGTGCTCGTCGGCGGGACCGCCGTGCGGGTCTGGCAGGTGGCCCGCATCGACGACTACACCCCGGCCGACGCCATCGTCGTGCTCGGCGCCGCGCAGTACTCGGGCACCCCGTCGACGGTCTTCGAGGCCCGCCTCGACCAGGCCTACCGCCTGTTCCGGGCCGGTGTCGCGCCCCGCATCGTCACCGTCGGCGGCAAGCAGGAGGGCGACCTCTACACCGAGGCCGCCTCCGGCAAGAACTATCTGTCCGAGCGCGGCGTCCCCGCCGACAAGATCCTCGCGGTGGAGACCGGCTCGGACACCTTGCGCAGCGTCGAGGCCGTCGCGGCCGCGATGCACGCGCGCGGCATGGAATCGGCGGTCCTGGTGAGCGATCCGTGGCACTCGCTGCGGACCCGCACCATGGCCCGCGACGCCGGGCTCGACGCCTGGACGGCGCCGACCCGCACGGGTCCGGCGGTCTACACCCGCGAATCGCAGTTCCACGGCATCGCCCGCGAGACCGGCGCCCTGCTCTGGTATCAGCTCACCCACTTCTCGGCAGACTTCAGCTACACGGCGGGGCAATGATGACGACCGAATACACCGGGCACGACGAAGAACGCATGGTCACCGAGCCCGGCAAGACCGCCGGGCTGGACGGCGCCTGGGACGGCAACGGTCACCGCAGCGAGTTCGCCCGCGACCGCGCCCGCGTGCTGCACTCGGCCGCGCTGCGCAGGCTCGCCGACAAGACCCAGGTCATGGGCCCCCGCGAGGGCGACACCCCCCGCACCCGCCTCACCCACTCCCTCGAGGTCGCCCAGATCGGGCGCAGCATCGCCGACGGCCTCGGCGCCGATCCGGACCTGGTCGAGCTGGCCGGCCTCGCCCACGACATCGGCCACCCGCCCTACGGCCACAACGGGGAACGCGCGCTCGACGAGTTCGCCGACGACTGGGGCGGTTTCGAGGGCAACGCGCAGAACCTGCGCATCCTGACCCGGCTCGAGCCCAAGGTCATCGGCCCCGACGGCGAGAGCGTCGGCCTCAACCTCACCCGCGCCGCGCTCGACGCCACCCTGAAGTACCCGTGGCCCCGCACGGGTCCGCGCAGCAAGTTCGGCGCCTACGAGGCCGATCTGGACCGCCTCGCCTGGATCCGCAAGGACGCGCCCGAACGGCGCAAGAGCCTGGAATGCCAGATCATGGACTGGTCCGACGACGTCGCCTACTCGGTGCACGACGTCGAGGACGGCGTCATCGTCGGCCGGGTCGACCTGCGCGCCCTGGCCGACCCCGCCGAACAGCTCGCCCTCGCCGAACTCGGGCACACCCAGCACCCCGACCAGTCCGTCGACGAACTCGTCGCCGCCGCCCGCCGCCTGGCCGACCTGGACATCGTCGTCGCCGCCATGCGCTACGACGGCACCTTCGCGGCCTCGGTCGCGCTCAAACGCCTCACCAGCGAGCTGGTCGGGCGGTTCGCAACCGCCGCGATCACCGCGACGCGGGAGTTCACCGGCCCCGGCCCGCACGCCCGCTACGACGTCGACCTGGTCGTCCCGCCGGTCGCCGAGGCCGAGGTCGCGCTGCTCAAGACCGTCGCGCTGCGCTACGTCCGCTCCGACCCCGGTCACCGGGCCCGCCAGGCCACCCAGCGCGAACGGGTGCAGTCCCTGGCCGACCGCCTGGTCACCACCGCCCCCGCCCACCTCGACGATCTGCTGCTGCCGTGGTGGAACGCCGCCACCGACGACCGGGAACGCGTGCGGGTGGTCCTCGACCAGATCGCCTCCTACACCGAGAGCCGCTTCGAGCGCGTCGCCGCCTCGCTGGACTGCCGGTGAACGCCTGCGACTAGACTCGTCCCGTGGCCGGACGAATCCCTGATCGCGATATCGCGGCGATCCGCGAACGCGTCCGGATCGAAGACATCGTTGGCGAGTATGTCGCCCTGCGCCCCCAGGGGCCGTTCTCGATCCGTGGGCTGTGCCCGTTCCACGACGAGAAGAGCCCGTCGTTCCACGTCCGCCCGCATCTGGGCGTGTTCCACTGCTTCGGCTGCGGCGAGGGCGGCGACGTCTACAAGTTCCTCCAGCAGATCGAGCACATCGGTTTCGTGGAGGCCGTCGAGCAGCTGGCCGACCGCATCGGCTACCAGATCAACTACGAGGGCGGCGGCACCACCGTCCAGCGCGATCGCGGTACCCGGGCCCGCCTGGTGGCCGCCAACGCCGCCGCGCAGGAGTTCTACGCCGCCCAGCTGCGCGAACCCGAGGCCGAGGCCGCCCGCAAGTACCTCACCGACCGCAACTTCGACGGCAACGCCGCCCTGCAGTTCGGCTGCGGCTACGCCCCCGGCGGCTGGGACGCGCTGACCAAGCACCTGCTCCGCAAGGGCTTCGACTTCAAGGAACTCGAGGCCGCCGGCCTGTCCAAGCAGGGCAAGCGCGGCCCGATCGACCGCTTCCACCGCCGCCTGCTCTGGCCCATCCGCAACCTCGGCGGCGAGGTCATCGGGTTCGGCGCGCGCAAGCTGTTCGACGACGACACCATGCCCGGCAAGTACGTCAACACGCCGGAGACGCTGCTGTACAAGAAGTCCCAGGTGCTGTTCGGTCTCGACCACGCCAAGCGCGAGATCGCCAAGGGGCATCAGGCCGTCGTCGTCGAGGGATACACCGACGTCATGGCCATGCACCTGGCCGGGGTCAAGACCGCCGTCGCCTCCTGCGGCACCGCCTTCGGCGAGGAGCACCTGCAGGTGCTGCGCAGGCTCCTCATGGACGACAA
Source organism: Nocardia thailandica NBRC 100428 (assembly GCF_000308795.1). GTDB lineage: Bacteria > Actinomycetota > Actinomycetes > Mycobacteriales > Mycobacteriaceae > Nocardia > Nocardia thailandica. The sequence continues at coordinate 68,141 of NZ_BAGK01000184.1, read as the reverse complement.
CTTCTGGCGCGGCGAGATCATCTACACCTTCGACGGCGACGCCGCCGGTCAGGCCGCCGCGCTCAAGGCGTTCAGCGGCGACCAGCGCCTCGCGGGCCAGACCTTCATCGCCGTCGCCCCCGACGGCCAGGATCCCTGCGAACTGCGCCAGAACTCCGGCGACGGCGCCCTGCGCGACCTGGTCGCGCGACGGATCGCCCTGTACGAGTTCGTGATCCGCGGCATCGTGGAGAAGTACTACAGCGATCCCGCCACCAAGTCGATGAGCGAGGCGGGCCAGATCGCCGCCCTGCGCGAGGCCGTCCCCGTGGTCGCCCAGATCAAGGACTACGCCACCCGCAAGGCCTACGCCACGAAGCTGGCCGGCCTGGTCGGCTGGGACGACATCCAGCTCGTCGTCCGCCGCGTCGGCGAGGAGGCGCGCAAGAACCGGACCGGGGAACGTCCCGGCGCCGACCGCCGCTCCCGGCCCGCCGCCACCGCCGAACCGGCGCCCGAGGCGCCCGTCTCGCCGCGTCCGGCGCCGAACGACCCCGTGCTGCTCCCGCAGCGGCACGCGCTGGCCGTCGCCCTGCAGTATCCCGCCATCGCGGGCCCGGTGTTCGACGCCATCGACACCGAGGCGTTCACCCACCCCGGTTACGCCGCCATCCGCACCGCCATCGCCGCCGCCGGCGGCACCGCGAGCGGCCTGAGCGGCGCGGAATGGGTTGCGGCCGTGACGGATCGGACCGGAGACCTGCTGCTGGGCGCGCTCGTCTCCGAACTCGCGAGCGAACCGCTCCCGGTCCGCACCGAGCAGGACATCCCGCGCTTCGTCACCGGCGTGCTGGCCCGCACCCAGGAGGCGTGGGTCGGCCGTCAGATCGCTGCCCTCAAGTCACAGCTGCAGCGCATCGCGGCCTCCGACGAGTCGGGGGAGTACATGCAGCTCTTCGGTGACGTCGTGGCGCTCGAGCAGTACCGCAAGAGCCTCAAGGCGCAGGCCATGGGCAATTCCGACGACTTCTCGGTCAACGCCTGACCGAGAAGCCGTCCGCGACTACAGTCGGCCGTTGCGCTGGGCGATCTGGTCCTGCGGCATGAGCACCGTGGTCCGTTCGTCCAGCGGGTGCACCGGCTCGAGCTTGGGCCGGGTATCGAGCTTGTCCGACAGCTTCTGCCTGCTCGCCTGCACCAGCTTGCGCGTCACCGGGGAACCGGCCACCGCCCGCGTCGCCGCACTGATCTGTTCGTAGCGTGCCCGCCCGGCCTTGGTGCCCAGCACATAGCCGGCGGCGATTCCGATGATCAACCGCAGCATCCTCTTAGGACTCCTCCCACAATCGTGTGCGACCCCCATCCTGCCCGACCCGCACCACCCCTGTCGATCCGGACCCCACCCGGTCCGTCCGGCGCATGTCCGCAGGTAGAGGCCCGATTTGGGAACCGGACAAGGCATACGCTAAAGTTTCATCTCGGCCGGTCAAGAGCAGAACGGCCACCGAGCCCGAGGCTCGGAACAATCCCCTATAGCTCAATTGGCAGAGCAGCCGACTGTTAATCGGCAGGTTTCTGGTTCGAGTCCAGATGGGGGAGCCCTGAAAGCCCTCTACCGGCAAACGCTGGTAGGGGGCTTTTTCGTAGGCCGGTAGGCGGGCCGGATTTCTCTTTTCCTGCGTGGCCTGTTTCGGCGGTAATGCCGTCCGGTGACGTTTCTCCGTGATGGGTGGTCGGTGGCTGCCGGGGTGTGGCGGCCTGCGGCCCGTCCCGGTCGGTCACGGGGAACCTGATGTCGGTTTTGTCCTGGTCTTACGGGTGGGGTGGTGGCATTCGGGACCCGAGTCCGACTGGTGCCCCACACTTTTGGTGACGGCGCGGTCGGTTGGGGAGTGCGCCGCGCCGAGGGACCTCGCTCGATTGCGGGGTGTTTGCCACGGTGTGATGTGCGACATATAGTTAACCCGCGTCGCCCGGAGAGTGAGCTGCTACCGCGAGCCTCAGGGGTGCCCGGGACGAACGCGCCAATCGGTTCACCGTCGATTCTTCAGTACTGCCGTCCGGCGGCACTTCCGTGTCCACGGACGCCCACCCGACGGCCCTTTCCGGGCTGATCGGGGAGTTCGCTATGCCTGTCCGCACATCCGATTCTCGCCGCCGATGACCGTCGTGCGCGGAATCGACCTGTAAGGCACGAAGTTTCGGTCTCGACCCTCGAAAGTCGGATGTCCCCCCGCTGCGAACGGGGGGACATCCCACACCCATCGCTCCGCCGGCTGCCACCGGCCGGAGCTGATGCAGACACTGTGGAGAGCCCCTGCCATGACAACTGTAGATGTCTCATGTGTTCGTTCGGGAGAAGTCGCGCCCAAGCGACCGGTTTGTACCGATTCCACGACCGCGGCGTTGCGTGCCGCGGTACTCGGAGGGCCCCCGCCGCTGCGGGACCGGGTCCGGGCCGCGGTGGTCGGCCTGGGTGACGGTCCGTGCACGGGAGTGACCTCGGCGCGGGAGGCGGACCGGGGGCCGGGCCTGCTGCGCGCGGTGATCGCCGAGCTCGGCGGCTCGGCGGCCGCGATCGCCGCGGACCCGCTGGTGCGCGGGCAGCTGTGTGAGTGGGCCGCGGTGGCGGCGCCGCATCTGATCCCGGTGTTGACCGGGCACCTCGACCTGACCGTCGGCGCGATCGCCGCGCTGGGCAACGGGTCCGCCTACCAGGGCGCGCTGGCCGCCGAACTCGACGACGGCCGCGCGCTCGGCGTGCTCGCCCTCACCGAACTCGGCGGCACCAACGGCGCGGACCAGCGGACGACCGCGACCTGGGACGGCACGCGCGACGGCTTCGTGCTGGACTCGCCGACCGTCGGGTCGTGGAAGTTCATGCCCAACGTCGCGTCCGCCTCCGCGCGCGTCGGCGTCGTCACCGCCCGGCTGATCGTCGACGGCGCCGACGAAGGGGTGCTGCCCTTCCTCCTGCGGTTCCGGCACCCGGACGGTTCGCCGGTCCCCGGACTCGGCGTGCGGGCGCTGCCGGACAAGTCGTGGGCGCCGATGGATCACGCGATGATGCGCTTCGACCGGGTGTTCGTGCCCAGGGCGGCGCTGCTGGGCGGGGACTGGGCGGTGATGAGCCCGGCCGGGCGCCTGGACTGCGACCTGGCGCCCCGGGCGCGCTGGCACCGGGCGATCGGGATGCTCGGCGAGGGCAGGCTGGACCTGGCGCAGGCCGCGAGCGCGGCGGCCCGCGCGGGACTGGCGGTGCTGCACCGGTATTCGTCGACCCGGAAGCCGGGCGCGCTCGTGATGGCCGAGCGCGGCACCGTGCGCCGGGACGTCGTGTCCGCGCTCGCCGCCGTCACCGCGACGAGCGTGCTCGGGCGTCGCCTGCGAGAGCTGCGCGCAGGCGGCGCGGCCGGGGAGCCGGCGCACGCGGTGTGGTCGATGCTGGCCAAACCGCTGCTGGCCCACACCGCCCACGACGTGCTGACGACCTGCCGCAGGCGGGGCGCCGCGCAGGCGGCGCTGCGGGTGAACCGGATCGGCGACTGGCTCGGCGTCGTAGAAGGGATCATCACCGCCGAGGGCGAGTCGCAGGTCCTGCTCAAACAGGCGGGCTCGCTGGTCGCGGCCGGTCACGACATCACCGCGCTGCGGCTACCGCACCAGCCGCCGGAGCGGCCCGGGTATCTCGGGATGCTCACCGAGCGGGAACTCGCCCTCGCGACCGGCGTGCGCGACGGCGACCACCGGGCGGCCGGGACGGCGATCGACGCCGACACCGCCGCGATCGAACTGGCCACCGCCACCGGCGAGCGTCTGGCCACGGAGGCGGTTCTCGCGTCGGCCGCCGCGTCCCGTCGCGGCGGGGACACCATCGCGGGCGCCGTGCTCGAGTCGGTCGCGGCGGTCTACGCCCTCGAGCGGATCCATGCCCGGGGCGGCTGGTACGCGGCGCGCGGGCAGCTCTCGCCCGATCGCGCCGGGCGGGTGGAGGCCGAGCTGCTGCGGCATCGCGGCGTGCTGGCCGACCACCGCGACCGCCTGATCGACGCCTTCGACATCCCCCTCGACGACCTCGACGCCCCGATGGCGTCCCCGGACTACCTGGGCTGGTGGCGGGACTGGGCCGAAGGCCCCGCGGATCGCGACGCGACGGATGCGGGCCGGGAGGCGCGCCGATGAGCGGGCATCGGTACCGGGTGGTCGTCGTCGGGGCGGGTTTCGGCGGGCTCACCATGGGCGCGGAACTGCTCGACGCCGGGATCGAGGACTTCCTCATCCTCGAGGAGGGCGCCGAGGTCGGCGGCGTCTGGCGGGAGAACACCTATCCCGGCTGCTCCTGCGACGTGCCGTCGCACCTGTATTCCTTCGATTTCGACCGCTGGCGCGACCGCCTGCTCCGCTTCCCGGATCAGACCACGATCCTGGACTACCTGCGTTCGGTGACCGACCGGACGGGCCTGCGCCGGCACCTGCGGGTCGACACCGCGATCAGCGCGGCCCGCTACGACGACGCCACCGGGACGTGGACACTGACCAGCACCCGCGGCGAGCGCATCGACGCCGAGGCGGTCGTCTGGGCGATCGGCCAGCTCCACCGCCCCGCGCTGCCCGACATCGCGGGTGCCGAGGAGTTCCGCGGCCACACGCTGCACACCGCGCGCTGGGATCACTCCGCCGACCTGACCGGTCACGTCGCCGTCGTCGGCACGGGATCGTCGGCCACCCAGCTTGTGCCGCAGCTCGCGCGCACCGCCGCGAGTGTCACGGTGTATCAGCGCTCGGCGCCGTGGATCCTGCCCAAGCCCGCCGCCCGGTTCGGGCCGCTGGCCAGGGCCGCCCTGCGGATCCCGGGGCTGCAATCCCTCTACCGGGCCGCGTTGTCCTGCGGGGCGGATCTGGTGATGGCGCCGATCATGCGGCGCGGCTGGTCGGCCCGGCCCGCGGAGTGGGTGGCGCGCGCCCATCTGCGCCGCCAGGTGCCCGATCCCGTGCTGCGCGCCCGGCTGACGCCGCACTACCGCATCGGGGAGAAGCGGATCCTGGTGGACAGCGCCTACTATCCGGCGCTCGGCCTGCCGAACGTGCACCTGGTGACCGACCCGATCGACCGCGTCGGCCCCGACGGCATCCACACCGCCGACGGCACGCACCGGCCCGCCGACACGATCGTCTGGGCCACCGGTTTCCGGGCCTCGGCCTTCTTCGAGGGCATCACCGTGCAGGGCAGGAACGGCGCCGATCTGCACGAGGTCTGGGCGCGCGCGGGCAGGCCCGAGGCCTTCTTCGGCCTCGCCGTTCCCGGCGGGTTCCCCGACATGTTCCTCATCGCCGGGCCGAACAGTTTCACCCCCGCCAACAGCAACCCCAGTATCAAGGCCCGGCAGACCCGTTATATCCGCGCCTGCCTGGAATACGGTGCCGAGGTCGGCGGGCCGGTCGAGATCGAGCCGGCGGCGATGGCCGAATTCCGGCGCTGGCTCGACGCGCGGCTCGCGGACAGCGTGTGGTCGGGCGGGGTGCCGACCTGGTTCACCCGGGCCGACGGGCAGATCACCAACCCCTGGCCGGGGACGGTGCGCGAATTCGGGCGCAGGCTCGCGCGCCACCACCCGTCCCGGGTGTTCCGCCGCACCGGCGTCAGGACACCGCCGCTGGCGAATTCCACGCGGGCGCACTGATCGAATTCCGCTCCCGGGGGTTTGCCCGGCCGTGAATACGCGGCCGGGCAAACCCCCGGCCACCCCCCGGCCACCTTCGGCACCGCCGAATTCCGGCGAAAACCGCACTGCTTCCGATCAAGCCCCCACGGGCCCGGCGAATCTTGTACTGTCGCAACAGATCAGATGCTGTGCCGCTACTGGTGGTTCTGCGCCGGGGTGGCTACCGCTGTCAGTCCCGCATAGGAGCAATGCTCATGGCCGACACGAACGTCCCGGTGATCCGCACCGATATCCCGCATTCGGCGCGGATCTGGAATTACTGGATGGGCGGAAACGACAACTACGAGATCGACCAGATCGCCGGTGACGCCGGGCTGGCCGTCGACCCCGAGATCGCCACCATGGCCTCGCAGTCGCGGCAGTTCCTCATCCGCGCGGTGCGTTTCCTCTCCGAGGAGCGGGGCATCCGCCAGTTCCTCGACATCGGCACCGGCCTGCCGACCATGCAGAACACCCACGAGGTCGCCCAGAGCGTCAACCCCGACGCCCGCATCGTCTACGTGGACAACGACCCGCTGGTCCTGACCCACGCCAGGGCCCTGCTGACCAGCACTACCCCCGAGGGGGTCACCACCTACATCGACGCCGACTTCCACGAGCCGGAACAGATCGTCGCCGACGCCCGCAACGTCCTGAACTTCAACGAGCCCATCGCGGTGATGTTCATGGGCGTGCTCGGGCACGCCAGGACCTACGAGGACCTGCTGCGCATCGTGCGGACCGTGATCGACGCGGTGCCGTCGGGCAGCCACCTGATCATGTGGGACGGCACCGACGACAGCCAGGCCTACGTCACCCTGTGCGAGAACTACACCGGCACCGGCGGCACCCCCTACATCCCGCGCCCCCAGGCCCAGATCCGCGCCGTCTTCGACGGTCTGGAAATGGTCGAGCCCGGATTCACCTCCATCACCCAGTGGCGTCCCGAGGGCATCGCGCGCAAGGCCATCTCGGCCTACGGCGCCGTGGCGCGCAAGCCCTGACCCGGTGCGCGGCGGCACCGGGCCCGATCCGGACCGGTGCCGTCAGCGCGGCAGCAGGGTGACGCGGGCGTTGTCGGCCGGGCTCAGGCCGGTGTGATAGCGGCGCGGCGGTTCCAGGTGCCCGGGCGTGGTGGCGATCCGGCGCTGCGCGAGGACGGTGCGGAACAGGATGCGCGCCTCGGCCAGCGCGAACTGCGCGCCGAGGCAGCGGTGGGCGCCCGCGCCGAAGGTGAGCCAGGTGCTCGTGCTCGGCCGCTGATCGAGGAATCGTTCGGGGCGGAACGCCATCGGGTCGTCGTAGTGGTGCTCGGATTCGTGGATCAGCAGGATCGGGACGATCACGATGGCGCCCCGCGGGATCGCGATGCCGTTGATCTCGGTGTCGCGCAGGGCGCGGCGGCCGGTGAACGGGGAGACCGGGCGCAGCCGCATGACCTCGGCGACGACGGCGTCGAGGTAGGCGTCGAGCCGCTCGGTGTCGCCCGCGTCGACCGCCGCGTCGACCTCGGCCATGGCCTGCGGGTGCGCGGCCAGCATGGCCGCGATCCAGCCGAGGGTGATGGCGGTGGTCTCGTAGGCGCCCAGCAGGATGCCGCGCATGTTGCGGGCGAGGCCGACGTCGTCGTTGCGGTCGATGTCGGTGCCGATGTAGCGGGACAGGACGTCGCGGCGGGCGCCCGCGGGCGCCGGGTCGGCCCGGCGGGCGGCGATCTCCTCGAGCACGACCGCGTCCACCGCGTCCTGGGCCCGGCGCAGCGGCGGATAGGGGATGGTGAGCCCGCCGATGAACGGCGTGATCAGCGTGACCGCGAGGAATCCCCGGCTCTCGATCTCGCCGAACCAGGCGCTCACCGCGTCCTTCAGCCGGTCCCGGCGCTCCGGGGCCACATCGCCGAACACCACGCCGAGCAGCACCCCGATCGCCAGGTCGTAGCCGGCCTTCAGGAATTCGAACGGTTCGCCCACCGGCCAGTTCGGCAGTTCGCGCTCGACGACCTCGATCATCAACTCCTCGTAGGAGCGCAGCGCGGCGGTCTGGAACGGCGGCGCGAAGTGCTTGCGCTCGGCCCGGTGCGCGTCGCCGTCGAGGAAGATCATGGTCTGTTTGCCGAACATGACGTCGTGGCTGGAGAAGCGGCTCAGCACCTCGCCGATGGAGAAGTCGTCGTTGTTGGCGAACAGCGCGCGCACGTCGCCCGGTTCGTGGGTCACCAGCAGGGTGGGGAAGCCGGGCGGGGTGACGACGAACCGTTCGCCGAACGCCAGCAGCGGCGAGCGGTGGGTGCCCGGACGCAGCAGGCCGCCGAGCTCACCGAGCCGGCGCAGGGGCAGTCGGGGCAGATCGCGCAGCGAGGTGAGTGTGTCGGGCACCCGGCCATCCTCACCGCTGACGGCGCGAAGCGCAATCACGAAAAGTGGCGCATAGCAGGAGAAATCGCCGACGCGATGCCCCCATTTCCGGGGGCGCGCTCCGCGTCCGCCCATGTTCGTGACTCCGGATGCGCGCCCCGAAGCCGGGCTATTGTGGGCCCCGTCAGCGGGTTCCACGGTCAGAGGACGTAGTACGTGCGCAACACTTTCGCCCAGACATTGTTCGACCAGGTCGAGAGCCGGCCGGACGCGGTGGTCTACCGATTCCTGGACAGCGGGGACACCGACGGCGCTGTGCGCGTGCTGACCTACGCCGAGCTGGGCAAGCGGGCGCGGGCGATCGGCGCGGTGCTCCAGGACTCCGGGCCGCGGCGCGCGCTACTGCTGTACCCGGCGGGCCCGGAGTTCGCCGAGGCGTTCTTCGGCTGCCTGGTGGCGGGCGTGGTCGCGGTACCCGCGCCGCTGCCGGAATGGGACAACCGTTCCCTGCGGCGGCTCCGCCGGATGGTCGCGCACGCCGAGGTCGACATCGTGCTCGCCCCCAGACAGGTGGTGGCCGGGTCCGCGGCGCTGTGCGCCGAGATCCCCGAACTCGCGGCGGTGCCGTGGTGTTCGACCGACGACCTGCCCGGCGCGGCGGCCCTGCGCTGGCGCGAACCGGATCTCGGCCCGGATTCGGTGGCGTTCCTGCAGTACACGTCCGGCTCGACCAGCGCGCCGCGCGGTGTCGTGCTGACCCACGCGAACCTGCTGCACAACCAGCGCGCGCTGGCCACCGGCCTCGGCCACCATCCAGGGGTGGCCGACTCCTGGGACGGCGCGCTGTTCGCCAGCTGGCTGCCGCTGTACCACGACATGGGCCTGATCGCGCCGCTGCTGCACACCGTCCATCAGGGCGCGAACTCGGTGCTCATGTCCCCGGTGCACTTCCTGCAGCGGCCGGAACGGTGGCTGCGGGCGATCTCGGAGTATCGCGCGCACACCAGCGGCGGCCCCAACTTCGCCTACGAACTGTGCCTGCGCCGGATCGCGCCGGACCGGCTCGACGGTCTCGATCTCGGGTCCTGGCGGGTGGCGTTCAACGGCGCCGAACCGGTCAGGGCGGCGACGCTGCGCCGCTTCGCCGACACCTTCGCCCGCGTCGGATTCCGGGCGACCGCGCAGCAGCCGGTCTACGGGCTCGCCGAGGCGACGCTGATCGTGACCGCGCCGCCGACGACCGCGGCACCGACCGTCGTGCCCGCGCCGGGCGGCCCGGCGCGCGGCGGCGAGGTCGTCGGCGTCGGCGCGGCGGTGGACGGCATGTCGCTGGCGATCGTCGATCCGGACCGCGGGCTGCCACGCGCCGACGGGGAGGAGGGCGAGATCTGGGTCGCGGGCGGCAGCGTCGCGGCCGGGTACTTCCGCGACGAGGACGCCACCGCCGCGGTGTTCGGCGCTAGGCTCCCCGACGACGACCGGCGCTACCTGCGGACCGGCGACCTCGGCTTCGTCGCCGAGGGCGAGCTGTTCGTCACCGGCAGGCGCAAGGACCTGGTGATCGTCGACGGCCGCAACCACTATCCGCAGGACATCGAGGCCACCGTCGAGTCCGCGCACCCCGACGTGCGGGCGGGCTGCGTGGCCGCCTTCGCCACCGAGACCGGCGCCGACGGGGAACAGCCGGTCGTCGCCGCCGAGGTCAGGAGCACCGACCCGGCGGCGCTGGCCGCGATCGAGGACGCGGTGCGCGGCGCGGTCGCGACCGAGCACGGGCTCACCCTCGCCGCCGTGCTGCTGATCCGGCCGGGCACCGTGTTCAAGACCAGCAGCGGCAAGATCCAGCGCTCGGCGTGCCGCGACGCCTACCTGTCCGGCGAGCTGCTCACCCTGCTCGCGGCGCCGATGCGCTCGCCGGAGGACGAGTTCGAGGACTACGGCGCCGAGGAGGAGGCGGCGGTGCCCGCGCCGCCCGGCGACGACCTCACCGCAGACACACTGCGGGCCTGGCTCGTCGCCGCCATCGCCCGCCAGGCCGTCCTGGATCCGGAGCGGATCGACGTGCACCGGCCCCTGGTCGAATTCGGGCTCGGCTCGGCCGATCTGGTGGAACTCGTCGTCGACCTGTCGGACTTCACCGGCCGCTTCATCGACACGAACCTGTTCTTCGACCACCCCACCATCGACGGGGTCGCGGCGGTGCTGACCGGCACCGAACCCGAGCCGCCCGCCGCCGAACCGGCCCCGGCGCCGCCGCAGGCCGCCACCGGGGACACCGACGACGACGCGATCGCCCTGATCGCCATGTCGTGCCGGTTCCCCGGCGCGGCCGACTCACCCGAGGCGCTGTGGCGGCTGCTCGACGAGGGCCGCGACGGGCTCGGCGAGGTGCCGCCCGGCCGCTGGGACATCGACGGCCTCTACAACCCGGACACCACCGCGACCGGCACCGCCTACACCTTCCGCGGCGGCTACGTCGACGGCATCGACCGGTTCGACGCGGCGTTCTTCGGGATCGGCCCGCGCGAGGCGGCCGTCATGGACCCGCAGCAGCGGATGATGCTGCAACTCGCCTGGGAGGCCGTCGAGCGGTCGGGCCGGGATCCGCGCACCCTGCACGGCAGCGCGACCGGGGTCTACCTCGGCGTCTACAGCACCGGCTACCTGGCCGACCCGGCGCCCGAACAGCTCAACGGCCAGGTGGGCACGGGTCTTTCCCCCGCGGTCGCCTCGGGCCGGATCTCCTACACCCTGGGGCTGCACGGCCCCTCGGTCACCCTGGACACCGCGTGCTCGTCCTCGATCGTCGCCATGCACCTGGCCGTGCAGGCGCTGCGGGCCGGAGAGTGCGATCTCGCGCTGGCGGGCGGGGCGACGCTGCTGATGTCGCCGATCGCGCACATCGAGCTGTGCCGGCTCGGCGTGCTGTCGCCGACGGGCCGGTGCGCGCCGTTCTCCGCCGAGGCCGACGGCACGGTGTGGGCCGAGGGCGCGGGCATGGTGCTGCTCAAACGGCTCGGGGACGCGCGCCGCGACGGGGACCGGGTGCTGGCGGTGATCCGTGGGTCCGCGGTCAACCAGGACGGCCGCAGCCAGGGGCTCAGCGCGCCCAACGGCGCCGCGCAGGAACAGGTGCTGCGGTCGGCGCTGCGCGCGGCGGGGCTGTCGCCGGACGACATCGACTACGTCGAGGCGCACGGGACCGGCACCGCGCTGGGCGACCCCATCGAGGCCCGCGCCCTGGCCCGGGTCTTCGGGCCCGGCCGCGATCCGGCGCGGCCGCTCGGCATCGGCTCGCTCAAGTCCAATCTCGGGCACACCCAGGCCGCGGCGGGCGTCGCAGGCGTCATGAAACTGGTGCTCGCCCTCGAACACGGGCGCATCCCGGGCACCGTGAACGTGCGCACGCCGTCGCCGCAGGTCGACTGGGCGCACGCCGGGGTGGCGGTGCGCTCGCGAACCGAACCCTGGCCGCGCGGCGACCGGCCGCGCCGGGCGGGGGTGAGCGCGTTCGGGCTCAGCGGCACCAACGCGCACCTGATCCTCGAGGAGGCCGCGCCCGCACCGGCCGAGCCGCCGCGGGAATCGGCGGGAACCGTGGCGCTGCTGCCGATCTCGGCCCGCAGCGAGACCTCGCTGCACGGGCAGGCCCGGCGCCTGCTCGCGCGGGTCCTGTCCGATCCCACCCTCACGCCGTCGCCGGTGTCGCGCGCGCTGGTGGTGCAGCGCACCCCGTTCGAGCGGCGCGCGGTCCTGGTCGCCGCCGACCGCGACGCCATGATCGCCGCCCTGGACGACATGGTCGAGGGCCGCTCCTCGGCGGACGTGGTGATCGGGTCCGGCCCGGTGCTCACCAACGCCAAGACCGCCTTCGTCTTCCCGGGTCAGGGCATGCAGTGGGTCGGCATGGCCCGCGACCTGCTCCCGGCCGACGCGGAGTTCCGGGCCGAATTCGCGCGCTGCGACGCGGCGTTCGGCACCCACCTCGGCTGGTCGCTGACCGAGCGCCTGACCGCGCTGACCGAGGCGGACCTGATCGACTTCCCCGTCGTGCAACCGCTGCTGTTCGCGACGATGGCCGCGCTCGCCGCGTCCTGGCGGGCGGTGGGTGTCGCGCCGGACGCCGTCGTCGGGCACAGCCAGGGCGAGATCGCCGCCGCCTACTGCGCGGGCGCCATCGACCTGGACACCGCCGCGCGGATCGTGGTCACCCGCAGCCGGTTGATGTCGGATCTCGACGAGCCGGCGGCCATGGCGATGATCGGCCTCCCCGAGCCGGAGGTGGCCGCCCGGCTCGGCGCGCTGGACGGGCGGGTCTCCGTCGCCGCGGTCAACGTGCGGCGCTCGACCATCGTCGCGGGCGAGCAGGCGGCGGTGGCCGAGCTGCTGGCCGACCTCGACGCCGCCGGGATCTACACCCGCCTCGGCGCCTCCGGGCCCGGGCTGGCCGGGCACTGCCGCATGATCGAGGCGATCCGCGACCCGTTCACCGCGCGGCTGGCGGATCTCGTCGCCGACGTGCCCACCGTCGCCTGGTATTCCACGGTGACCGGCGAACCGGTGACCGAGGCGCAGGCCGGACCCGGCTACTGGTACCGCAACGCCCGCGACACCGTGCGGTTCGCGGCGACGGTCGAGCGGATGATCGCCGACGGGTTCCGCTACTTCGTCGAGCTCGGCGCGCATCCCTCGCTCACCGCGGCGGTGCAGGCCGCCGCGGAGAACTCGTCCCGCGAGATCGTCGCGGTGGGGTCGCTCGTGCGGGACCAGGACGGACCGACGAGCCTGGCCCGCGCCCGCGCCGCGCTCTACGCGGGCGGGCACGACCTCGACTGGTCCCGGCTGATCCCCGGCACCGGGCGGATCGACCTGCCCACCTACGCCTTCGACGAGCGCCGCTTCTGGACCGAGGGCGCCCGCCGCGACACCGCCGCGCTCGGGCTCGACGACCTCGATCACCCGGTGCTGGGTGCCGCGGTGCCGCACCCGGATTCGGACGGCGTCACCCTCACCGGGCGGCTCACCCGGGCGCGTCAGCCCTGGGTCGCCGATCACGCCGGTCCGACCGCCGTCCTGATACCCGGTGCGGCCCTGGTGGAATGGGCCGTCCGCGCCGGCGACGAAGTCGGCTGCCCCGTCGTGCGCGACCTCGTGCTGCGGGCACCGCTGCTCGTGCCCGACCACGCCGCGCTCCGGATCCAGGTCGTCGTCGGCGGCGAGGCCGGGGGTAGGCGGAGCGTGCGGATCCACGCCCGCGACGAGCGCGAACCCGACGCGCCGTGGACCCTGCACGCCGAGGGCACGGTGTCCGGCGAGACGGACGAGCCGGCCGGGACGGCGCCGGGATCGCCGGTCGCCGCGGCCTGGCCGCCCGTGGACGCCGAGCCGGTCGACACCGGCGACCTCTACGCCCGCCTGGCCGCCCGCGGCCACCGCTACGGCCCGGTGTTCCAGGGCGTCCGGGCGATCTGGCGTCGCGGCGAGGACCTCTTCGCCGAGATCGAGCTGGCCGAGCAGGCCAGGGCCGACGCGGCCCGATTCGGCATCCACCCGGCCCTGCTGGACGCCGCCCTGCACCCCACCGCCCTGCACGCCGCCGACGGCGACCACGCGCTGCTGCCCTTCGCCTGGTCCGACGTCGTCCTGTCCGCCACCGGCGCCACCGCGCTGCGCGTCCGGCTGACGCGCTCGGGCCCCGACACCGTCACCCTCGCCGCCACCGACCGCGACGGGCGCCCGGTGATCTCGGTGGGCTCGCTGCTGCTGCGCCCGGTCGACGCCGCCCACTGGCGCGCCGCCGCGGCGGCCTCGGCCGACCGCCACCTGTTCCGGCTGACCTGGCACCCCGCCGCGGCGCCCGAAGCCGTACGCCCGCGCACGGTGGCCCGCTGGGACCCCGCCGGTCCGGGCACGGCCGAGGTGCTGGTCCTGCCCGTGCCGGAGGGGGAGGCGCCCGCCGAGGTCCACGACATCGCCCAGCGCGTCCTGGCCGACCTGCAGACCTTCCTGGGCGACCGCCGTTTCGAGCGCTCGACACTCGTCGTCCACACCCGGCGCGCCGTGGCCACCGGCGACCCCGAACCCGGCGGGCCCGGCCCCGATCCGGCGGGCGCGGTCGTCTGGGGCCTGGTCCGATCGGCCCAGTCGGAGAATCCCGGCCGGATCGTGCTGCTCGATTCGGCCGACCCCGCACCGGATTTCGCCACGCTGCCCGCCCTGGACGAACCCCAGATCGCCGTCCGCGACGGTCACCCGCTCGTCCCGCGCCTGGCGCGCCGTACCGACGCCGGGCCGGGCCGCGCCGGAAAGCCCTCGCCGAGCCGAGGATTCGGTCCGGGCGCGGTCCTGGTCACCGGCGCGCCGGGGCGTTTGGGGTCGGCGCTGGCCCGGCACCTGGCCGACGCGCACGAGGTGCGGGACCTGGTGCTGGTCAGCCGACGCGGCATCGACGGCCCGGGCGGCGCCGCGCTGCGGGACGAGCTCGAAGGGCGCGGCGTGCGCGTGCGCTTCGCCGCCTGCGACCTCACCGACCGCGCCGCGCTGGCCGCCCTGCTCGACGGGCTGCCGCTGGCCGGCGTCGTCCACGCCGCCTGCGTGCTCGACGACGCCACCATCGGGTCGCTCACCCCCGCCCAGCTCACGGCCGTCCTGCGGCCGAAGGTCGACGCGGCGTGGCACCTGCACGAGCTCACGGCCGAGCGCCCGCCCGCGGTCTTCGTCCTGTTCTCGGCGGCGGGCGGGCTGTTCGGCACCCCGGGGCAGGCCAACTACGCCGCGGCCAACGCCTACCTCGACGCGCTGGCGCTGCGCCGCCGGTCACTCGGGCTGCCCGCGCAGGCACTGGCCTGGGGCGCCTGGGACGTCGACGTGCACGACCACCTCGCGCGGGCCGACATCGCCAGGATCGCCCGCGCAGGCGTGCGCGCGTTCCCCGTCGCCGACGGCATGGCCTGCTTCGACGCCGCGCTCGCCCACGACGACCCGTTCGTCGTCCCGCTGCTGCTCGACACCGCCGCGCTGCGGGAGTCGCCGGCTGTGCCGCCGCTGCTGCGCGGGCTGGTCCGCCGGACGCCGCGGCGCGCGACGGCCGGGAGCGCCGCCGCCGACACGGTCACCGCGTCGCGGCTCGTCCGGGACCTGCGCGCCGCGCCGCGTGCGGACGCCGTCGCCGCCGCCACCGCCGCGCTGGCCGCGTGGACCGGGGAGGTGCTCGGGCACACCGAGGGGGAGCGGGTGCCGACCGAGAAGTCCTTCCACAGCCTCGGGCTGGATTCGCTCATGGCGGTGGAACTGCGCAACAAGGTTCGTGAGCACACCGGGGTCACCGTGCCCCTCGGCGCGATCCTCGCCGAAGCGAGCCTCACCGACCTCGCCGGTCACCTCGTGGACCAGCTCGGCGAGCAGGGCGACGGCGCCGCGCCGGGGGACCCGGCCGAGGCGTCCGAGGCGTCCGGGGTGCCCGAGGTCGAGGTCCTGCCGGTCACCGCGGACATGATGCGGCTGCTGCGCACCGAACAGCTCGGCATCCCGGGCGCGGCCCAGACCGGCGGCGTCGCCGTGCGCGTCCCGGTCCGGATCACCCCCGACCGGCTCGATCGGGCCCTGGCCGGTCTGGCCCGGCGGCACGCGGCCCTGCGCGCGGGCATCCGCCTCGGCGAGGTGCACGGCCGGGAGCTGGTCATCCGGCGCGACGCCGTGCCGACGGCGACCTGGCGCACGCTCGACCACCTCGACGACGCCGTGGCGCGGGAACACTTCCGCGCCCTGCTCGCGCCCCCGTTCGACCTGGCCGCGGGTCCGCTGTGGCGCTTCGAACTCCTCGACGCCGCCTCCGGGCAGATCCTGCTCGTCGGGGCGCACCACAGCATGAGCGACGTGCAGTCCATGCTCCTCGTCGCCGGGGAACTCGCCGCCGACCTCGCGGGCACGCCCCTGGCCGACACCGTGAGCAACCGCGACCTGCACCAGCTGGTGGCCGCCCAGCCGACCCGCCGCGACGACGGCGCGGCCGCCCGCTGGCAGGCCGCCTTCGCCGGGGCCCGGCGCCTCGACCTGACCCTGGCGAGCCCCCGGCCCGCGGCCCGCAGCTACCGGGGCGAGGCGCTCGCCCTCGACCTGCCCGCCGGGCTGCACGACCGGGTCGCGGAGCGCGCCAGGGAACTCGGGATCACCCCGGCCGCGGTGTTCCTCGGGGCGCTGGCGATCACGCTGGCCCGCCTGCGGCAGGTCGACCGGTTCGCCCTCGCGGTGCCCGTGGACACCCGCATGCACGCCGACGCGACCGGCGCCGTCGGGTACTTCGGTGTGCCCGTGCCCTTCCCGGCCACCGTCGCCCCGGGCGACCGCGTCGGTGACGTGCTGCGCCGCACCGCCGACGGCCTGCGCGCACTGCTCGCCCCCGGGGCCGGCTTCGCCGATATGCTGGCCGCGCTGGCCGGCGCCGGCCTGCACCGTGACGGCGCGCCGCTGGTGGAGGTCTACTTCAACTACCTGCGCGCCAACTCCGCCGTCTCCGCCGCCGAGATCGTCCCGGTCGGCACCGGGTTCTCGGACCTGGACCTGATGGTGGCCGTGCTCCCGGACACCGGCCGGGTGTGGCTCACCTACAACACCGACATCATCGACGAGCCGTCCTGCGCCGCCCTCGGCCGGGACTACCTCGCCGCGGTCGCGGCCGCCGTCGCCGATCCCGGGGCGCCCGCACGGCCGGAAACCGGCGCCGCGGAGTCGGATTCGGAGATCCGGGTGGCTCTGGGCGCGACGTTCGCGCTGGGACACCTGACCGACCTGCTGGCCGCCGCGGCCACCGAGGTCGCGCTGACCGTCGCCGAGGCGCCCTATCACCACGTGCTGTCGTGCCTGCGGGATCCGTCGAGCGTGTTCGCCCAGGACTCGACCGATCTCGGCGTCGTCCTGGTGCGCGGCGCCGACCTCGAACGCTTCGGCGAGGTCACCGACGACCTGCTCGCCGAGCTCGCCGACGAGTTCCCCGCGGCGGTGCGGGATCTCGTCGACCGCACCCGGCGACCGCTCGTGGTCGGGTTCCCGCCGCAGCGGCGGGCGGGGGAGCGGTTCGCGGCCTGGGAGCGGCTCGTCGCCGACCGGCTGCGGGAGGTGCCCGGCGTCGCGGTCCTCGACGGCGCCGCGATCGCCGCCGCGTATCCGGTCGCCGAGCCCTTCGACGAGCGGACCGAGATCCTCGCGCACCTGCCGTTCACCCCGGAGTACCAGGCCGCCATGGCGCTGACCCTGGCCGCCACCGTCACCGCCGCCGCCGAACCGGCGCCCAAGGTGATCGTGGTCGACGGCGACGACACCCTGTGGAGCGGCACCGCGGGCGAGATCGGCGCCGCGCGCGTCGGTTTCGACGCCCCGCGCCGCGCGCTCGCGGCCCGGCTGCGGCAGTGGCGGGACGCGGGGACCCTGCTCGTGCTGCTGTCCAGCAACGACGACGACATCGTGCGCGCCGTCCTCGACCGGCCGGACAGCCCCCTCGGCTACGCGGACTTCGCGGTGGTCGCCACCGGCTGGGCCACCAAACCGGAACGCCTCGCCTCCGTCGTCGGCGATCTCGGCCTCGCCCTGGACACCGTCTGCTACCTCGACGACAACCCCGTCGAGATCGCGCGCATGCGCGCCACCCTGCCCGAGGTGCTGTCGGTGACCTGCCCGCCCGCCGCCGAACTCGATGCCCTGCTGACCCGGCTGTGGCCCGCCGTCCCCCTGGCCACGACGGCCGAGGACCGCGCCCGCGCCGACTTCTACCGCGCGGACGCGGCCCGCGACGATGCCCGCGCCACCATGGAATTCGAGCAGTTCCTCGCCGGGCTCGACCTCGAGGTCCGGATCGAGCCGCTGACCGAGGACACCGTCGCGCGGGCACATCAGCTCGTCCGGCGCACCACCCAGTTCGCGCTCGGCGCCGTCACCGTCGACGACTTCGAGCGCGGACGCGCGGGCGCGGAGGTCTGGACCGCCACGGCCCGTGACCGATTCGGGGACTACGGCCTGATCTCGGTCCTCACCCTGCGCGCCGACGCGGAGGCGGTGACCGTCACCGGCTGGCACCTGAGCTGCCGCGCCTTCGGCCGCGGCATCGAGGAACGCCTGCTGGCCCGCATCGCCGACCACGCCGACACGCTCGGCCGCCCGACCGTCCACCTGACGGTCGAGCCCACCGCGCGCAACACCCCCGCCCGTCGCCTGGCCGCCCGGCTGCGGGGCGACGACGACTGGGACGGACCCCAGAAGGTCTCGGTCACCCCCGACCGCCTGCGCGCGTTCCGCTCCTGGCGCACCCCGGCCGAGACCTCGGAGGCCCGCCGATGACCCCGGACCGCCCGCCCGCCGACCGCCGCGCCCGTGGCGAGGCCGTCGACCGCGGCGCGGCGCCGTCGGACATCGCGCGCCTGCTCGCCCGGGTCGGCCGGACACCCCCGGCCGCTGTCGGCGTCGGCGGCGCTCCGGTCGGCGACGAGACCGGTCCGGAAGGAGACCACGGGGATACGGCCCTGCCGGGCGACGTGACTTCCGCCGGCGGCCGGCGTGACGCGGGCGTGCTCGGCGACGAAACCGGGCGTTCGACTCTCCCCGCGGGGACCGGCGACACACGGCGGCGCCGGGGCGCCGCCATCGACGGCGGGCAGGCCGGCACCGATGTCGCCACGTTGCTGGCGCGGGTCGGCATGGACCGAGGCCCGCTTCCGCGTCCCGTGCGAGCCGGCGAGGGACCCCGATCGGCCGATTCCGCTGCGCGACAGCCGGAATCGCGCGCCGAGACCGCGGCGCCGGGCGATCCCGGCTTCGGCGTCTCCCGGGCGGACGGTCCGGCCGACGACGTGCGGGTCGTCCCGACCTCGGCCGAGCCTCCGGCGGCCGACACCGAACCGCGCGATCCAGGGGCACCACGCCCCGCCGACCCGGCCGCGCTGGCGGCGAGGATCGCCACGGTCGCACAGCGTTTCGCCGCGACACCCGTCGACGTCGACACCGACTTCTTCGACGCGGGCGGCACCTCCGTGGCCGCCGTCGAATGGGTCGCCGCACTGGCCACCGACCTCGACATCCTCTTCGACCTCGACACCGTCTTCTTCGACGCCCGCCCCCGCCGGCTCGCCGCCCGCTGGCTGGCCGACCATCCCGCCTATGTGCCACCGCCGACCCGGTCGACCTCCACCGACAGACCGGTCGGTGGCGGCCGCTCCGGTCGAAATTCCGAGAACTTCCGGGACACCGACGATCTCGCGCTGCTCTTCGCCGATCTCGCCGGTGCCGACCGGCTACCGATCGTCGCGCCCGCGCCGAGGGAGGTCCCGCGCCGGATCCTGCTGACGGGCGCGACCGGGTTCCTCGGCAGCCATCTGCTGCTCGACCTGTTGCGGCACAGCGACGCGCACGTCGTGTGCCTGGTGCGGGCCGAGGACGACGCGGCCGCGGCGCGGCGGCTGGAGGAGGCGCTGCGCGGGTACGCGCTGCCGTGGTCGCGGGAGGTGCTGCGCCGGGTGACACCGCTGGCGGGAGACCTGCGCGAGCCCCGGCTCGGGGTGACGGCGGCGCGCTGGGAGACGCTGGCCGCCGAGGTCGACGCCATCGTCAACGCGGGCGCGGCCGTCGACTTCCTGCGCGGGTATCCCTCGCTGCGGCGGACCAACGTGCTCGGCACGCTGACGCTGGCGGAGCTGGCGTGCGCCACCCGGCCCAAGCCGATCCACCACGTCTCGTCGCTGGCGGTGTTCAACGGGACGGCGGCCGCGACGCTGGCCGAGGACGCGCCGCCCGCGAACGTGGCCGCCCTGCCCATCGGCTACGACCGGTCGAAATGGGCGGGGGAGGCCGTGCTGCGGCGGGCGGCCGAACACGGCGTGACCGTCACCGTGCTGCGGCCGGGCGGGATCGGCGGCCACCCGGAGACCGGCGCGCACAACCCGCGCGACCTCGGCACCGGGATCACCGCCGCCCTGCTTCGCTTCCGCACCGTGCCCGGGTTCCGGTATCTCAATGCGGCGCCGGTGGACTGGGTGAGCCGGGTCGCCGCCGGGATCGTCCTCGAGCCCGACGCGTGGGGGCAGACCTATCACCTCACGGGGCCACCGACCACCCTCGACCGGATCGTCGCCGAGACCGCCGTCGGCGGCATGGGGGTGCGCGTGCGGCACTGGGAAGAGTGGTGCGAGGAGGTGATCCGCGCGATCAGGACCGCGCCCGCCCCGGAGCTGGAACCGCTGGCCCAGGTGCTGGGGAGCCCGGTCGCCCGGCGCCAGCTGGCCGCGATGGTCGACATCGCCCCCGCCGACGCCCGCCGCACCGAGGCGTTCGCCGCCGCCCACGGGATCCCCGCGCCGAGCGACGCGGGACCCGCCCGCGCCGCGATGCTGGCGCTGGCTCCCCAGGCAGGCGAACATCCGTACCTGCGCTTCCGCGAGACCCTCGCGGGCACCCTCGCCCGTGGCGGCACCGAGTTCCCGTGCGAGCTGCGGCTCACCCTGTCGGTGGCGACCAGCGCGCGGATCTTCACCGCGCGGACCCTCGAGGTCGGCGGCGAACTCACGTGCCCGGCCCTGGCCGACCACCCGCTGACCGTGGCCGGCACGGCCGCGGTCCGGCCGCACGACGGCACGCCACTGCCCGGCGACCTGCGGCACCCGATCATGGTCTACCACCTGACCCTGCGCGACGACGACGGCGGCTCCTGGTGGTTCACCGGGTACAAGTTCGCCGCCGCCCGGCGGCGTTTCGTCCGCCAGCTCGGCACCCAGGTCGTCGAGATCGGCCGGACCGGCGCGCCCGCGGAGCTCACCGGCGAGGTCAGCGTGCCGCCGCACACCTACCTGCCCGACCAGATCGACGGCATCGAGATCGACCCGGACCTGCCCGAACGGCAGCGGAGGCTGGCGAAGATGCTGTGGCTGAGCTGGTTCGGCGGCCAGCTCGGCAAGTCCCTGATGGAACCGATGCTGCGCGCCGGCCTCGACCTGCTCGACCTGCGTCGCGCCCTGCGGAAGGAACGCCGATGAACCGACCCTCCCCGGCGCCCGCGGCGCCGGAGACGCTCACCGTCCGCACCGCCGACGGCCTCGACCTGCGGCTGCGGCGGATCGGGCCGGACGGCGCGCCCGCGGTGCTGCTCGTGCACGGGCACGGGGTCTCCTCGGAGATGTTCGCCCTGGCCGAGATCCGCAGCGTCGTCGACGTGCTCACCGACGCCGGCTACCAGTGCTGGCTGCTCGACTGGCGCGGCAGCCGGTCCCTGCCCTACAACGTCTCCGGCCCGCCCTACACCCTCGACGACGTCGCGCTCTACGACCTGCCCGCCGCCGTCGCCCGGATCCGCGAGCGCATCGCGGACCGGCCGCTGTTCGCGGTCGCGCACTGCGTCGGCGCCCTCGCGCTGGCGCAGAGCCTGACGGCCGGACTGCTGCCCGGGCTGGCCGGCGTCGTGGCCCAGGGCGTGTTCCTCACCCCGAAGGTCAGCACGTCGACCCGGATGCGGGTGCTGCTCGGCAGCGAACTGCTCGGCTCCCGCGTCGGTCATCTCGAATCGGACTTCCGCAAGGTCGGGTTGTGGTCGCGGCGCACGCTGCTCTACGCGGCGCTCTCGCGCAAGGGCGACTGCCCGGACCCGACCTGCCGCATGGTCCACCACGGCTGGGGGATGGGCGCGGAACTGTTCGCCCACGACCATCTCGACCCGCGCACCCACGACCGCCTCGCCGACCTGTTCGGCCCGATCCCGCTGTCGCTGCTGCCCCACCTGCGCCAGATGGAGATGGCGCACGCCGTCGTGCGCTGGAACCTCGACGACGACCGCTACCGCGCGCTCCCCGAGAACGCCCTCGACCACGCCGACCGCATCGACTGCCCCGTCCTGCTGCTGTCCGGCAGCCGCAACGCCACCTGGCCGGACTCGAACCGGCTGTGCCGCGACGTGCTCGCGGCGCGGGCGCCCGGGCTCGACGTCCGCTACACCGAGATCCCCTCCTACGGCCACCTCGACACGTTCATCGGCCGCGGCGCCGCGCTGGACGTGTTCGGGCACATCGCCGACTTCGTCGACGAACTCTCAGCTGGGCAGGCGTGATGGCAATCCGGCGGCGCGATAGACGGCATCGATGACGGTCATGGTGGCGACCGCGTCGTCGGGGCCCGTCGGCACCGGCGTGCCCCCGCGCACGGCGGCGACGAAGGCGTCGAGTTGGTAGTCGTAGGACGGGCGGCGACCGAACCGCAGCCGGCGGGTGCCGCCGCCGGACCGCACCGTCAGCAGATGGCCGTAGTGGGGCAGGACCGGGTTGAACAGCCGCATCCGGCCCCGGTCGCCGTCCACCGTCGCGCTCATCCGCAGCACGTCGGAGGACCACATCGAACAGCGGATCGACCCGGTGTGCCCGGCCGGGAACCGCAGCTCCGCCGACATGGCGCGGTCGACGCGCGGGTCACGGTGCGGCTTGGCCGTCGCCGAGACCACCTCCGGTTCCGCGCCGCCGAGCACCCGGGCCATGTGCACGGCGTAGCAGCCCGCGTCCATGAGGGCGCCCCCGGCCAGACCGTAGTCGTAGCGGATGTCGGAGAACTTCGGCAGCGGGAACGACATGGCCGCCTCCACCCGCGTCACGGTGCCCAGCTCGCCGGAGGCGATGATCTCCTCGGCCGCGCGGATCAGCGGGTGGTACCGGTAGTGGAAGGCCTCCATGACCACGCGGCCGGAATCGGCCGCGGCCGTGGCGATCTCCCGTGCCTCGTCGGCGTCGGCGGTGAACGGCTTCTCGCACAGCACGTGTTTGCCCGCCGCCAGGGCGGCGCGGGTCCAGCGGCCGTGCAGGCCGTTCGGCAGCGGGATGTAGACCGCGTCGAGGTCGGGATCGGCGATCAGCTCGTGGTAGTCGCCGACGACCCGGCCGATACCGTGCCTGCGGGCGAACCGCTGCGCGCGGGCCCGATCCCGGGCGGCCACCGCGGAGACGGTCACCGCCGGAGTGCGTCGCGCCGGTCCGATCAGCGCCGCGGGCGCGATCCGCGCGGCACCCAGCACGCCGAAACGGAGCGCGGCGGTGGAGTCCTCGGTCACGAGCAGACGGTAGCACCGGCACCCGCGACCCCCACGAAAACCACCGATCACGAACGGAAGTCGAGAGTATGCGCATCGCATTGCTGACCGCGGGCACCCGGGGGGATCACCAGCCGTATCTGGCCCTGGCCGACGAATTCGCCGCGCGCGGCCACGAGGTGAGCATCACCGCCACCGAGAACTACGCCGAGGTCGTGCGCCGGTCCGGGTTCGACCCGCACGTCATCCCGTTCAACTCCGCCGAACTCCTCGAATCGCCCGCGGCCAAGAGGGCCCTGTCGTCGGGGAAGACGCTGCCGTTCGTGCGGATCATGCTCGACACGGTCAAGATCATGACCGGCGAGCGCGGTGAACGCATGCACGAGGTGCTCACCGAGGCGTGCCGGGACGCCGACGTCATCGTCTCCTGCGCCTCGACCCTGCCGTGGGCCATGGAACGGGGGGAGAAGACCGGACAGCGGGTCGTCGGCTGCCTGCCCTATCCGCTCGAACGCACCGGCGAGTTCCCCTCGTCGTTCATGGTGAAGCGGATGATCCCCTGGTCGTGGTTGCGGCTGGCGAGCTATCGCGGCTTCGAACTCGCCTACGGGATCGCCTACCGCCGGGTCGACCGGCGGGTCAGGGAACTCATGGAACTGCCCGGCGCGCCGCGCAATCCGTTCCGCCGGATGCGGGAGGACGGGATCCCCCTGGTCCACATGGTCAGCCCGGTCCTGCTGCCCAAACCCGCCGACTGGCCGGACCGGTCGACCATCGTCGGCGCGCCGACCCTGCCCCAGCGGCTGCGCGGGGCCTGGGGCGAGGCCGAGGTCGACCCGGTCCTCGACGCCTGGCTCGACGAGGGCGAGGCCCCGATCTACTTCTGCCTGACCGGCATGCCCGTCCTCGACCCCGTCGGGGCCTGCGATCTGGTGGCCGCGGTCTGTCGCAGGCTGGGCGCGCGCGCCCTGGTCGCGGTCAAGGGCGACGGCTACCCGCGCGGGATCGGCTACGACCGGAACCTGTTCGTGCTCGACTCCTTCGACTACGACCGGGTGCTGCCCCGCTGCCGGGCCGTCGTGCACCACGGCGGCAGCGGCAACACCCACGACGTGCTGCGCTCCGGGCTGCCCGCCGTCGTCATCGGCGTGCACAGCGACCAGTTCTTCTACGGCTGGCGGATCGCGGACCTCGGTATCGGCGCCGACTTCCCCTATCCCGCGCTCACCGAGGACCGCCTGCACGACGCCCTGATCCGCACGCTGACGCCCGAAGCGCGCAGCCGCGCGGCCGAACTCGGCGAGGTGGTCTCGGCCGAGAACGGGGTGGCCGCGGCCGCCGACGAGGTCGAACGCCTCGCCGTCACCGCACCGGCCTGAGGTCGGCCGTGCACATCGCGCTCTTCACCGACTTCCACCCCGACTCCCTCGGCGGGGTGCAGACCGCGCTGCGCGCCCAGCGCGACGGGCTGCGCGGGCTGGGCCACCGGGTCACCGTCTTCACCGGTCCCGCACCGGATCCGGTCCCGCCCGATCCCGGCACGGTGGTGCTGGACACCGTCCCGTTCTCGATGAACAACGGCCTGCCGGTCGTGCTGCCGTCCCGCGCCAACCGGCGGCTGATCGACGCGGCCTTCGCCGAGCGCGGCCGGGTCGACGTCGTCCACGCCCTGACCCACTACGGCGGCGGCATCGCCGGCGCCCGCGCGGCGCGCAGGCACGGCCTCCCGGTCGTGCAGAGCATGCAGAGCCGCGACGACGCCATGATCGAGAAGTACGCGCCCGCACCGTATGCCGCCGCGCTCACCATGCGGCTGCTGCACGGCTGGTTCGTGCCGGCGGCCGCCCAGCCGGTGCGAACAGGCGACAGCCGCACCGTGCGGCTTGCCTGGCGCCCGCTCGTCGCCCAGGCCCAGGCCGCCGACCGGATCGTCGTCCCGACCGCGCACTTCGCCCGCCGCCTGGCCGAGCGGGGTGTCGACCGGCCGATCCACGTGGTGTCCAACGGGATCGACGACGCCCTGCTCGACGCGGTGGCCGCCCGCCCCGCCGGAGAGCGCGAGCGGCCGACGGCCGATGCCGCCGGGCGTCCCGGCGACGGCCGACCGCTGCGCGCCGTGTGGTGCGGCCGGTTCTCGCCCGAGAAGCGGCCGCTCGAGGCGATCGAGGTGGTGCGGCGGGTCCCGGGGTGCACCCTCGATCTCTACGGCAGCGGCCCCCTCGAGGACCGGGTCCGCGCCGCGGCGGCCACGACCGACCGCGTGCGCCTGCACGGCCGGGTCGACCAGGCGGCCTGCCTGGCCGCCATGCGCGACCACGATCTGCTGCTGCTCACCTCCGACTGCGACACGCAGGGCATGGTGCTGCTGGAGGCCGTGGCCACCGGCCTGCCGATCCTCTACTGCGACCCCGACCTGGCCGAAACCATCCCCGCGGCAGGCGGTCTGCGCACCGCCGACCGGTCGGTGGCGTCCTTCGCCGCCGCCGTCGAGGGTCTCGTGCGCGACCCGGCGCGCCTGCGTGCCCTGCGGGCGGCCCTGGCGCCGCACGCCGACGAGCCGCGTCAGTCGCGACACCTGGCCGCCCTCGTGTCGGTCTACACGCAGGCCCTCGAAGCGCCGCCGCTCCAGGGGCCTCGCTGAGGCGACGACGCGCCGGTCGGGGCCGGGTCGCGTCGTCGCCGGTCCGTTGCCGCCCGCGCGTCGCCGCGCCTCCGCGAGCCGCCGAGGCGGCGGCGGATCACGCGGCGGGGTGGACGTGGTGCGCGGAGTGGCCGATCTCGGCGCCGTGCCCGCCGGTCATCAGTTCCATGAGGGCGTCGATCTCCCGGGTGCCCCGCGCGGCCGCCCGGTCCCGGCCGCCGGGCAGGGTCCACGCGGCCACGCTGCGGGTCGCGTTGATCGGGAAACGGAGCAGCGGGTACCAGGGCGGGACGAACATCGGAAGGCCGAGGGAGCGCATGGCGAGCGGGCCGAGGAAGGTGCTGGTGATCGACAGGTGCTGGGAGCGGGCGAGGCGGCGGCGGAGGGCGGGGAACCGGCGGTAGTTCCAGGCGATCGGGTCGTCGATCATCGGGACCGCCAGCTGCTTGGACGATTCGTCGGGGTTCGACAGCGCGGCCAGGGTGTGCGCGAGCAGGCGGATGGCGTCGCGGAAGTCGACGGGGAGGAACTCCTCGCGGACGCCGAGCAGCCAGCCGACGTAGCGGGTGAAGTGCGCGATCGCCTCGGCGTCGGCCGGGCGCGGCAGGATGCCCATCCCCAGCCCGCCCGCGGTGGGTGCGATGAACGAGCCGACGATGGTGGCGGCCATGTCGGTCTGGTTGACCGGCACACCCCAGTCCTCGCCGCGCCAGTCCGGCAGCGCGGAGACGTGCCTGCGGACGAAGGAGTGGATGAGCCGAACCCGCAGGGTCGAGCGGTAGCCGAGGGCGCCGGGTCGCATGCCGCCGGGGGAGATCGCGTCCATCGCCCACTGCATCGTCTCGGCGAAGCGCTGGTTGGAGCCCTTCTCCAGGGCGCCGGTACGCAGCAGCGTCTTGTTGAAGCCGGAGAACATGTAGCCGCCGAGCAGGGAGACGTCGCGCGCGAGGAACATGCCGTCGGCGCCCGCCATGCGCATGGCGCGGGCCCCGCGATCGATCAGCTCCCAGTCGACCCAGCCCGGCGTCGCCTCGACCCGGGCGAAGAACTCGCGCAGGGGCTCCGGCGCGTCGGGCACGCGGTCGATGCCCTCGGCCAGGGCCCGGTCGAAGAGCGGACGCGTCTCGCGCAGGCCCGTCGCGGCCATCCACTCGAGCAGCCGGTCCATCGGCTCGTCACCCGCCATCAGCTGCTCGCCGAGTTCCCGCCAGTCGTCGGGGGAGGGGCCCCGCACGCCGTAGAGCCTCGCGAACAGGCGGATCACGCCGGGAGCGGTCCGGGGCCGGGCGGGATGACGGGTGGGAATGGTCGCGGCGGTCATCGGCACTCCTTTGTGTCGAGAGCAGGGCGTCTGCAATTGTGACTACGAGCGTATCTGGATACGTTCGTAGTCACAAGACGCGATGTGGGATACTCGGCGGGTGGCGTCAACGGAGCGGATGTACGGCGGTGTCAGCGCCGAGCGGCGGCGCGCCGAGCGGCGGCAACGGCTCCTCGACGCCGCGCTCGACATCATCGGCGAGCACGGCATGGCCGGGCTGTCGGTACGGGGCGTGTGCGCCCGCGCCGGCCTGACCTCCCGCTTCTTCTACGAGAACTTCCGCGACACCGACGCGCTGGCCGCGGAGCTCTTCGACGAACAGATGGCCCATGTGGTCGCGCGGGCCACCGGTGTGGTGACCGATCTCGACACGGCCGGCGATCTCCCCGGCAAGATCCGCGCGGCGGGCGAGCTCTTCCTCGACGAACTCACCCGCGATCCCCGTATCGCCCGCCTGGCCTGGACCGAGGCGCTGAGTCACCCGGCCCTGGCCGAACGCCGCCTCGCCGCCGTCCGACTCATCGCCGCCACCGGCGCGCAGTGGGCGCGGGAACTGCTCGACATCCCGCCCGGCCCTGATCCCCGACTGGACGCCACCTTCCTGCTGCTCATCGGCGGCTACTCCGAGATCGCCCTGGCCTGGCAGAACGGTGCCGTCGATCTCACCCGCGACGAACTCCTCGACTTCTGCCGCGACTTCACCCTCGCCCGCCTGGATCTGGCGACCCCGCGCTGAGCCGCCTCACGACGGCCGCAGCGCACCCTGCACGAACCGCCCGATGGCCTCCACCCGCTCCGAGGAGCCGGAGTCGCCGACCTGGACCACGGTCAGGATGACGGCGCTGAAGATGGATTCCAGGGCGATCACGGTGTCGTGGGGGTCGAGATCGGCCGTGACCAGACCCGCCTCCTGTCCCGCGCAGGGCGCGCCACAGGGACTCGCGGATGCGTTCGGACACTCCGTCGCCGTTCGAGCTGCCCGAGCTCGACCCGATCGGCGCCAACGGCCTGGCCCACGCCCGGCACTTCCGCTACCCCGTCGCCGCCCACCAGGACCTGGAGAGACGGTCGAGCTGGTACAGAAATTCGGCACCGACCTGTGGTCGACCGAGCTCGATCACTCGCCCCTCGACGTGGTGGCATGGCACGGCACCCACACTGCCTACCTCTACGACCTCGCCCGGTTCAACGCCATGGGCGCCATCGGATTCGACCACCCCGACCCGTCCATCTGCACCGTGCTCACCTCGCGCTCCGGCACCGTGGGCCAGGCCGACGTCGACTCCGTCTTCTTCCTCGCCCGCTGTAACGTCTCCGACCACTCCTTCCGCCCACCGCATTTCCACCGCACTGTGAGGACCGAGTTCATGGGCCTGATCGAGGGTGCCCACGACTCCAAGGCCGAGGGTTTCGTGCCCGGCGGCGGCAGCCCGCGCAACATGTGGGCCGCGCACGGTCCCGACCGCGAGATCTTCGACGCCGCCGGTGTCGCCGAACTGCTCCCGCAGAAGATCGAACGGTCGGCCGGGAGGAGTGCGCCGAACTCGTCGCCGGCGGCAACCGGGTCGGCCGCGCCGGCTACTGCGTCGAGCCGACCGTCTGCCGCGGCACCAACGATCTGACCATCGCCCGAGAGGAGATCTTCGGTCCCGTCGCCACAGTCATCAGCTTCTCCACGGCCGGGGAGGCGGTCCGCCTGGCCGATCAGACCCGCTTCGGGCTCGAGGTGCCCGATCTCGCGGTCCGCCGGTGTCCTGACGCGCGTGATGTCGCTCATAAACCTGGAGGCTTCGGGCTGGTAGAGGTGTCGGCGGTGTTCCGGACGCCTCGTTCGGTTCGCCTTTCGCGCAGCCACGGTGTCAGGATGATAGAAATTCGCTCAATTTCTATCACCGAGCGTGGAACGAGGAGGGCTTCACGTGGTTTTCAGATCGATGTCGGCGGTATCGGCCGGGATCGCGGCGGTGGTCATCGCATCGGGCGGTGTCACCGCCGCCGATCCCAATATCCAGCTGCCGGGCGTGGTGGACGACGGGATCACCAACTGCGGTGCGCTGAGCCCGCGTGCCGTCGCCGGGTGGATCGGCTCGGACTACCAGTTGCCGTCGCGGACGATGGACGAAACCTTCGGTGTCGCGCCGGACCGGGATTGGTGCACGACCGACGTCGGCTTCTCGACGTTGCGCTTCGGCGCCGAGGGCGCCACCTTCGGGGTGCCCGCCACGGTGGACGGGATCTTCCCCTACAACAACGCCGAGCTGGTGGCCCGCCCGACCTTCGAGGCCGGGCAGACGATGACCATGAACATCTCCGGCGCCCCGGACATGGTCGACCACAACGGAACCACCGGCTGGGGCGTCTCCAACCGCCTCATCGACCCGCGCGCGCTGATCGACCTCGAGATCGCCTGGTTCATGTACAACGGCTCGCACGGCCCGGTCGGTGCGGCGAGTGACGTGCTCGCGCCGGTGGCAAACCTGCTCGGCGCCGACATGCCGCACGGCTTCTTCCTCATGGTCAAGCGCGCGGGAACCCTGGTGCCGCAGATCAAGCTCATCGATGACAAGGTCCTCGCCGGTGACCACGCCTATGCGGTGCGCCTGGGGACCGAATATGTCGACTTCTTCATCGACGGCGAGAATGTCGGCAGCTTCCGCAACCCGCCGACCGGTGCCGCGACCGACCTGCTCGGGCTGAAAGCACCGCTGGCCGGCCAGGTCTGGCTCGACGGCAGTTACTGGTTCCCGCTGCCCATCCCGGAGTACAACGCGGCGCCGCAGGCGCTGACGGTGACCCGGTACCGGCAGGGTCCCACCGCGGATACTCCGCTCCGCTGATCGGCTCTTCCGGCGCCGTGAGGACGCGGCACCGGGTTTCAGCGCGAGGCGAGTGCGTGGAACAGCATCACCGCGGTCGCCGCGTCCATGACGAGGTGGGTGAACAACGGCCGCACCGGTTTCCGGCCGAAGCCCTGGTAGGCGAGTGCGCCCGTGGTGATCACGGCGTCCAGGACGAACAGGACCACCAGTGCCCAGCCGACGGCGGGGTACGGGACCGGCCCGACCATCGTGTGCCCGTGATGCTCGTGCGTGCTCCCCAGCGTCGTGTAGAGCATCGCGGCGGCCGCGACGCCATGATAGACGGCCGCCGCGGTGTCGCCACCGGTGCGCAAGGCCGCGGTGACCCACACCGCGGTCGCCAGGGTCAGCGCGCCGAATAACCAGCACCAGAACGTGTTCGGCAACTCCGCGCCCAACGGCGTCCACATGACCGCCATGGCCGTGAGCATGACGGCGTGCGCCGCTTCGGTCGCCCGGCCGCCGAAGCGGCGGCGCCGCACCGGATCTTCCCGCAGGCCCAGGATCGCGGTCGCGGTCGCGGTCGAACACAGGGCGATCGCGATCCAGCGCAGTGGATCCGGGAGCGAGTGCGTCACGGCCGTCAGCGGGGGCTGATCCGGACCGGGTGCCGGTCGCCGAGATCGATCTCGATCACCGCCTCGCCCTGGAGATCGGCGCGCACGGCGTCCTCCGTGGCGCCCGAGACCGCGTAATCCCGACCCGGTATCAGGCGCCGGAGTCCGAGACGGACGCGGCGCGACCCGGCACCCGGCCGCAGCACCAGGTCGAGGGCCGCGCCGTCGGTGACCGCCTTGGCGACCAGGACGTCGGGGTAGGCGGCGTCGGCGAGGATCGGGCCGGTTCGCCACTGCTCGGGTACCACGCCGCGGATGAGGTCGCGCAGACCGTCGGGGCGGTTGAAGCGGGCCAGGACATGGTGAGCGTTGGTCGTCGTCGACACCCCGGCGTAACGGCGGGCGCCCGCGCGCTCCACGAGACGGTTGTTCTGCGTCAGTGAGCGATTGAGCGCCTCGGCCAGCGCGGTGTCGCCCATCTCCGCGGCGGCCGTCGCCACGAAGACCCTGGTCATGCCGTCGCCGTTGACCATGTTGTAGTTGCCCAGATCGACGCGGGTGCGTGCCGAGCCGCGCAGTCGCACCTCCTGGCCGTCGAAGCGGACGAAGCGGTCGCGAATGGTGTGCCAGGTGCCGCGGGCCAGATCCGGCATGGTCGCGTTGAGCCAGGCCACCATGCCGCCGTCGTAGCCGAGCACCGGCGCGCTGATGGTCAGCGAGGGGCCGAGCCTGCCGGGGATGAACCGGCCGCTACGGGTCCTCCAGCCGTCGTGCAGATAGCTGCGGCGGATGCGGTCGATCAGGTCGCCGGTGAGTTCGGTGCCGTGCAGGCGGTCGTGCATGAGCAGGGTGTTGAAGGCGAAGGCATTGCAGATCGGATAGATCAGATGCGGCTCGCACGGGTACTGCGGGCAGTTCGGCCGTTCGAGCATGTTCGCGCGGATCGCGCGGCACAGGCGCTCGAAGTCGTAGGAATGCACTGTCCTGCGGCTCCACGCCAGCCGAAGCGACCCCGGCCGATCGAAGGTGTCGTCGGCGTTGAGGGTCTCGTAGAAGCCGAGCATGACCCCGAAATAGCCGGTGTACATGACATTGGCATGCCGAATCGGATCGGTGTTGATCCGGGCGTATCCCAGCAGGCTCTCGGTGGCCCAGTACGACCAGACCCGGCGGTCGCACATCTTGCGGATCGCATTGCGCTGGGCCTCGGCGAGATACCCGGTGAACGCGGGGGTGCGAGTGTACTGGGCCATCGACAGGCCGTAGCCGATGAAGTTGAGCTGATATCGCAGGGCGCTGCCCGCGATCTGTTCGATCTTGTCGAAGCCGTCGAACCGGTCGAGGGGTTGCAGGGCGAGATCGAGGACGAAGCGCTGGAACGCGAGGTCCTCCGGACTGGATTCGGTCACGGTGGGCGCGATGGTCGCCTCGCTGGTCACGGGGCCTCCGTTCGTCGGGCCGGCCCCGGGCGCCGCGCGGCGGGAGCGAAACTTGCGGTTTCGGCGGCCGGGCGGCGGCGGAGGCGGCGGAATCCTGCGACGAGGTAGCCCGTCAGCAGGCAGCAGGGCATGTCAGCGGTGTGCCGCGCGCGATGCGGCGTCGGGGGCGAACGAGGTCAAACCGGCATCGCGGTACTTCGCGGCAAGGCGCTCGTACTTGCGGCGGTTGCGGGCCATCGGCGAATCGGTCACCGCGGCGGGCAGGCGGCGGAACAGGGTGCGCAACACCGCGGTCAGGACGCGGAACTCGATGTCGTGCAGCCGGTTCCAGGTGATCGGCATCTTGTCCCGGACTTCCGGCACCATGATGCCGCAGCCAAGCACCATCGCCAGATGTCCCAGGGTGGGCGCGCTCAGCCGCCAGAGCGGGTCCGCCGCCGCGGGCAGGAAGTCGGGGCGGGGGGCGCGGCGGACGGTGTCGGTGGCGGCCCGCAGCGCCGGGGTCACGCGCAGTTCGCCGATCATGTCTTCGTAGTGGACGACCAGGTCGGCGTAGGTCGGGATGGGGCGGGAGTTGCCCGGCAGGTGCAGACCGCGGGTCTTGTCCAGGTAGTGCTCCCAGATGGCCTGGTCGTCGGCAGGGGACGGTGTGTCCCCGGTCAGGGCCAGGTAGGCGCCGCGCTGCACGAAGAAGGTGGAGTACAGGATCCAATTCCAGGTCTGCGGGTGGAACGCCGAGTAGCGCTCGCCGTCGGGGCCCATGCCCTTGACGTCGCGGTGCAGCCGCATCAGGCGCGCCGATTCGGTCTCCCGGTCGGCGTCGGTGCCGTGGTAGATGAGTTGGTCGGCCGCGGCGGTCCGGGTGGCGCGGGCCCACGGTGTGTAGCGGGCGCGGCCGGTCTCCTCGAGGGCCGCCGAGACGGGTGGCAGCATCGGCTGATCGAACAGCGCGACACCGAACACGCTGAACAGGATCGACCCGCCGACCTGTTCGAAGCGCTCGACCGCCGGGGTCCGGGGGTGGCCCACCATGGTCACGGCGTGCGAATCCTGGTGTGGCACAGGACAGGTCATCGGTGAACTCCTTTGTTCCGCCGGTGGGCCGTCGTGGGCCCGAACCCGTCATTCTGGTGCTGATGGGCACCACAATGAATGTGGTGTCAGAGTGCACCAGAATGGTGCGATGGTCAAGCCGTGAACGGGCCGGGCTCCTGGTCGATCCACTAGGCTGGGGCGCTATGTCCGCGCAGCAGCTCCCCAGGTCGGGATCCGTCCGGTCAGGGTGGGGTGCGCGTGGGTGAGCGTGTCGAACCCGTCGTGGCCGCCCGGGCCTACGGTGGCGTGGCCGCGGACGAACGGCGGGCTCGTCGCCGGGCCGCGCTGCTCGACGCCGCGCTGGACCTGCTCGCGGAGGGCGGCGCGGCTGCGGTGACCAAGCGGGCGGTGTGCGCGCGGGCCAAGCTCAACGATCGGTACTTCTACGAGCTCTTCGGCGATCGGGACGCCCTGCTCGTCGCCCTGGTCGAGGAACACACCGCGCTGGGGATCGCGGCGGTGGTCACCGCCGCGCGCGCGGCCGGGCCTGACACCCATGTTCAGGTGCGCGCCGCGGCGGACGCGGCGATCGGGTTCATGCTCGCCGATCCGCGCAGGCCCGCGCTGCTGCTGAACGCGCACAGCACCGAGGCGCTACAGGCCGCTCGGCTGTCCACCCAGCACGCCATCGCCGCGGCCATGTCGGCGGTCGCCCGCGAACTCGCCGTCGAGCAGGTCGCCGATCCCTCGGATGTCGATCTGGCCGCCTATGCCGTGGTCAGTGGCACCCTGGAGCTGGTCGCGGCGTGGCTGCGCGGTGAACTGCCCGCCACACGTGGACATCTCACCGATCTCGTCGCCCGGCTCCTCCTGATCACCGACAGTTCCTCGGTTCTGCACGGCGCCGGCGCGCTGGCGTCCCGGCTCGACCGCTAGTTGACGATCGAACTTTTCGGATTTATGTTAATCCACATTCTGACAGTTGTGGTCGTGCTGGGAGCGGAGGAGTGAGGGCCACCTTCCCGGGGTGAGCCGTCCGCCGTGCCACCGCCGTGTCACTGTCGGATCCACCCCGGGCGTCGCGGTACTCCCGCCCCGCGCGCCGATATCGACATCCGCCCGTACCGAACAGGGATGAGTGAGCCATGACCGCTGCCTCCGAAACGGCCATCACCGACGCACTCGCGCCGACCAGCGCGCGGACTCGTATCCGCGTCCCTTCGACCCGGGGCCTGCGTCGCGGGCGCAGGCCCGTCCTGGCCGACGCGCTCGACTTCTGGCAGTACGCGGGCGCGCCGGCCAATGTCGCGATGCAGATGGCCATGCCCGGCGTCGGGCGCGGCGTGGTCGAGAGCAGGGTCGAGTCCGGCGCGCTGATGCACCACCCGTACAAGCGGCTGCGCACGACGACGACCTACCTCAACGTCGCGCTGCAGGGCTCGCCGGAGGTGAAGGCGGCCTTCCGGGAGGCGGTGAACGGCGCGCACCGGCAGGTGCGCTCGGCGCCGGGAGCGGCGGTGAAGTACAACGCCTTCGACCGCGACCTCCAGCGCTGGGTGGCCGCGTGCCTCTACGTCGGCTACGAGGACTCCTACCAGCTGATCAACGGCCGGATGACCCCCGGCCAGCTGGAGAGCTTCTACGCCTCCTCGGCCACCTTCGGCACCACGCTGCAGATGACCGAGGACATGTGGCCGCGGACCCGCGCGGAGTTCGAGACCTACTGGAACGAGACCTGCCTGCTGCTGTCGGTCGACGAGGAGGTGCGCGCCTACATCGACGACATGGTCAACCTGCGGATGATCAACCCCCTCCTGCGTGGGCTCTTCGGCGGACTGCTCGGCTTCCTCACCCGCGGTTTCCTCGCGCCCTACTTCCGGGATGTGATGGGCATCGACTGGACGCCCGCGGACCAGCGCCGTTTCGAACAGCTCTTCGCGGTCGTCGGTGTCGTGAATTCTCTCATGCCGCAACGTCTCCGCTTCGCCCCGAACAGGGCGATGCTGCGCGATGTCGAACGCCGGATCCGCGAGGGCAAGCGGCTGATCTGACCGGGCGCCCGAATCGCTGACCGGGATACCCGGCTGCGGACGCCCGCGCGCGAGGGCCATGATCGGTACATGAGCTCTCGTCTGTCTTCCCGTGTCCGCAACGGTCGTTCGTCGGCGGTGGCCGCCGCCGTCCTGCTCGTGCCCGTGCTCCTCGCCGCGGGCTGCTCCGAGGACGGCGGCACGCCGCCCGCGGCCGCCGCGGACGCGAACACCGCGGCCGCGCTGGAGAAGTCGCTCAAGAACGACTTCGGGGTCGCGCCGGACCAGCCGCTGAGCACCCTGCTCACCCGGCCGGGCAGCACCTGGCCGGGACACATCACCGCCGTCACGGTGCAGGACCGCACCGCGCACGTGCGCACCGACCTCGACAGCCACAGCGACATCGACAAGAACCTCGGCGCGACCGCCGCCACCGCCATCGCCGGCCTGGTCCGCCGGGGCAGCGACGAGCAGCTGCGCGGCTCGCTCGTCACGATCAGCGTCGAGGACCCTGCGGGCGCGCGGATCGGCGAGGCGACGGTCTGACCAGGCTCAGCCGATCCGGCGGCGGAATTCCTCGACCGGGACGGCCGTGCCGGGATCGACGGTGTGGACCGCCGCCTCGACGGCCCCTGGCGTGAGATCCAGTGTCAGGAAACCCAGTTGGTGATAGGTCTGGAACAGGGCCGGGTGCGCGTCGGCGGGCAGGGTGCGCGGCGTCGCGCCGATGGTCTTGGCCGCCGCGCCCGACACGATCTGCCGCGTGCCCTTCGCCTCCGGCGTCGGCTCGAGGACCTGGAGGCTGTGATCGTGGCCGGACAGGATCAGGTGCGCCCGGCCGAGCACGTGGTCCTCGAAGAAGCGCCGCACGTGGACGCCGTTGATCGGGTCGATCGGCAGGCCCTCGTAGCGCCCCGCGTCGCCGTGCGGGCCGTTGTTCAGGTACGGGTGGTGCGTGCAGACGATCTTCCACGGCGCCGGTGAATCGGCCAGCGCGGCGTCGAGCCAGGCGCGCTGCTCGTTCATGAACTGCCCGTCGACCGACCAGTACGGGGAGAACACCGGCGGGATGTAGGCCGCGAGGGGATTGAGGTCGAGGACGAAGAACTCGACGATCGGGTCCGGGTCGGGCAGGCGGACCGAGTAGTAGCGGCTCGGCATCCACCAGCGCGGCGAGGCGCCGTGGTAGCGGACCTCGTCGTCACCGCGCAGCAGCCAGCCGCCGTCGCCGGGCAGGACCGAGCTGTTGTCGTGGTTGCCGAGCACCATGACCCACGGGATGTCGAGCCCGGCGTTGGGGTTCTCGAACTTCTCCGCGAACTGCGGGTCGGTGGTGCCGGTCGGGCCGCTCTCGTAGATGTTGTCCCCGAGGCCGAGCGCGAGGCCGAACGGATCGGCGCGGTGCAGCGCGCGGGCGGCCTCGGCGACCGCCCACTGGGTGCGCGTGCCGGTGCCCGCGTCGCCGGTGACCAGGACCCGCAGGCGGTCACCGCCCGCGGGGAACGCGAACTTGGTGACGCCCTCGCCGGTGGCGACGGCCTGTGCCGGGGTCAGCCCCGCCAGGGCGGCCCCCGCGGCCGCGGCGGCGGCACCGGTCAGCAGTTCCCGTCGGCCGAATTCGGCTGGCATGTCCTCATCTCCCGTTCGTCGTGTCGGGCGGTACCCGGACCGTCCGGTCGCACCGCGCACACCGACCGCGGCGCACCCCTCGGGACCGGCGCGCCGTCGGCGGCCGGCGCGAACGCCGGGGTCCGCGCGAAGACGGCGGTGTGTGCACCGTACCCGCCACGCCGGCCGGTCCGGGCACGTGAACCGCCCCGCCTGCCCCGGCCCCGGTCAGCCGGGTCCGGACAGAACACGCCGAGGACGGCCGTCTCCTCCACGACCCGCAGGTCGGCCCCGGCCGCCGGCTCGGGTCCGCCCGCAACGGCGTGCCCGGTGATCGCCGCGATCACCGGTTTGCCGAGGATCATGCGGGTCGGGCCCATCGGCCCGTCGCCGTCGGGGGCGAGCGGTTCGGCGAGCCCGCCGCGACGGCCCCGAGATCCGCGCCCGCGCGGAAGGTTCCGCCGAGGCCGTGCAGCACGGCCGCCGCGCGGTCGGGGTCGGCGCCGAAGGCGCGGAAGGCGGCGGCCGGCGCGTGGGCGGTGTCCAGGTCGACGGCGTCGCGGACCTCGGGGCGATGGTTACCGGGCCCGCTGTTCGGTGACGACGGTGCGGTCGCTCGTCTCAGGCGGGCTCGCCGCCGGCGCGGCCGCGCTTGTGATCGCCGAAGGGCTCGTCGCGTTCGCGGACCGCCTCGCGGAAACCGACGGTGGCCGAGCGCAACTGGAACGCGTAGCCCTCCCGGGTGTGGCGCGAGATCCCGTCGAAGACGGTGCTGATCATGCCCGAGTTGGTGACGCCCTGGGTGTGCAGCGCCGAGTTGAGGGCGAGCTTGGCCATCATCAGCTGGTTGACCGGCATGCGGGCGATGCGGGCGACGAGCGCCTCGGTCCGCTCGTCGAGTTCCTCGGCGGGACAGGACTCCACGGCGAGGCCCCATTCGGCGGCCTGCCTGCCGGTGATGCAGTCGCCGGTGAACAGCAGCCGCTTGGCGCGCTGGTCGCCCAGCCGGTGCGCCCACATGCCTGCCGCCGGGATGCCCCACACCCGGGTGGGCGGATAGCCGATCTTGGTGTCGTCGGCGCAGATGATCTGGTCGCTGAACAGGGCGATGTCGGTGCCGCCCGCGACCGCGAAGCCGTGCAGTTTGGCGACGGTCGGCTTGTTCGCGTGCAGCAGGCTGGCGAACCCGCGGTTGAAGCGGCTCATCATCGCGTAGTCGAGCATCGGGTCCCAGGTGCCCCACGGGTTGTGGTTGGCGGCGTGCGCGAGCGGGTCGACGGCGGTGCCCTCGGTGGACTCCGTGCCCTCGGCGGGCGTGCCCTGCTCGGCGAACATGCCGAGGTCGTAGCCGCCGCAGAAGCCCTTGCCCCGGCCGGAGACCAGGATGACGTGCACGCGGGGGTCCAGGTCGGCGCGCTCCACCGCGTCGGCCAGCTCGACCGGGGTGTCGGGGGTGATGGCGTTGCCGTGGTCCGGCCGATCGAAGGTGATGCGCGCGATGCGGCCGTCCCGCTCGTAGGTCAGCGTCCGATATTCGCGTCCGGCGGGCGGTTCGCCTCGGTGTGCCCACGGCGAACCCGGGACTTCGCTCCAGTTCTCGTACCAGGCGGCGGGCCGTTGGCCGTCGTGTTCGTGCTGGTCGGACACGGTTCTCCTTCCGGATGGCCCGTCGCGGCGGGCGCGCGCGACGAGTTGGGTATTGCAAATCTACATCGCGCGCCACAAACTCGTAATAGGTTTCGGGCGCGACTCGCGCCCTCCGTCACTCGTTCCGTCCCCGCGAAGGGAGACCGTTCATGCCAACCCACTCCGTCACCAACCAGGTCCCGCCCCTGGTCGGCTACGACGCCGCCGACCAGCCGGTCGTCCTCGAGGCGCTGCGCCGCGGCGGCGCCGAGCACGCCCTGACCGAACTCCACGAGGTGGGCAGGCTCGCGGGCAGCGCGCACGCCCAGGAACTCGGTGACCTGGCCGAGGAACACCAGCCGGTGCTGCACACCCACGACCGCTACGGCCACCGCGTCGACGAGGTCCGCTACGACCCGAGCTACCACGAGCTCATGCGCCAGGCGGTGGGCTTCGGGCTGCACGGGGCGCCCTGGGCCGACACCCGCCCCGCGCCGCACCTGGTGCGCGCGGCCAAGATGAGCGTGTGGGGCCAGGTCGACGCCGGGCACGGCTGCCCGATCTCGATGACCTACGCCGTCGTGCCCGCGCTGCGCGCGAACCCCGAGCTCGCCGCGCGCTACGAACCCCTGCTGACCTCGCGCGTCTACGACCCCGTCCTCGCGCCGCCCGAGAGCAAGGCCGGGCTCATCGCCGGCATGTCGATGACCGAGAAGCAGGGCGGCTCCGACGTCCGCGCCAACACCACGACGGCCGTGGGCCGGCCCGACGGCACCTACCGCATCACCGGGCACAAGTGGTTCACCTCCGCGCCCATGTCGGACTTCTTCCTCGTCCTGGCCCAGGCGCCCGGCGGGCTCTCGTGCTTCTTCGTGCCGCGCGTGCTGCCCGACGGCACCCGCAATCCCTTCCACCTCCAGCGGCTGAAGAACAAGCTGGGCAACCACTCCAACGCCAGCAGCGAGGTCGAGTACGACGACACGGTCGGCTGGCTGGTCGGCGAGGAGGGCCGCGGGGTGCCGACCATCATCGAGATGGTCAACCTGACCCGCCTGGACTGCACCCTCGGCTCGGCCACCGCCATGCGCACCGGCGCGACCGCGGCCATCCACCACGCGCTGCACCGGCGGGCCTTCGGCGCGAGCCTGGCCGACCAGCCCCTCATGCGGAACGTGCTGGCCGACCTCGTGATCGAGGCCGAGGGCGCCAGCACCGTCGCGCTGTGGCTGGCCGAGCTGACCGACCGCGCCGTGACCGGCGACGCCGAGGCCGACCTGCTGCGGCGGATCAGCCTGGCGGTCAGCAAGTACTACGTGTGCAAGCGCGGGCCGATCCACGCTGCCGAGGCGCTGGAGTGCCTGGGCGGCAACGGCTATGTCGAGGACTCGCGCATGCCGCGCCTGTACCGGGAGGCGCCGCTCATGTCGGTGTGGGAGGGATCGGGCAATGTCGCCGCGCTGGACACGTTGCGCGCCATGGCGAAACAGCCCGCCGCCCTCGGCGCCTTCCTCGACGAGGTGAAGCTCGCGGCCGGCGCCGACGCCGAGCTGGACGCGGCGATCACCCGCCTGGAGGGCCAGTTCGGCGACTTCGAGACCGCCCAGCACCGCGCCCGCCGCATCGTCGGCGACATGGCGCTCGTGCTCCAGGGTTCGCTGCTCGTCCGGTTCGGGCATCCCGCGGTCGCGGACGGTTTCACCCGGACCCGCCTCGGCCGCGACCGGGGCGACGTCTTCGGCACCCTGCCGGTCGGCCTCGACACCGGCGCGATCATCGACCGCCTCACCCCGAAAATCGGCTGACCACAGGGAGACACATCATGACCGCCGCCCACCGGACCGGCGCGCCCCGCGATCGCGCGGGCGAACCCGCCGACTACGCCCGGCTGCTCCACGATCTGGCCGATGCGTCCGTGCACCGCCATTTCGACCCCTATCGCGACGTGGCCTGGGACGACCCCGACGTCCGCGTGGTGCCGGACGACCCGCGCTGGATCCTGCCCGCCTTCGACCCGCTCGGCGGACACCCCTGGTACCGGGTGCAGTCACGGGAGCGCCGCATCGCCATCGGGATGTGGCGCCAGGCGAACACCGCCCGGGTCGGGTTGCAGTTCGAGCAGCTGCTGATCGCCGGTTTCATGGTCTATCTCGGCCGGCTGCCCAACGGGTCGGCCGAATTCCGGTACGCCACCCACGAGGTCATCGAGGAGTGCAACCACACCCTGATGTTCCAGGAGGCGGTGAACCGGTCGGGCGTCGACGCGCCAGGCTTCGGCGCGCTCTTCCACGCGGTGTCGCCGCTGGTCGCGCTGTTCCCGCGCATCTCGGCGCCGTTCTTCTTCCTCTGTGTGCTGGCGGGCGAGGAACCGATCGACCACATCCAGAAGCAGTACCTGCGCACCGAGGACGGCTACCACCCGATGGTGCGCGGGGTCATGCGGATCCACGTGGCCGAGGAGGCCCGCCACATCTCGTTCGCGCACGAGTTCCTGCGCAGGCACGTGCCCGCCATGTCGGCGCCGGGTCGGTTCGTGCTGTCGCTGGCGTGCCCGATCGCGCTGCGGGTGGCGTGCGACCTGATCGTGGTGCCGCCGCGCGAGTTCTGGAAGGAGTTCGACGTTCCCGATCACGTGCGGCGCGAGGTGTTCTGGCGGTCGCCGCGGGCGCGGGCGACGCTGCGTGGCTATTTCGGGGATGTGCGCATGCTGGCGGAGGAGATCGGCCTGATGAACCCCGTCTCGCGGCGGCTGTGGCGGGTCCTCGGCATCGACGGCCGGGTCTCGCGGCACCGGGGCGAACCGGATCGCACCGCCGAGGCGCGCTGACTCAGGCGGTCTGGGGCGGGTTCT
This sequence comes from Nocardia thailandica NBRC 100428, assembly GCF_000308795.1. Classification (GTDB taxonomy): domain Bacteria; phylum Actinomycetota; class Actinomycetes; order Mycobacteriales; family Mycobacteriaceae; genus Nocardia; species Nocardia thailandica. Next base: position 27,100 of record NZ_BAGK01000184.1, on the reverse strand, counting down.
CGCCGATGTGATCGGTGGCGAAGGCGTAGAACTCGTCCCGGAACTCGGCGTACCGCGCGCGGACCGCCGCGCCCGGCCAGTCGGCGGGCAGCAGCTCGGCGGGCAGGACCGGGTCGTCGAGGAGGTGGCGGACGGTGGCCGCCGCCACCTCGAAACGGGCGCCGATCGTGTCCGCGGTGGCGAACGCGGCGAGCAGCTCACCGGCGCGGGCCGCCCAGCGGTCGGGGTCGAAGAGGCGCCGGGCCAGGGCGTGCGCCGGCTCCTCGGGCTCGCCGTGGAAGAGCGCCAGCCGGTCGCGCGCGGCGGCGGGCAGGGCGAGGGCGAGGTTGTCGGGCCTGGTCCACACGCCCTCGCGGAGTTCGCCGAACCGGGCCTGGCGCAGGGTGTCCCGGAACGCGGCCCGATCGGTGGAGTCGGTCGCGCCCACGATGACCACGGCCAGTACCCAGCGGCCGTCCCAGGGCCGGAGATCGGGGGAGACGGCCGCGTCCTGGCGGCGCTGCCGTTCGGCGAGGCGTTCGGAGAGCCGGTAGGTCGCGTCGCTGCGTTCGAGGTCGCCCGCCGCCACCATGCGCGTCAGCGCCGCGCGCACGGCCGACTCCTGCAGCCCGAGCCCGGTGCCGACCCGCACGATCCAGCCCGCGGGCGCCTCCGCCGGGTGCGCGCCGAGCAGCACGCTCAGGATGGCCGAGCGCGCGGTGAGGGCGCGGACGGGGGTGCTGGCGGCGGGCATCCGCCGATCGTATCGGCTCGGCGGGATGCGTCCGCGCCGGCCGAGCGCCGTCCCGGTGGCGACGACGGCCCTAATAGTTTGTGCACTAACTGTTAGGGGGCGTAATGTAGGGGGACGAAAGGAAGCGATCGTGGACGAACTCGACGACCCGCTGCGGCTGGACCGGCAGGTCTGCTTCGCACTCGCGGTGGCCAATCGCGCGGTGCTCGCGGTCTACCGCCCGCTGCTCGAACCGCTGGGACTGACCCATCCGCAGTACCTGGTGATGCTGGCGCTGTGGGGCGAGAGCCCGCAGTCGGTCAAGGCCATCGCCGAAGCGCTGCAACTGGATTCGGCCACCCTCTCGCCCCTGCTGAAGCGGCTCGAATCGGCCGGGCTCATCACCCGCCGCCGCGATCCGCACGACGAGCGCACCCTGCTCGTCGACCTCACCGCGGCGGGCCGCGACCTGCGCGCGCGGGCCGAACGGATCCCGCCCGCGGTGGTGTCGGCGCTCGGGGTGAGCCCGGCCGACCTGGAAGAACTGCGCGACGTCCTCGGCCGGGTGAACCTCGCGGCCCTTCGCGCCTCGGAAGTGAGGGAACCCGCATGACCCGCTCGACCCCGACCCCCTGGCAGCGGCTGCGCTACATCGCGGGCGGCACCCTCCCGCCGGAACTGCGGGACTGGGTCCTGCGTGACCTGACCGGTCCGGGCGCCACCCGCCGCTACCTGATGCGCTTCCTCATCCCGATCCTGCCGGTGCTGTGCCTGTTCCTGCTGGTGCCGGGCCCCGCGTGGATGGGCCTGTCGATGATGGCGCTGCTGTACCTGCCGCTGGTGTACTTCACCGTCGCGCTGACCTACGTCTACCGCAGGCACCGGCTGATCAAGCACGGCCTCGACCCGGCGCTGGCCGTCGCCGCGGACGAGCGACGGGCCGACGCCGAGCGGCACGCCTACGAACTGCGCCACGGCCGGGGCTGACTCACCAGGTCAGGACCGACTTCACCGCCGCGCCCTCGTGCGGCGCCGCGAGCGCGGCGGCGAACTCGGTGTGCGGACGGGCCGTGATCAGCCGATCGAGCGGGAAGCGGCCGGCCGCGTACAGCTCGAGCAGCTGCGGGATGAACACGTGTGGCACCGCGTCGCCCTCCAGGCAGCCGCGGATCGACTTGCCGCCCAGCACGATGTCGCGCAGCGAGATGTCGGGGGTGCCGGTGCCGAGCCCGACCGCGACCACGGTGCCCCCGGTGGCCAGCGCCGCCGCCGCGTCGGCGAGCACCCGCGCCGACCCGGTCGTGTCGAGGGCGCACTCGGCGCCGCCGCGGGTGAGTTCGCGGATCGCCTCCGCGCCCGCGGATTCGGCCGGATCGAGCGCCACGCTCGCGCCGAGCGCCAGGGCCAGCGCGCGCCGGGGCGCGGCCGGCTCCACCACGATGATCCGCTCCACCCCGGACGCGCGGGCCGCGAGCAGACCCGCCATGCCCACCGCGCCCGCGCCGTAGATCACGAGCGTGTCGTCGGGCCGGGGGCGCGCGACGTTGAGCACGGCGCCCGCGCCGGTGAGGAACCCGCAACCCAGCGGCGCGGCCAGCGACGGGTCGGTACCGGGTGCGACGACCACGGTGTTGTCGGCGGTGGTGAGGGCGTACCCGGCCAGGCTGGACTGGCCGAAGAAGCCGTCGCGCACCGGGCGCCCGGCCGCGGTCACCCGCGGTGACCCGTCGCGGCGGGCGCCGAACTGGTTGAGCGCGAAACCCTTGCGGCAGTAGGCGGGACGGCCGACCCGGCAGGCGTGGCAGTCGCCGCAGTGGCGGAAGGTCAGCACCACCTGGTCGCCGGGGCGGACCGAGGAGACCTCGCGCCCCACCGCCTCCACGACGCCCGCGCCCTCGTGGCCGAGGAGGATCGGCCGGTCCGCCGAGCCGGCCGCCCGGGTGATCAGGTCGGTGTGGCAGATGCCGGTCGCCTGGACACGGACCAGGATCTCGTCCTCGCGCGGGTCGTCCAGCTCGATCGGCTCGAGGGTGAACGGCTCGCGCGGGTCCCGCGAGAGCAGGGCTCGTGTGGTGGTCACTCGGTGACCCGTTCCAGCACGAAGTAGAAGTGGGCGCCGTCGGCGAGGACCTGTTCCGGCTTGCCGTTCATGATGCCCATCAGCGTGTTCTCGTCCAGCGCCTTGAAGTGGTCGAACACCGGACGGCCGTCGTAGACCATGGTCGCGGTGACCTCGCCGCGGAACTCGATGTTCCACAGGGTGGCCTCGCCGCCGCCGAGTTCGACGTTGCTGAACAGCGATCCGTCCTCGGCGCGGCAGATGAGCGGCTGGGCGTGCAGGACGGAGTGGAAGGTCTTGCCGTACCAGCGGCTGCGCGGCAGCGCCCGGCACAGCGGATGGCCGGTGGGGAAGGCGTCGCCCTTCCACGCGCCGAGGATGTCCTCGGCGCGGACGGTGGGCAGGGAGGCCCACAGCGCGTCCAGGTCGGCCGGGGTGACCCCCGAATCCGGTGCGGTCAGTTCCCGCCAGCGGGTGCCGTCGATCGTCATGGGGAAGCCTCCAATTTCCAGAACCATCTGGTTCGCGAAGGCTATCCCGAACCGGATGGTTCGGCAAGGGTAGGATTCCGCCATGCGCGCCGCCGGACATGCCACCCGAGAACGGATCCTCGCCGCGGCCAAGGCCGAGTTCGCGCAGTACGGCGTCGCGGGCGCCCGGATCAATCGCATCGCCGCGGCCGCCCGGGCCAGCAAGGACCGGCTCTACGCCTACTTCGCGAGCAAGGACGAGCTCTACGCGGCGGTCACCGAGGAATGGGCGACCCGGACCACCGCCGAGACCGCCCTCGACGCCGGCGACCTGCCCGCCTACGCCGGCCGCCTCTTCGACCACTACGTCGCCCATCCCGACGACGCCCGCCTGCAGGCCTGGGCGGACATCGAGCGCACCGACATCCCCGCCGCCGCGGCGGCCGTCCGCCGCGCGCTCGCGGGCAAGCTCGCCGAACTCGAACGCGGGCAGCGAGAGGGCTTGATCACCACCGAGTTCGGGCCGATGACTCTGGTCGTCATGCTCACCGACCTGGCCCGCACCGCCGCGGTCCACGCCACCGCGCCCGGTGAGCCGCGCAACCTCGCCGACCGCCGCGCCACCGTCGTCCGCGCCGCGCACCGCCTGACCGCGCCGTCCCGGGACGCGGGCCGCGGCTGAATCAGTGGGTGAGGACGAGCTTGACCGCGACCACGGCGATGGCGATGGTCGTCAGCACCAGGCAGGCGTAGAGGGTGCTCCGGTTGGGCTTCTCGCCGCGCAGATGCGTGATGACCGCGCCAAGGCACGCGATGCGGCTGATCACCCACAGCTCGGCCAGGAACAGGGCGGTCTGGATGGAGAGCAGGCCGAGCGGTTCCAGGGCGACCAGACAGGCCGGGATCAGGCCGGAGGTGAGGACCGGCACCGAATCGCGCAGTTCCTCGCGGAGCTCCGGCCGGGTCAGCGGCCTGCTGGCGCGGGCGCTGCGACCGACGGACTCGGCGAAGGCGTGCGCGAGGAAGGTCGACAGCGAGGTGCCGATGATCACCATCGCCGCGCGTGGCGCGTCCACCCGGTGCAGCGGGACCAGGGCGGTCAGCACGAGGATGTTCCCGTAGACGTAGGCGCTGATCCGGCTCGCGGATTCCTCGATCCCGGTGGGAGCCCCTGACATGGCATCAGCCTGACATGCCCGGCGGGCGAAATCGGCCAGCCGCGCCGGTCGCGGTCAGGATCCGACGCGCGCCAGGACCGCCTGCACCATCAGCACCGCGCTGTCGACCACGTCGTCGAGCGGTTCGCGGTAGCCGCTCTGGACCCACTGCTGGGCGATCATGAGCATCGCCCCGTTGAGGCCGGTCATGATGGCGCGCAGCCGCGCGGGTGGGTGCGCGGCCACGTCGAGGTAGGGCGCCGCGAGCGCCACGCACACGTCGACCAGGGTCTCCACGACCTGCCGGTAGGCCGCGTCGATGACCGGGCTGACGCCGAGGATCTCGAAGAACACGATGCGCGGCACCCGGGGGTCGTCGGCGATCAGGCGGAAGTAGCCGGTGACGGCCCCGCGGACCCGCACGTCGAGGCCGTCGGCCTCGGTGCCCATCCCCCGGTGGATCGCCTCGAGGATCCGGCCGGTGACCTCGCGGTACACCTCGAGCAGCAGATCCTCGCTGTCGGTGAAGGATTCGTAGAAGTAGCGCTTGCCGACGCCCGCCCGCGCGCACACGGTGACCACGGTCGTGTTGCGGTAACCCTCGGTGCCGTAGAGCTCGACGCCCGCCTCGATCAGGCGCGCGCGCCGCTCCTGCTGACGCTGGCCGGGCGCGGCGCCCCGGTACTTCCGTCCGACCTCGGTCGCGGGCACGTTCACGGCATCGATTCTTCCAGGCGGGTTCGCGCGGCGGCGACGCGGTCGTCCTGGCCACCGGAACGAAACACCCGTCACATTCTTGTGTTGCCGGGTGACCTGGGTTACCTTGCTTGCCGACCTGGGAACGCACCGGTTCCTGTTTGTGGGAGGGCTCGAACGACGACATGAAGAACTATCGAGGGCGACTGGCCGTGCTGGTCGCGACGGTGGTGGCGGCCGCGGCGGCGCTGGCCTGGGCCCCGACCGGACAGGCGGCACCCGCCCGCGCCGAGCTGGACGCGCAGTTCACCGCCACGCACACCGGCCCGCAGCAGTACCCGAACGTCTTCATCGAGTGGGACGTACCCGTCACCATGAGTGACGGAACGGTGTTGAAAGCCAACGTCTATCACCCGGCCGACGCCTCCGGGCAGCCGATCGCCGAGCGCACGCCGACGATCGTCAACCTGACGCCCTACACGAAGCTGGTCACCAACGTCGCCGACTCGGCGCTGTCGGTGCCGGGGCTCACCGACGTGCTCAACCCGATCCTGCAGAACCTGGACTTCTCCGCGTTCGGGTTCAGCAGCCTGTCGGACATGCTGAAGGTCCTGCCCGGCGGTGGCGCGCGCACCTTCGCCGTCGACCGCAACCTGATCCGCGCCGGCTACACCCAGGTCGTCGTCGACGTGCGCGGCACCGGCTTCTCCCAGGGCACCTGGCAGGTGTTCGGCGAACGCGAGCAGCTCGACGGCGTCGAGGTGGTCGACTGGGCCGCGGCGCAGCCGTGGTCGAACGGCCGGATCGGCATGAGCGGGGTGTCGTACTCGGGCATCAACCAGCTCCAGACCGCCGAGCGCAAGCCCGCCGCCCTGAAGGCGATCTTCCCGGTCGTGCCGGGCAGCGACCTGATCCGCGACGTCGCCGCGCCCGGCGGCGCGCTCGGCATCGGCTTCATCCCGGCCTGGCTGCTCGCCGTCGACGGCACCAAGCTGCTGCCGGATCTGGTCTCGCTGTTCTCGGGCCGGTTCGACACCACCTGGCTCGGCGACCGGATCCGCGATCCGTTCACCTTCTTCAACGTCCTCATCGCCGCGCTGTCCACCCCGAGCGTGGACCAGGTCCCGCCGGACCTGGCGGCCATCCTCGACGACCAGAGCGACATCCGCACCGCCTGGGTCGGCGACCCCGCGCAGGTCGACGTGCCGACCTTCCTCTACGGCGGCTGGCACGACATCTTCGCCTACTCCACGCCCCGCATCTACGACGCCGTGAATGTGCCCGCGGCGCAGAAGAAGCTGGTGATGGACAACAACCTGCACGTCACGCTGTCCTCGGGCGTCGGCCGCCCCGGGGCGCCCGCCGCGCTGGACGTGCTGCAGCGCGCGTGGTTCGACAAGTGGCTCAAGGACGTCGACAACGGCGTCGACGGCTACGACCAGGTCACCCTGTGGCAGCAGGGCAGCGAGCAGTGGGTCTCGGGCACCGAGTTCCCGCAGCCGGGCATGCGGTACCGCAGGCTCTATCTCGACGGCGCCTCCTCGGGCACCGCTCCCGGCGCGCGCCACGACGGCAGCCTGGTCTCGGCTCCCGGTGCGGCCCAGCGGCTCACGGTCGACCCGAGCCTGCTCACCGTCTGCTCGCGCGACGCCGCGCAGGGTTCGGCCGGACTGATCCCGGTGCCGGACGTGTGCGCCAAGGACGCGCGGATCAGCGAGGGCGCCGCCCTGACCTTCACCACCGCGCCGGTGGCGGAGGCGACCCGGCTGTCCGGCCCGATCGGGGTGCACCTGAACACCGTGCTCGACGCCACCGACGGCTACTGGACGGTGACCGTCAACGACGTCGCCCCCGACGGCCGTTCCACCATGTGGTCGACCGGCCAGCTGACCGCCTCGCTGCGCGCGGTCGACGAGGCGAAGGCGACGCGCTCGCCGGGCGGGGACTACACCGATCCGTACCCCATCCTGTCGCTGGCCACCCGGCAGCCGGTCGTGCCGGGGGAGCCGACCACCGTCGACCTCGGCATCCGCGCGATCGACGGCGTGCTCGCGCCGGGCCACCGCCTGCGCATCGATGTGTTCGCCAGCAACTTCCCCAGCGGAATCCTGTTGCGGCCGTTGCTCAACGAGAGCGGGCTGAAGCCGCAGCACATCGAGCTCGACCCGGCGCGGCCGAGCTGGGTGAACGTCCCGCTGGACCGCGACCCCGCCTGGTGATCCCCGCCGCGCCGGAGCGTGCCCGGGTCCGGGTGTGCCGTCCTGGCACACTGGACGGGTGAACGCTCCGGCCGGCGTCACCGCCCGCGCTGCCCACGCCTGTGCCCTGGCGTGGCGCTGGGTCCGTGGTGCCCCGGGCACCTATGTGTGGCTGGCGATCCTGGCTGTCACCTCCACCGCCCAGCACCTCGGCTCCGACCGGCAGGTCCGGCACTGGCTGCAGGTGCGCTCGACGAACCTGCACCACCTCGCCGACGATCCGATCCACGTCCTGCTCACCAGCGCGCTGTGGACCGACGGCGGCGGCTGGCTGGGCTACGCGGTCCTGTTCACCGTCTTCCACGCCACGGCCGAGCGCTGGCTGGGCACCCTGCGGTGGCTGGCGGTCGCCCTGTCGGCCCACGTCGGGGCCACCTATCTGAGTCAGGGCGTGCTGCTGTGGGCGATCCGGCACGACTACGCGCCCGAGCGGGCGGCGTTCACCCTCGATGTGGGCGTCAGTTACGCGCTGGCCGGCGTGATCGCGGTGCTGGCCTACCATGTGGCGCCGCCGTGGCGCTGGCTGTACCTGGCCGGGGTGGCCGCGGTGTACGTGCCCCCGGTGCTGATCACGCCGACCTTCACCGACGTCGGGCACTGCAGCGCGGCGCTCATCGGGCTGGCGTGCCTGCCGCTGACCCGGGGCCGCGGCGCGCCCGTCGACCCGGGCGCGCTGCTGCGCGGGGCGCGGCGCCGACTGCGTGGTACTTCGAGTATCGGATAAATGTCACCGTGTGATATCGAAGCCCGGGTGGCCGCGCCAAATGGTGTTACCTTGAGTACTACTTATGTGTAGGATTTCGGAGAACCTGCGGAGGGCGGCGCGCATCGAAGCGTTCCGCCGTCACCACCGCACGATCCGGCACCGCCCTCAGGAGTACCGATGAAGCTACTTCGTCGCGCCGCGCGACGGACCGACACCGATCCCGGCACGGTCGCCCTGCACGCCCGCAACGTGCGCTTCGACTGGGCCGACGTGCCCCTGCGCTGGATGTCGGCCGAACCGATCGCCTCCCACCTCATCAGCTCCCTGAACATGCTGCTGCCCGAGGGCGAGCGCATGTTCTGCGCGACCTATCGCGAGGCCCTGCCGTATGTGCAGGACGAGAAGCTGCGCGAGGACATGCTCGGCTTCATCGGCCAGGAATCCATGCACGCCGAGACGCACGAGAAGGTGCTGCACGACGTGCTGGCCGCGCACGGCATCGACCCGGGCCCGTACGTGCGCCAGATGGAGTACCTGTTCCGCAAGACCCTCGGCAGCCGCGACCTGACCGGCCGCGCCGCCGAACAGGTCCTCGTCGAACGCCTGGCCTTCATCGCCTGCCTCGAGCACTTCTTCGCCTGGCTGGGCGACTGGGTGCTCAACGCCGATCTCGAGAAGTTCGGCGCCGACCCGCGCATGGCCGACCTGTTCCGCTGGCACGGCGCCGAGGAGGTCGAGCACCGCAACGTGGCCCACGACGTGGCCATCTACTTCGGCGCGGGCTACGTGCGCCGCTGTTCGAGCATGATGCTGGTGTTCCCGATCTTCATCGGGCTCGTCGTGCGCGGCACCAGGTTCCTCGTGCGCCAGGACCCCGAACTCGCCGACCTGGGCTACCCGCGCCTGATCCTCGCGGTGTTCGGCGCGATGTGGCGCGGCGCGCTGCCCGGCATCCCGTCGCTGCTGCGCAGCGCGCTGTCGACCTTCCAGCCCGGCTACAGCCCCGAGAACGTCGGCTCCACCGCGCAGGCCGTCGCCTACCTCGCCCAGTCCCCGGCCGCCAGGGCGGCCGCGTCGTGACGCTGTACCAGGCGCCCGAGGCGGTGCCCGCCGACCTCTACGGCAAGCATCGGCACGACCCCGGCACCCGGTTCATCGACGCGGTGGCGGGCGCGCGCCTGCGGTGGAGTGCCCTGGTCAACCGGCGCGACCTGCGCACCCGTGTCGACGATCGCCGCTTCCCGGTGGTGGTCGTCGGCCGCGAGGTGGTCGCCCACGACCAGGACGTGGTCGCGCTGACCTTCGCCGCGCCCGACGGCGGCCCGCTCCCGCGCTGGCGTCCCGGCGCGCACCTCGACCTGGAACTGCCCTCGGGCAGGCTGCGCCAGTACTCGCTGTGCGGCGACCCCGCCCACGAGCGCACCTACCGGATCGCGGTGCGCCGCATCCCCGGCGGGGGCGGTGGCTCGGTCGAGGTGCACGACGCGTTGCCCGTCGGCGCCCGGCTGACCGTGCGCGGCCCCCGCAACGCCTTCCCCTTCGCGGTGCCCGGACACGGATCACCCGCCCGGCGGCTGCATTTCGTGGCAGGCGGCATCGGCATCACCCCGATCCTGCCGATGGCGCGGCTGGCGCACCGCCTCGGCGTGCCGTGGACCATGGTCTACAGCGGCCGCAGCCGCGACACCATCCCCTTCCTCGGCGAACTGGACGGCTTCGGCGACCACGTGCTGGTCCGCACCGACGACGAGCACGGACTGCCCACCGCCGCGGACCTGCTGCCCGGCGTCGGCGCGGGCACCGCCGTCTACAGCTGTGGACCGACGCCGATGACCACCGCCGTGGTCGACGGGGTGCGCGCGCTGCCCGGGGTGGAACTGCACTACGAGCGCTTCTCCCCGCCGCCCGTCGTGGACGGCACGCCGTTCGAGATCGAACTCGCCTCCACCGGCGAGGTGCTCACCGTGCCCGCCGACCGCACCGCGCTGGACGTGCTGCTGTCGGCGCGTCCCGATCAGCCCTATTCCTGCAGGCAGGGCTTCTGCCGCACCTGCGTGGTCCGGGTGGTCGACGGCGAGCCCGACCACCGCGAGACGGTCCTGACCGACGACGAGCACACCGCCGGTGCCATGCTGGCCTGTGTCTCCCGCTGCCAGGGCGGCCGCCTGGTACTCGACCTCTGACACCGCTTCCGGCACAAGGAGTTCCGCCGATGACCGACCCGCACCTCATCGCCACCGAGCGCACCGTCCGCAACGGGGGGTTCGACCTCGCCGTCTTCGAATACGGCGACCCCTCGGCCGAGACCGTCGTGCTCGTGCACGGCTGGCCCGACACCCACCACCTCTGGGACGCGGTGATCCCGTTGCTGGCGAACCGGTTCCACGTCGTCGCCTACGACACGAGGGGCCACGGCGCGTCCACCCGGACCCGCACCACCGCCGACTTCCGCCTCGAGGAACTCGCCCGCGACTTCTACGCGGTCGCCGACGCGGTCAGCCCCGACCGACCCGTGCACGTGCTCGCCCACGACTGGGGTTCGGTGCAGGTGTGGGAGGCGGTGTGCGAGCCGCAGGCCGCGCGGCGGATCGCCTCGTTCACCTCGGTGTCGGGACCCAACCTCGACCACCTCGCCGCCTGGGTGCGCGACCGGCTCTCGCGGCCGACGCCGCGCAACATCTGGCAGCCGATGACCCAGCTGGCGTCCTCGGCCTACACCTTCTTCTTCATGACGCCGGGCCTGCCGCGCGCCACGTTCAACGCCATCGGTACCGAGAAGGTCTGGCAGCGCGCGGTGGCGCTGATGAACGACACCTCGCCCGCGAAGGTGAAGCTGGGCCCCACCTTCCGCGCCGACATGGTCGACGGGCTGCTGATCTACCGCGCCAACATCATCGCGCGGATGCTCGCCCCGCGCGAGCGCCGCACCGAGGTCCCCGTACAGCTCATCGTCGCGGGCCGCGACGTCGCGGTGCGCCCGGCGGGCTACGACGACACGCACAAGTGGACCGACCGGCTCTGGCGGCGCGACGTGCCCGCCGGGCACTGGATGCCGTTCTCCCACCCGGAGACCCTGGCGGGCGCCACCACCGAACTGATCGACGCGCTGTCCGGCGCCGGCTTCGCCCGCGGGCTGCGCCGCGCCGAGGTCGGTCGCACGCGGCGGGAATTCGACGACCACCTGGTCGTGATCACCGGCGGCGGCAGCGGCATCGGCCGCGAGACCGCCCTGGCCTTCGCCCGCCTCGGCGCGGAGGTCGTGGTCTCCGACGTCGACGAGCTCGCCGCGAAGGAGACCGCCGAGCTGATCCGCGCCGCCGACGGCACCGCGCACGCCTACCGGCTCGACGTCGCCGACGAGACCGCCGTGCGCGAGCACGCCGACGAGGTGATCGCCGCGCACGGCGTGCCCGACGTGCTGATCAACAACGCCGGTGTGGGACACGCCGGTTCGTTCCTCGACACCTCGAGCGAGGACTTCGACCGGGTGTTGCGCATCAACCTCGGCGGTGTCGTGAACGGCTGCCGTGCCTTCGCCCCCGCCATGGCCGAGCGCGGACAGGGCGGGCACATCGTGAACCTGTCCAGCATGGCCGCCTACACCCCGCAGCGCGGCATGAACGCCTACGCCACCAGCAAGTCGGCGGTGTTCATGTTCTCCGACTGCCTGCGCGCCGAGCTGGCCGAGAAGGGCATCGGCGTCTCCACCGTGTGCCCCGGCATCGTGCACACCAACATCGTGGCCACCACCCGGTTCTCGGGACTGTCGCCCGAGGCCGAGGCGGCCCAGCAGCAGAAGTACGACAAGCTCTACGCCCGCCGCGCCTACACCCCGGACAAGGTGGCCGACAAGATCGTCGCCGCGGTGCGCGAGCGGCGCGACATCGTGCCGGTGACCCCGGAATCGTGGTTGCAGTACCGGGCCAACCGGATCGCGCCCGGCCTGGTTCGCCTGGCGGCCCGCCGGATCAAGCTGGGCTGAGCGCGGTCACGCCCGGCGCAGTCGCTCCTCGACCAGGGCGACGTGCCGGGCGTCCACGCCCCAGGGCTTCTCGACGCCCACCCGCCGGTCCAGGTCCCACAGCACGCATTCCTCGCCCGGCCGGGCCACCAGTGACCACGCGACCACGGTGCGCCCGAGCTGGTCGTGCATCGAGCCCGCCCCCGGCCCGTCGGTGCCGACCCCCTCGGGGAAGTGATGCAGGAACCGGCCGTAGGCGTCCTCGCAGAAGCGCGCGTAGAGCTGGGTACACAGGATGAGGCCGTGCCACGCCTCGTCGACCGCGTGCGAGGGCATGCCGATCACCTGATCGTCGCGCACCGCGGCGCCGCAGCACCGGAGCCATTGGCGCAGGCCGGTTTCCACCAGCTCGCGGGGCTGCCAGGGGCAGGTCTTGAAGATCGCCGCGGGCAGCACGAGGGCCTCGACGGCGCGATCGGTCCGCGCCGGGTCGAAGGATCGGCGCAGGCGGGACAGCAGCGGTGGCATCCGTCCACTGTAGGTGGACGACCCGCCGCACGGGCTGAGGTGCGGTTACGCTGCCAGCATGGTGGTTCTGCTCATCGTCGTCTCCGTGTTCGCGTTCGTCGGCATCCTGGTGGCGGCGATCGCCGTCCTGGTCACCCGGCAGACGCGGCAGATCCGCGAATACCAGAACCGGGCCTGGCAATCGGGCACCGCGTTCCCCTACGGCGCCACGATCGATTCCGGCAGCGGCGCCTGGACCGACAGCTCCGGCCCCGGCTGGACCGACGGCGGCGGCGGTCATCACCACCCCGGCCATCATCACCACACTCACGACAGCGGCTCGACGAGCGGCTGCGGTGGCGGGTCCGGTTCGAGTTGTGGCGGCGGTTCGAGTTCGAGCTGCGGCGGTGGGTCGAGCTCCAGCTGCGGCGGCGGCTCCAGCTCGAGCTGTGGCGGCGGCTCCTGATCGGGTGATCCGCGTCACCGCCCCTTTACCTCAACCGCCCTTCGGGTACCAGGCTGAGGTGTGCCGATGAGCGCACAACCGAGGAGCGATGAGATGCGTGCAGTGCAGGTGACCGAGTTCGGTGGACCCGAGGTACTGACGGAGGTGGAGATCCCCGCCCCGCTGGCGGGACCGGGCGAGGTCGTGATCGATGTCGACGTCGCCGACGTCATGTTCCTCGACGCCCGGCTGCGCGCGGGCTGGGGGCGTGACTACTTCCCGCTGACCCTGCCCTACGTGCCCGGCGGCGCGGTGGGCGGCACCGTGGCGAGCGCGGGCGCCGGTGTCGACGCCTCCTGGATCGGCAAGCGGGTCGTCACCCGCACCGCCGCCAGCGGCATCGGCGGCGGGCAGCCGATCGGCGGCTACGCCGAGCAGGCCCTGGCCGCCGCCGACGGCCTCACCGAGATCCCCCCGGCGCTGTCGACCGCCCACGCCGTCGCCCTCGCCCACGACGGGCGCACCGCCCTCGCCGTCTTCGACCGGGCCGGGCTGAAGCCGGGCAACACCGTGCTGATCACCGCCGCGGCGGGCGGACTGGGCACCCTGCTGATCCAGCTGTCGAAACTGGCGGGCGCCACCGTGATCGCCGCCGCCCGCGGCCCCGAGAAGCTCGCGCTGGCCACCCGGCTCGGCGCCGATCACGTCGTCGACTACTCCGTCGAGGGCTGGTCCGATCGGGCGCGGGCCCTCACCGGCGGCGTGGACGTCGTCTTCGACGGCGCGGGCGGCGAACTCGGAGCCACCGCGCTCGAGGTCGCGGCCGACCGGGCCGTCTTCCTCGGATACGGCTCGGCGGCAGGAGATTTCGCTCACGTCGCGACTGTGAATCGCCCCGGTGTGACCATCCTTACCTTGTTCGACGTCACACATGACCCCGCGATCGACTGGTCCGCGCTCGCCGACCGGGCGCTGACCGCGGCCGCCGCAGGTGAGATCGAAATCGTTGTCGGACAGACGTTTTCCTTCGGCGACGCGGCGGCGGCCCATGCCGCCATCGAGTCCCGCGCGACCCTCGGCCGTACCCTCTTGACACGCGATGTGACAATGTAACTTGTCCTGCGAGACAATAGGTTTCACGCTAGGTTGATCCGCGTGCATGGACTGATCGTGTGCGCGGTGGTCATCGCCGTGCTGCTGATGGTGGTAGGGGTCGTCAAGGTCGCCAGCAACCCGGGGGGAAATGCCGGGAAGCGCCGCCCGGAGCCGGCCCGCGTCAATTCGACCGAACGGGTGTGAGCGCCGGCCGTCCCGCCTCGCCGACCCGGTGCAGGCGGGACAGCCGACACTTGTCGACGGCCGCTGACGACCGCTGGCGACCGCTTCAGGGAAGGTCCAACCCGCCCGCGCCGAGCCCGGACAGCAGATTGTCGGTCTTCTCCGCGTTCTGATCGTCGATTTCCTTGAACCTGGCGGCGGTCGTCCGCAGAAGTTCCGAGAGTTCTCCGAGCTGGGTTTTGACCGACTCTCGATGCTTGTCCAGGACGTCCCACAAATGGGTGTACTCGGTCAGAGCGCGTGCCGTCCAGGCATTGCCCGGCCGTGTCATGGCGCTGTCGATCGGGCCGATCGTTTTGTTGACGTCGTCGTAGCAGACATCGAGCGAGTCGGCCGACGCATTCAGATTCGGCAATGGAACGCTGAGGCGATGAAGGTGGAAGCTGCTCGGATGGGGCAGCGAGTCGACGCGCTGAATCAGTCTTCCGACCAAGTAGCGCATGCCCGCAGGAGGGTATCGACGTGGACCGGGGACGCCGCAACCACGGCGTGGGCCAGATTCGATGCGCTCGAGTCGACGTTGCGTACCGGGATCGCTCGGGACGGTGAGATCCAACGTCGCTGGACCACCGACGCTGAGACGCTTTCCGATATCAAGACGAAGCTGCAGCGACTCGACGACGAGGTCGCACGTGCGGGGCTGATCATGGACAACACCGGCCGGATATCGAAGACCTCGGACAATCCGCAGGGCGGGGTGAGCATTGTCGATCTCGAACGTGAGGCCGAAGCGGTGATAGCGCTGGCGACAGCGCTGGAGAGCACTGCGATCGCCACGTTCAAGGCTGTCGCCGAGGGCACGCTGATCTGAATGCGATCTCCGTTTTCGTGGTCGCGAGGTCCAGAAGTGGGTGGATCGCCCTTCGTGGCTGTGCTCGTGATGCTCGCGATATCAGTCGGGGGCTGTGCGGGCGGCTCTGCCGGAGTCTCGGGGCCGGGAGGCGACGGCGGCGACACCCGTGGGTTGTTCGCGGTGGGAACACGGACCGAGATGCTGATTCAGCGCGGTGAAACGGTGGTTTCGCGTACGCCTGCCGAGTTCCTCTCCGTCAACGACCAGTTGCAGTTCACGCGGGATGGCCGATACGTCATCCGGGCCGAAGGAGTGGGAGATCGGCGGACCGTCGTAACGGTCGGGACCGGTGCGGATCCGGTCGTGCGGCGTTTTCGGTGTAGCTGTGATCGCGTTGTGCCGCTGGACGAAAGCCGGATTGCGTGGGTCGACGCGAAGGCTGTGTCGGAGACCCAGGATGTCCTCGTTCGCCTCGATCTCGCCGAATCCGCACCGACTGCCCAGCGGTGGCGGGTGCTCGATTCCGTTGTGGCTCGCGCTTCATCGGGTGTCGGGCCCCTGGTGAGGCATTCCGTACTCGGGTCGCGAACGGACCGCGTACTGATCGGCCGCGCCATCACCGAACGCCGATCCGACGTGTCGGCCTACGAGGTCTTCACCGTCGCGACCGACGGTTCGGTGGTCGAGTACGGTCCACTGCCCGAGGTCAGCGGAAGACTGGTGAGTGGCCGCTTCGAGCCGGGGGGCGACGCGGTTGCGGTGGCGGCCGAGAACGTTCGTGACCACAACTGCGGTCAGGCCGTGGTATCGATCGCTGACCCGGCGGCGACCGGCTTCCGGACCACTGTCCCGCAGCCGGACGGCTGCGTCGATGTCGGGTCGCTACGGTGGGAGGCCGGCGCCTTGTCGATCGTCGTTGTGCACACCGCGCTCGACGACGGATTCGGTACCGGCACCACTGTCCAGCGGTGGCGCTACGACACGCAGTGGTCCCAGCTCACCGGGCCCGTGGACGTCGGCCGGACTCGCGACGATGTGACCATCGAACTGAGCACGTCCACCGGTGCTGCACCGTTCGCGGTGACGCTCGTCGCCAACGGAACCCGTACGCGCGTCGCCGAGGGGGCGTATACCTTTGCGACCCCGGACCCCCCGTGACATCCCGGCTCGCGGGAGGTGGGCAACGCAGCCCTCGACCGGGTACCATCCACACGCCCGTGCCGTCCGGCGCGGCCGGGGGCGGTAGCTCAGTCGGTTAGAGCCGCGGACTCATAATCCGCTGGTCGTGGGTTCGAGCCCCACCCGCCCCACTTCTCCTCTCCGACCTGCGCGATCGTTCGGGGGATCGGTGCCGGGGTCGGCCGTCTCGCAGTGTTCAGCCGCGGATTCGCGCGAGCTGGGGGCGCACGGTCAGGATCTGTTCGGCGCGGCCGACGGGGCCGTCGAGGTCGTGCAGGACCGTGCTGGTCAGGCCCTGGCCGGTTTCGCCGAAGACGACCGAGGTGTCGAGGCCGACCCAGGGGCCGGTCGGCTGGCGGTGCAGGTGCACGGTCAGATCGATGTTGGGGAACAGCCATTCGCGGGGGTCGCGGCGGACGGCGATGCCGTTGGCGGTGTCGATGAGGGCGGTGAAGCGGGCCAGGTCGGTGACGGGTTCGTCCGCGATCAGGGCGGGGACGGCGCGGAGCCAGAGGGCGGCCCGGCCGGGCCGGTAGCCGGTGGCGACGCGCGAGTCGAGGGAGGCGATGTAGCCGCCGGGCCAGCGTTCGGAGAGGGTGCCCGTGGGCAGGGTGCCGGGCGCGGGCAGCGGATCGGGGGCGCCGCCCGCGACGGCGGCGGTGTCCAGCGGCGCCAGGTACCAGGCGCGGGCGGTGATGGCGGGCCGGCCGCCGATCACCACGGTCGCCTGCACCAGTTCGATGGTGCGGCCGGGGCGCAGCGTCTCGACGTGGATCTGGAACTCGGTGAACATGATCCGGCCGAGGATGTCGAAGGTGACTCGGCCAAGGGGGATGGCGGGGCGTCCCTCGTGGGCGCGGTGGCGTTCGATCTCGTGGACGGCCAGGCCCGCCACCGGGCTGAAGTGCTGCTCGTCGTCGGCCCAGGCCCCGCCGACGGCGGCGGTGGGGGCGAAGCGGTGCGGGCCGCGGCGCAGGAAATAGCTGGATTCCATCGGTGATCGCCTCTTTCTGACCATGACGGCGGCAATTCGACCCTGGGGTCGAAAAACTGTCTCGATGGTCAGTAAAGCACGGGATCGCGTGCCGGTGTGGCCGGGGCCGTCGAGCCCGGGGGAGGCGGGGACGCCGCCGGTATGATCGCCCGGTGACATCGACAGCTGGCGGGACCGCCGCGCCGGAGGGGCGGGTGGCCCGGCGCCGGGATCGCCGCAAGGCGGAGATGATCACCGCGGCGCTGGCGATCCTGTCGAGCCAGGGCTATCAGGGCATGCGTTTCGAGGACGTCGCCGAACGCACCGACATCGCCAAAGCCACGCTCTACTACTACTTCCCGAGCAAGGACGCCCTCGTCGCCGCCGCGCTGGAGAAGCTGACCGCCGACGTGCTGACGACCCTGGGCGCGGCGCTCGACGCCGCGGCGGGGGGATCGGCGACCGAGCAGCTGCGGGCGCTGATCACCGAGCAGCTGCACGTGCTGACGGTGCGTTACCCCGAGGTCGGCAAGCTGTTCTCGTTCCCGGCGCACTGGCCCAGCGAGCACGAGGAAGCCGTCAAGACCATGCGCCGCCGCCACGACCGCTACTTCCGTCAGGTCGTGGACCGCGGGATCGCCGAGGGCGACTTCGACTGCCCCGACCCTGCGGTGGCCCTGCACTGCCTGCACGGCGTGCTCAACCACGCCTCCATCTGGCTGCGGCCGGAGGCCGACCCGGCCGGGAGCACGCGGGCCGCGGTGGTCGACGAGGCGATGCGCCTGTTCGTCCGCGCCTGAGGCTCAGGCCGAGGGCTGCGCGGCGGGCACGCCGCCGAGATACCGCAGCGCGTCGACCAGTCCGGTGACCGGGATCGCCGGATTCACCGCGCGGAAGATCCCGAGGCCGACGCCGAGCGCGAGCACGGTGACGGCCAACTCGTCCGGGGGCAGCGGGCCGTCGAGATCGTCGGCCTGCGCGGCGCCGGAGAGCATGCCGAGGATGCTGTCGAGCCGGGCCGAGAGTTCGGTGCGCTGCGGCTCGTTGCGGCGGGCGTGCATGGCGAACTCGACCTCGAGGGAGGTCCAGGCGGGATCGCCGATGACGGCCTCCGCCCAGGACTGGAAGCGGGCCAGGCGCGCGTCGGGATCGGGCTCGGTCAGGATCGCCAGGATCTCGGCGACGCGTTCGGCGCGGGTCTCCTCGAGCACCGCCACGCACAGCTCGTCCTTGTTGCGGAAGTTGCTGTAGACCGCGCCCTTGGAGAAGCCCGCGCGGTCGGCGACCTTCTCGAGGCTGGTCGCGTGGTAGCCCAGTTCGAGGAACAGCTGTTTGGCGGTGGCCATCAGCTGCTGTCGGGTCTGCGCCTGGCTTTCGGCGCGGGAGAGACGGGCCATGGGCCGATCCTACCCGTTGACATCCTGGTGGCATCCAAATACCGTCGGTATTTCAAGCAACGAGGAGGTTGTGCGATGCGGCGTGGATTGCTGCTCGGCTGTGGTGGCACGGTCGGTGGAGCGTGGCAGATCGGGGCGCTGGCCGCGATCGAGCGGGCACTGGACTGGGATCCGAGGACGGCCGAGGTCATCGTCGGCACGTCGGCGGGGGCGACGGCGGCGGCCATGCTCGGGGCGGGGGTGCCGGTCGGCGAACTGGTGGCCGCCCAGCGGGGCAGCGCCGACGCGCGGGACTCGGTCCGCCGTTTCTGCACCGCGCCGCCCTCGCCCGTCCCGGCCCTGCCGTTCGGGGCGCCGTCGCTCCGCCTGAGCCTGTCCGGCGTCCGGGAGCGGCACGTGTTGCCCGCCCTGGCCGGGCTGCTGCCCGCCGGGCGCACCGATCCCGGCTTCCTCGACGACCTCGTCGACGACCTGGTCCCGCGCGGCGAATGGGCGCCGCGGCCCGGCATCTGGGTCGTCGGCACCTCCCTCGTCACCGGGCGGCGCGCGCGATTCGGCGCCCCGGGCGCGCCCCGCGCGTCGCTGCGGGACGCGGTGCGCGCGTCGTGGGCGATCCCCGGCTGGTATCCGCCGGTGGTCATCGACGGTGAGCCCTTCGTCGACGGCGGCGTGCGATCCACCGCCTCGGCCGACGCGGTGGCCGGGCTGGGGCTCGACGAGGCGATCGTCGTGGCGCCCATGGCCTCCGGTGCCCGGGTGCCCGGCGTGGGCGGCCTGGTCGAGGGACTGATGCGCCGGGCGATGACCGGCGTCCTCGACGCCGAGCTCGCCGCGCTCGAGGCCGCGGGCACCCGGGTGATCCTGGTCCGGCCCGGCGCCGCCGAACTCGCCGCCATGGGGCCGAACTTCATGGACCCGCGCCGCCGCACGGCCGCCCTCGACGTCGCGATCGAGCACGTCGGGCAACGCCTCGGCGAGCGGAACGCGACCCGGCCCTGACCGGCACCGGCCCGCGCGGCGGAGCCGCCGTCCCACCCTTCCGAACGGAGACATCATGACCTACCCCGGTATCGACCTCGACGGCGCCGTCGTCGCGATCACCGGCGGCGCCCGCGGCATCGGCCGCGCCGCCGCCGAACAGTTCCTCGCGGCGGGCGCGATCGTGCACCTGGGCGACCTGGACACCGACGCGGTCACCGCGACCGCGGACGAACTCGGACCCCTGGCCTTCGGCCACACCCTCGACGTCACCACGCGGGAGTCGTTCGCCGCCTTCGTCACCGCGATCCTGGACGCGCACGGCCGCGTCGACGTGCTGGTCAACAACGCGGGCATCATGCCGCTCGGCGGCTTCCTCGACGAGGACGACGCGATCAGCCGGGCGACCCTCGACGTGAACGTGTGGGGCCTGATCCACGGTATGCGCCAGGTCCTGCCGTCGATGCGGCAGCGCGGGCGCGGGCACATCGTCAACGTCGCGTCGATGGCGGGCAAACTCGTCGTGCCCGGCATGGCCGTCTACAACGCCAGCAAGTTCGCCGCCGTCGGCCTGTCCGCCGCGGTGCGCGAGGAATTCGCCGACAGCGGGGTCAGCGTGAGCGCGGTGCTGCCCAGCGCGGTCCGCACCCGGCTCTCCTCGGGCGTGCCGCTGGGACACGGCATGCCGACGGTCGACCCCGAGGACGTGGCGCGCGCCATCGTGGCCACGGTGCGCGACCGCCGCGCCGAGGTCACCGTGCCCGGCTACCTGGCGGGCTGGGACCTGCTGAACGCCGTGGTGCCCGAACGCGTCATGCGGCTGGGCCGCAGGCTGATCGGCGACCGCCGGGCGCTGAACGCGATCGACCACACCGTCCGCGACGCCTACGACGACACCATCCGGGCCCAGACCCGCCCGTGACCGGCACCGGCCCCGGCGCCTCCGGAGGGGAGCGCCGGGGCCGGTCCACGTGATCTTGCTAACCCGCCCAGGCGATGGCGTCGCGCTCGTTCGCCACCGGGAACACCCGCACCTCGGCCGGGATCAGGAAGCCGAACAGGTGCACCACCTCGCCCAGGGCCCGATGGTCGGTGACGAGCGCGATCCGGCCCCACGCGCTGCGCGGCACCTGGATCAGTTTGAGGTCCTGCCACATCGCGTCGAGCGCGTAGCGATCGAAGTCCGGGCCCAGCACATAGACCAGATTCACCGGGTTGTCGTGTTCCACGGCCGCGCGGATGGCCGGGTCGAGGACGGCGGTGTAATCCTTGGCGGTCACCACGCCGGAGGCACGGAAACCGATGGTCGCCGCGGGCAGGTCGGGGATCGGCTGCAGGGGCATGGGAGGTCTCCTGTCGGTCGAGCCGGTGGGACAGGCCGAGGCTAGCGGACTGTGCGCCAGGTCTCCTCATGCGCCGCGAATGAACCAGAGCGGCATTCGCGATCGGCGGCAATCATCAGGCAACATGGTCGGGACGCCGGGGGGAAGACGCACGGGGATCGGTTTTCCGGGCGCAGTCACCGTTGTGCTGCCCGGTTCCGGCGCGCCGTCCGCGTTTGCGCACGATCGTGCTGGTAAACCCGGCATACGGCAGGCAATAGAGGTGGAAGCGAGGAACCCGAACTGACCCGGCAGCACAGTCCCGAGGTGACGACCGAGTCCCCGCCCGGCGCCACGGCGTACCGGTCGGATCTCGACGGCTTGCGCGGACTGGCGATAGCCCTGGTCGCGGTGTTCCACGTGTGGTTCGGGCGGGTGTCCGGCGGCGTCGACGTCTTCCTCGTACTGTCGGGCTACTTCTTCACCGGCATGGTGGTGCGCCGCGCCTCCGGGAGCGGGTCGTGGGGCCTGCCGGTCCTGCGGCGCACCGCGCGGCGGTTGCTGCCCGCCATGGCCGTCGTGCTGGCCGCCGTCGTCGCGGGCACCGTGGTCACCCTGCCGTTCACCCAGTGGTCGACCATCGCGGCCCAGACCCTGGCCTCGATCTTCTACGTCCAGAACTGGCAACTGGCCATGACCTGGTCGGACTACCTGGCCGCCGATCCGTCGGTCAGCCCGTTGCAGCACCTGTGGTCGATGTCGGTGCAGGGGCAGTTCTATCTGGCCGTGCTCGCGGCCGTCGCCGCGATCGCCTTCGCCTGCCGCCGGGCGGGACGGCCCGATGCGGTGCGCGCGGTGCTCGGCGCGGTGGTCGTCGTCGGCGGGGTGCTGTCGTTCCTCTACGCCACCCGCGGCACGGCCGAACACCAGGGCTGGACCTACTACGACAGCGTCGCGCGCGGCTGGGAGCTGCTGGCCGGCGCCGGGTTGGCGCTGGCCGCGCCGTATCTGGCGCTGCCGCGCAGGCTGCGCGGGGTGCTCTCGGTCGCAGGCGTGGCCGGTGTCGTGCTGTGCGGGTGGCTGATCCTCGACGGCGCCAACCGCTTTCCCGGTCCCGTCGCGCTCCTGCCGGTCGGCGCGGCGGTCGCGGTGATCCTGGCGGCGAACAACGCCGCGCCCGCGGACTGGCCGACCGCCAACCGGCTGCTCGCGCATCCCTTCGCGCGGTGGCTGGGCGACATCGCCTATCCGCTCTACCTGTGGCACTGGCCGCTGCTGATCTTCTACCTGACCGTCGCCGACCGCGCCGTGGCCGGGCTCGCGGGCGGGCTCGGCGTGCTCGCGGTGTCGGTGCTGCTGGCCTGGGCCACCCACCGCTGGGTCGAGGAGCCGCTGCGCGAGCGCGGCGGTTCGCGGGACGCCGCGCCGGCCGCGCCGCGCGGCACGGGCGTGGTCGTGTCGGTCCTGCTGATGGCGGTGGTCGCCACGACCGCGGCGTGGCAGGTCGTGGTCGTGCACGTGCGCGCCCCGCAGACCGTCGGCGCCCTCGACCCGTGGTTCTATCCGGGCGCGGCGGCGCTGACCTCGGGCGCCAACGTGCCCCGCGTCCCCATGCGGCCCACCCTGCTGGACGCGCCCGTCGACGCCGCCGCGCCGACCGGCGACGGCTGCATCGCCGACTGGTACACCCGCGAGGTCGTCACCTGCACCTACGGCGACACCGAGGCCACCCGCACGCTCGCGGTCGTCGGCAGTTCGCACGCCGAACACTGGCTGCCCGCCCTCGAGGCGCTGGCCGCCGAGCACGCCTTCCGCATCCAGGTCTATCTGAAGATGGGCTGCCCGCTCGACCTCTCGGCCACCACCCTGTACCGGGGCGAGGCCAACCCGGACTGCCGCGACTGGTCGGCGGAGGTGATCGACCGGCTCGGCGCCGAACGCCCCGACTGGGTCTTCACCACCGGCAGCCGCCCGCGCGCGGACATCGGCGACGAGACGCCGGAGGAGTACCTCGACGTCTGGGCCGCGCTGTCCGAGCGCGGCCTGTCCACGGTGGTCATCCGCGACACCCCGTGGCTGCGCCGCGACTCCGTCCGCTACAAGGCGGTCGACTGCCTGGCCAAGGGCGGCGACCGGCTCGGCTGCGGCATGACCCGCACCGACGCCCTCGACGCCGTCGACCCCATGCTCGCGCCCGCCGCGCGGTTCCCCAGCGTGCACCCGATCGACCTCACCGACGCCGTCTGCGAGCCGACCGTGTGCGCGGTGGTCGAGGGCAATGTCCTGGTCTATCACGACGAACACCACCTGACCGCCAGCTACGCGCGGACCCTGGCCGACCCGCTGGGCCGGGCACTGCAGCCGATCCTGGGCTGGTGGTAGCGGCACAGATCACAGCGTCGGCCCGGTCGTCCGGCGCGCGCGGACGGACGGGGTGCGGTACCGTCCCGAGCGCAGGAAATCCCAGCTCGGAAGGTTTCATCGGTGGTAGGCGGACGGCGTTCGGTGTTCGCCGCGGTGACCCTGCTCGCGGTCTGCGCGGTGTTCGCCGTCCTCGGCATCCGCTCCGCCGAGCTGTCCACGCCCGAGCCCGCGCATCCCGGTGACGCGGCCACCATCCCCGACACCCCGGTGCGGATCGCCTACGGCGCGTCCCCGGACACCTTCGGCGACCTCTACCTCCCGGAACGTTCCCACGGCAGGCTGCCCGTCGTCGTGCTGATCCACGGCGGCGGCTGGCAACAGCGCTGGACGCTGGGCCAGTTCGATCAGCAGTCGCGCGCGCTGGCGGCGCACGGCGTCGCGGTGTGGAACATCGAGTACCGGCGGGTCGGCGGCGCGGGCGGCTGGCCGACGACGCTCGACGACGTCGACGCGGCCGTCTCCGCGCTGGAGACGGAGGTGCAGCCGAAGGTCGGCGGCGTGCTCGACCTGCAGCGGGTGCACGTGGCCGGGCACTCGGCGGGCGGCCAGCTCGCCGCCTGGGTCGCCGGGCACCGCCAGCCGCTCGGGCAGCCCGTGCCCGGGCACACCGGAATCCGCATCCGTAGCGCCACCCTGATGGCCGCGCCGCTCGACCTGACCCAGGCCGTGCGCAACCGCGACGGCTACGTGCCGACGCTGCTCGGGGGGACCCCCGAGGAGGTGCCGCACCGCTACCGGTACGCGTCCCCGATCGAGCACCTGCCCGCCGAGGTCGAGGTGACCGCGCTGCACGGCGCGGGCGACCGCGTCGTCGACCCCGAGCAGAGCCGCCGCTACGTCGACGCGGTGAAACGCGCGGGCGGCACCGCCGAGGCGCGGGTGCTGCCCGGCGTCGGGCACGGCGACTTCGCCGACCCGAACTCCGCGGCGTGGGCGACGGCCCAGCGCACGATCCTGGGGTACTCCTCGGCCGCGGACTGACGACACGGCCGGAAAACCGGTTGTCGCGGGCGGGTCGGCTCCGTATCGTCGGGCCGGTTCGTTACCCGGACGAAAGGTCGATGTCGTGGAACCCGTGGACGAGAAGGCCATCCGCGCCTCCTTCGTGAACTGCTCGAAAGGCGACGCCAAGCGCCTCGGCGTACCCAAGGACCTGGCGGCGCAGCCCTGGGAGGACCTGGACTTCCTCGGCTGGAGCGACCCGTCCTACGCCGGGCGCTGCTACCTGGTCTTCCCGGGCGACGACGGCTTGGTCGGCGTGGCCCTGCGCTATGAGACCGGCGGACCGGGCAAGGCCCAGATGTGCGCCCTGTGCGCCACCACCCACACCGGCAGCGGCGTCTCGCTCATGACCGCGGCCAAGACCGGCGAGGCGGGCCGCCGCGGCAACACCGTGGGCACCTACATGTGCACGGACCTGGCCTGTTCCCTCTACGCGCGCAACAAGAAGCGGCCCGCCGCGGGCAACCGCTACCGCGAGGACCTCACCGCCGAGGAGAAGGCGGCCCGCGTCCGCGAGAACCTCGCCGCCTTCGTCGCGCGGTTGTCGATGTAGGGCTAGAGCACCGCGTTCATGATCGTGCCCGCGCTGGTGGCCACGACTCCGCCGATCATCGCCCCCGCGACCATCTTCGGCGACTCCAGGCTCCCGCCGCTCCACTTCTCCCAGGCGAACTTGCCGCCCGCGTAGGTGATCGCGGTGACGCCCGAGAGCAGGATGAACCAGGTGAAGTAGCGGACCAGCTGCAGGATCTTGTCCGACAGCGGGGGCGCCTCGGGGGTCGGGTTACCGATTTGCGCCAGGGTGTCGGTGACGGCGGCCAAGATCATGTCTGCTCACTCGCGTACTCGGGAACAATCGGAAAACTACTGTGCCAGATGGTATCCGCTCGGGCGGAGACGCGCAGGCACCCGGGTGGCACAAGACACGGTTCGTTGGTGCGCGGGGGCGGACGGGCCCTATCCTGGTGTGGTTCGAATACGACAGTGCCAGTGCGTGGTTCGCGCCATGCAGAACAAGGGGAGCAGGCTGTGAGCATCATACTGACGTCGATGGCCGACACTGTGACGACCTTCGCGCAGGTCGGCAACCCCACCCCCGAGGCGCCGCCGCTGTCGGACAAGATCATGCAGATGGTCCGCTATCTGACCTGGTTCGCGATCCTGTCCGGCGTGCTCAGCATCACCGTCGCCGGCGCGAAGTTCGCCTGGGAGAAGTGGAGCGGCAGCGGCATGGAGTCGCCGAAGATGGTCGCGGGGGCGATGATCGGCGGCGTGGTGGCCACCAGCGGCGGCACCATCATGAACGCCATTCTCGGCTGACCCGGGGTCTCCGGACGAGGGCGCTCAGATCCGGGCGCCCTTGGCCCGGTTGCAGGCGCGGCACAGGATCTGCAGGTTCGCCGCGCTCGTCGCGCCGCCCCGGCTCAGCGGGATGATGTGGTCGAACTCCAGGTAGTGCCCGTCGCCGCACTCCACGCAGCGGCCGCCGTCGCGCTGCCAGACCTGGGCCTTCACGTCCTGGGGGATGCTGCGGGTGTCGAGCTGGCCGGGGGTGAGCACGAGGCGCTTGGCCACGCGCAGCGCGCCTTCCAGCGCGGCGGCGACATAGTCCGGATCGGTGACCCCGAAGGTCGCGCCGCCGCGCGCCGAGGTCGCCGCGACCACGACGACGCCCGGTTCGGCGTGCACCGAGACGACCCGGTTCCACGGCAGCTCGACGCCCGCCCCGTCGCCGACGAAGCGCAGCTTCTTGCTGCTGCCGATCAACCGGCCCTCGGTGTGCCGTGGCCCGCGGGCCAGCACGCGGATGTGCTCGGCGGGCAGGTCGAGGTGGACCCGTTCCTCGGGATCGAGGTGCAGCCCCGGCGTCTGCACCGACGGCAGTTCGCCGGCGCGGAGCCGGGACAGGGTGCGCCCGCGCTGCATCCGGCGGCGCAGGTCCTCGACGTGCGGGCCGTGCAGGGCCAGTTCGCGCACCGCGTGCTCGAACGCGTCGAGCTCGTCCTCGCCGACCTCGCCGTCGGCGAAGGCGAAGGCGACCATCCGCTCCACGTGCGTCGCTCCCGCCTCGCGCAGCAGCGCGCGGCCGTGCTCCTCGGCGATGCGCTGGTAGCGCAGGGACGCCCACACCTCGAGCCACGCGGCAGACCGCGTGCCCTCCCCGGCGAGCACCCGCAGCGCGCGCCGCTGCCAGTGGGTGAGGAACTCCTCGACCTCGCCCGCGCAGCCGCGGCAGCTCGCGTGGCCGCCGAAGAACCTGCGCCGCAGCGGCTGATCGCAGCGCGGGCAGCGGGCGCGCTGGTCGGCGGCGCGCACGTGCCGGGAGCCGGTCCATTCGCTGCCGTCCCACCAGCGCAGGGCGCCCGGGTCCTCGGGGTCGGGATGCCAGTCGGCCAGCGCGGGATTCGCCGGCGGCGGCAGGGGCGTCTCGACGATCCTGCGGGTGAGCACCGGGCGGCGCGCGGCGGGCAGCCCCGCGGCGGGCGTCCGGTCCTGGTCGGACCGCGTACCCGTGACGACACCGCTCGCGGGCCCGGTGGCCGGTGCGTCGCGCCCGCCGCCGTCCGCCCCGGCGCGATCCCCGTCCCGGCGAACGCGGGCGATTCCCGCTGCGCCGCCGCGCGGTCGAGCGCGCGGGCCGCCCGGCCGTGCTCCGGCGCGGAGCCCGCGAAGGGGCGCGATGGTGCGCGGCCGCGCGCGCGTCGCCCGTGACCTCCGCGACC